>JAJRXF010000012.1 GCA_024276425.1 Actinomycetes bacterium | reverse complement strand
CATTTCACATCGGTACCGAGCCCGGCAGCCTCAACTCCAGCCAGCACTGCTGCAAGGCGGTCCGGGGATTCCGGGTGGCCGGGTCCTGTATCGTGAAGCCGACAGAGATCGTGGGTGGCAACCAACACCGTCATAGGAAGACAACCTAGGTGTAATCATGATCAAAACCCGCACTTGCCGGCACCATGAAGGGCTACAGGAACCGGCTACCCCAATGGTGATAGTGTCAATCCTCGGTGGAACACGCCCCTCTGCATCCTTCTGGGCCCGGACTTCAACGAACTCGGTCCACCTCTACCGGCTTTGGCCGTCTACGAGTTGTGCCCTGGCAAGGAGATCCCTATGTCGCCCTGCTAGGCCCAAGGCCCTCCGGCCGCGGGCCGAGCACTGGCGACATTCTTCGCTGCCTGACAACCCTTGGACCCCTTGGAGTCGTCCGAGCAGTAACCCCCGCTCTCTATCCCGAAGACACTCGACCTTTTCTGCAGGCTGGATTTCAACTTCACGAACGACTCCACCTCTTGGCTTACCCCCTACTAGATCCTCCAAAACAAGCCGAATCTACTCGGCTCGGATTTCGCTCAGGGGTGAAGATTCGGGCGGGAAGGCCATGGCATCGGGAGGCCGTGGTCGAGGTCGATCGATCCGCCTTCGAACCCTTCTGGCAGTTCGACCGTGAGGCCCTCAATGAGGCACGACGAGCTACTCCCACTCACCGCTTTCGGGTTGCTATCCAGGATGGCGACGTCACCGGCTACGCCGTTACCGGCCGAGCGGGCCATCGTGGATACCTGCAACGGTTGGCTGTCTCACCAACAGCCGAAGGCCAAGGTATCGGCACAGCGCTGGTCCACGATTGCCTCCGTTGGCTTCATCGCCGAGGAGCCAAGACTGCCATGGTCAATACCCAAGAACGCAACGTTCGGGCCTACCAACTTTATCGACACCTCGGTTTTGAGCCGCAGGCCGAAGGCCTCGTTGTTCTACGTTGGGACCGACCGGGGTGAAGGCCTCCATCTTGTTCATCCTCACGTTGACTTTCGGGTTGTTCGGCTCTGTTGGCACCACCGCTTTGCAAGTGGCCACTTCTCAGGACAGGGCCTTGGAGTTGAGGAGCCAAACCCCTTGGGTTCCAGCAGACGGTGAGATGCAGCTTGGCTTGGCTTGGAATCGCGACATCACCGAAACGACCACGATTCAAGCGACCATCTGGGCTCCCATCCTGGACGAGGTCGACGTGTACGCCGAACCTGCGGTTGTTGTCAACCGAACCGCCGCCGTGCCACTGCAGAGCCTCAGCCGGGATGAGGCGGGAAACCTTAGCTTCTCCATAGCGGTGCGCAGCTTTCAGTCACGGGGCAGCGAAAGCATCTATTTGGGAGATCCTGGCGTCTACCCCGTCACCATCGAGGTTCGAGACGAGGCGGGGACTATCGCTCGTGTCCGCACCAATCTGATTCATCTTCCGACCGATATCGCCAATATCCCCCTCTTTCCAATTTCAATGGTTCTAAGCATTTCTTCCGCCGATGGCCTCGAGCTCAGCGAAGCAATCCAACTACTTGAGGCCCATCCATCCCTTCCGATGACCGTGCTACTCGAAGACGGGTTGTTGCCCCAGTTGCAGTCAGATCCCGAACTTACCAGCAGTTTTGTGGCCGCCTTGGGAGATCGAACCGTCGTGGCCGGGATCCAACTCGACCTTGATCCATCGGCCTTGGCCAGCATTGGACAGCCGGACTATTACCGTCGGGCCCTGTCCAGCACGAGGGAGCGGTTTGCCGAAGTTGGGGTCGATCTCGATCCGAGCATCATCCCAATGAATGCTGGTGTCACCCCCGACGGTGCTGAACTGCTGACCTCTTCCGGAATCGAAATCGTGATCGATCTGCAAACCGCTGCCGGTTCCAGCGGTTCTATGGCCAGCAACAACGGGTCATTGACTGTCGTTCGAATCGACAACAAACACACCTCCGAACTCATCGACGGTCGGGCCTCTCCCCGAACCACCAACGCAGTGCAACGCGCTCATCGATTGTTGGCCCTTCTCGCGGTTCGCTACCAGACGGACCGATCCCCGATCATCTTGGGTGGAACTGGTCTTCGAAACGCCGACCTCCAAGCCCTGGAAGTGGTCTTGGACTCCTTGGATCAGGGGGGCATGATGGAGGCGATTTCTATGAAGGAAGCCGCCTCAGGTTCGCGCACCTTGCCCTTCCGCCCCCAGGAGAACCCCGATCAAAATCTGGGGGATATTCGGGAAGAACTGTTGAACGTGGACAAACTCTTGGCTACCTACACCACCTTTCGTGTTACAGGAGGGCCCTCCGTGGAGGGAATTCAGGTTCGGCTGGCCGAGGGCCTTAGTCGCGATCTGAATCCAACAGCACGGGCAACCGCCATCCGAACCATTTCTGAAGATCTCGCAGAGTCATTCAACGTGATCAGTCTTCCCGAAGGTCCCGCCATCACCTTGGCCGCACAAACCAGCGCCATCCCGTTGACCATCACCAACACCAGTTCCGGGATAAGACGGGTTCAACTCCGGTTTCAGAGTGACCGCATTGGAGTCGTCGAGCAGAACCAGGAGTTCCTCGTTCCACCGGGTGAATCTCAAATACCTATCCACGTTGAGGCCCGGTCTTTAGGAGTCTCATCTCTACTCGTTACCGTGCTCACCCCGGATGGGACCCGCCAACTAGCGACGACCCGCTTTGAGATCCGTAGCACCGCGATTCCTGGCCTCGGTTATGCCTTGTCTGGCACCGCCCTGTTATTCCTCATCGTGTGGTGGCTACGGTCGATCTCCCAAACCCGAGCGCTTCACAAGCATTCAGCGGACGGCGAATCCACCGAGGTCGCCTCAGAAGACGACAAGGCCGACACTACGCTGTCGGGGTGACTACCCCCCATCCACCAGATGATTCCACCCCAGCATCTGCTGGACATCTGATTGGTGGGCGCTACCAACTGGTTAACCCCATCGCATCCGGTGGCATGGCCCGTGTCTGGGAGGGACGAGACACCGTCCTAAGTCGGCCCGTGGCCATCAAGATCTTGCACCCCCATTTGGCCACCGATCGAGGGTTCCTCCTTCGATTCCGAAGAGAAGCCGTTGCGGCGGCTCGCCTGTCTCATCGCTCGATCGTCTCGATCTATGACACAGTTTCCCAACGCCAAACCGAGGCCATTGTCATGGAGTTAGTTCATGGCGAAACGCTGCGTTCCATCCTGGACGGCGTCAAGCGCCTTTCTCCCGCCGATGCCATCGAACTAGGACTGCAGATCTCTGATGCACTCGATGAGGCCCACCGAGCCGGCATCGTTCACCGGGACATCAAGCCCTCGAACATAATCTTGTGTCCGGATCGCCGGATCATGGTCACCGACTTTGGAATCGCGAAAGCCAGTGAAGACACCGATCTCACCGTCACCGGCACACTACTGGGGACGGCTAAGTATCTGGCGCCGGAGCAGGTGCTCGGGGACCCCGTCGACCCAAGGGCCGATCTGTACTCATTGGGTGTCCTTCTTTTTGAAACCCTGACCGGGCGAGCACCCTTTCAGGCCGACACCGATGCCGCCACCGCTCTGGCAAGACTGCATCAGGATGCACCCTCGGTTTCAGCCTTTCAGCCCGACGTTCCCTCCGATCTCGATCAGATCGTGACCAAGCTGATGTGTCGTGAACCCGGGGAGCGTTTTGCCAGCGCCAAGGATCTTCACGCCGCCCTTTCTGGAGTGCGGCCCGAGTATGTTCACCCCGACCGAACGCTAGTTCTTGGTCATGATGCCAGCGAGCAATCCGGGTTGGGTGAGGATGACTACGGCGAGGAAAGGGAAGAAAGTTTCCTCCGCTCCGAACGGTCATGGATGCTGCCAGCAATGGCCCTGATTTTGATTGCTACTGGACTTCTTGTCGCTGGAGTTTTGCTTTCTCGTTCCGAAATCGGCCAACGCGTTTTTGATAGCAACGCTGATGGCTCTGCTGCCACCGCAGGTGAGGGACCTCAAACCAACGAAATACAACCCGGCGAGCAGGACCGCGGTGCAACGATGCTTTCTCCCATCCAGGAAGTGGTCGATCCTCGCATCGTTGGGGCCACAGCGATCGATTTCCAAGGAGATGGAGACGAAAACGGTGGCTCCGTGCACCTGGCCTTCGATGGTGATGACCAAACGGCATGGCGCAGTGAGACCTATCGCGGCCCACTCTTCGGGCGGCTCAAGACCGGCATCGGCTATTTGATTGATCTCGGGGGAAATGCCCACGTTTCCACGATTGATCTGGAAACAAACACTCGCGATTGGAGCATTTCGTTCTATCTGCTCGAGGAGTTTTTCCCCGATGAAGCGACGTGGGGAGTACCCATTGCTATTGCCATGAATGAAAGCCGTAGCGAAAAGTTTCGGGTCGAGGGAACGGGGCGATACCTATTGCTTTGGGTCACGAACCCTGGGCGATCTGACGATGGGCCCGACGAAGATGAAGAGGACGATTATCGCTTCGAACTGGCCGAAATCAAGGTGAGCTAGTTCCCCTTCCTTTGAATGCCCAAATCATGGAAGCCGAGAGTGACGCTTGACACGTCATAATTAGTTTTGGACGGGGCCAGTTTCGATCTCTATTTCCGTAACAGCCTGATCGTGACCCTGACCTCGCTCTGTTGGTCGTTGCCTTCTCGACCATGGCGGCCCGCGCCCTGGTCGAGTTCAACTTCCGAGGGAATACAGTACTTGGTATCTATATGGCTCTCGGAATCATGATCCCCATCCAGCTTGGAACCGTAAGCAACCCAGCGATCTCAAATTCACCATGATGCCAGTCTGGAACGACCTGTGGTTCCCACTAGTTCTGGCCCCCGGCGAGGAAACCAAGACCGTCACCCTGGGAGCCCAATCTTTTCTTGGGCAGTTTGCCTCCGACTGGAACGCTGTCCTGGCGGCCCTCACCCTGGCAATGCTCCCAGTCGTCTTGCTCTATGTCATCTTTTCGCGACAATTCTTGGGTGGCCTCACTGATGGGACCATCAAGTGAGTCAGGACGTACTCGTCGGTCTTGATGTCGGGGGTACCAAGATCCACGCCGCCGCATTCAATCGGGACCTCCAACCGGTGGCCGAAATCCGCCGTGACTCCCTGGTTGGTGGTGTCAAGCCCGTGACCGAGTCAATCCTGTCTACTCTTGGCTCCCTCAAGGACAAGCTGAGCGGAGTTCAGATAACTTCGATCGGGGTTGGGATTCCCGGTGTGGTCGAGGTCGAAAGCGGGATCGTCCGCCAGGCTGTCAACCTGGGTATTACCGACCAACCACTTAAGTTGGGGGCTGAAATTCAGGCCTACTCCTCCCTACCCTGTCATGTCGAGAACGATGTCAATGCCGTCACCCTTGGGGCATTCGCCAGCATGAGTCGCACCACCCCCAGCACCAGTTTGGCCTTCCTCAATATCGGAACCGGGATCGCGGCCGGGGTTGTGCTCAACAACAGGCTGCATCGGGGAAGTCGAGGAGCGGCTGGTGAGGTCGGCCACATTCCCATGGCCAATGGCCCCCGCTGTGAGTGTGGCTTACTGGGCTGCCTGGAGGCGGTGTCCTCCGGTGCCGCCATTGCTCGAATGTGGCCGAATGGAAACTCCTCTGCCGCCGTTGAGTTGTTCAACGCAGCGGAGGAAGGCGACCCCATGGCCCAGGTCATGGCCATCAAGCTGGGAGACCATCTTGCTCGAGCTATCCACCTTCTTGCTCTAACCTTTGACGTTGAATTGCTAGTCATCGGCGGAGGAGTTCGTGAGGCTGGCCAACCCTTCCTCACCCAGGTCAAGGCGGGTATCACCCGTCTGGAGGACCAGTCGTCCTTCGTTCGTTCCCTCGGGTTGACCAGCCGGGTTCACCTCTCGCCCGACGGTCCCATCGGCGCACTTGGTGCAGCCTTGTTGGCCGCCGAGGCCACCGAGTAGTTGGTGGTCCGACGGTGACCTCCCCGGTACGAGTGCTCCTGGTCGGGTCGGGTCATGTGGGACGTTCCCACGGCTTGACTTATCGCCGCATAGACGGCTTCGAGTTGTGTGGCATCGTTACCCGAGGCGAATCTGGGCGACGTCTCGCAGCCGAACTTGGCGGAGTTCAGAGTTTTAGGGATTTCGAGCATGCTCTGGGCGTGCTGGCCCCCGACGCGGTGTCCATTGCCTCATTCACCCCAACTCACGTTCCCAACCTTGGTACCCCGCTCGTCATGCGAATAAACCTCAATCAACAAAGCCAAGGACGTGAATGGGAGACCCACAAAGCCCTCCTGCAATCCGCAACTGGGGTCAACTCGGCCTCGAAGACGCCGACGCTTCCTCCTCTGATGTCCACAATCACCCCGCAACCAACACCATCCGCCTCCATCATGCTCAGTTGAATCCGTCGGCAACCTTTGCTCAAGCAGGCGACTTTCTTTCGACCGAGGGCGAACCGGACCACGACGAACTGTGCCGCTTGGAACAACTCTGGTTCCTCCAGGCGATACGCCACGAGGTGGACAGTGTGGGCCCACTGAACCAAACAGTGGATAGTCTCCGGATTGTCCTCGCCGCCGATGAGTCAATCCGTACCGGTAAAGTTGTGGGTCTACGTTGAAACAACTCGCGGGCTCTAAGCTCACGAGATCAAACCGAGCGATGCCAGCCTTGTCGAGCGGGTCCAACAAGGAGACCGCCAGGCCCTAGATGTGTTGTTGTCGCGCCACTACAAGCGTCTCTATGCCATATGCCGCCGAGTGGCAGGCAACGATGCTGATGCCGCCGATGGCTGTCAAGAAGCGCTGTTGGCCATCGTTCGAGGCCTGACCCGCTTCGATGGCCGCTCATCATTCAAAACCTGGTCCTATCGGGTCGCTACCAATGCTTGCCTAGATGAGATGCGGCGGAAAAATCGCCGACCCTTGGCCATTCTTGATGACCCCAAGCGGACTTTGGATCATGGCTCAGAGACGAGTGGCAACTACCGTCAAACAGACAGTCAGATCGTGGATCGTCTCGCCATTGAGGACGCGCTACCCCTCATCCCAGAGGAATTCCGCGCCCCGGTTGTTCTCCGAGACGTCATCGGAATGGACTATGCCGAAATAGCCGAAACCCTGGAGCTTGCGCCCGGGACGGTGCGCTCTCGGATTGCCCGCGGCCGAAGGCATCTTGCCAATCATCTACAATCGGCCAGAAACGGGAACCAGTTGGCCTCCGAGCAACGTCGTAGAGAACGCAATGACTAACTACCTGACACCCGAAGAGCGAGACGAACTCGCTTCTGCCTACCTGGATGGCGAGGCCTCCCCGGACCAGGTTGCCCAGATCGAGGCAGACACAGAGCTACGACGCGTTGTCAGCGAACTGGGTCGAATCCAGAATGCAGTTTCCACTCCCACTCCGCCACCAGAGGAAGAACTACAAGCCACACAAATTGAGGCCGCCCTATCTGCCTTTGATCAGATCCACCATCAGGTCCAACCTTCGATTGCTGAGGTGGGGGCGCCACCAGCGGTCTCAAGAGCCGAGCATCGAGCCAGACCCAGGCCCCACCGGACAGCCCCAACAAACAGAGCGGCCGCAAATCAGGAACGTCTGCGGCACTCCAAGCGCCGGTCCGGACTTCCCACCTGGCTGTCCGTCGCCGCAGTCTCCTTGGCCCTACTGGGCGGCATTGCCGTCGCCACCACCCAGTTCCGTTCCACCAATGAGTCCGATGTTGCTTCCGACCGCGCCCCTGCTGAGGGTGCAACTCCAACATCAGAGGAAACGCTTTCGGATGCAGTAGCCGAGGCCACCGATGAAGCCATGTCGGATGAAGCCATGTCGGATGAAGCTGAGGTCTTCGAATCTAGTGCCGAAGACGCAATGGCCGACTCAGTTGACGAGGAGGCAGAGCTGGCCACTGAGTCCAGTATCATCGACCCAGCGGCCCTGGACACCGCCAATGCGACCACAACAACAATCCAAGCCAGTAGCGGCGAGCCAGCCGAGATACAAAAGGTCGCAAGCTTCCCTGCCGGAACACCCGCCTTCGAAATCCACGATGCCCTTGGTGCCGATGGGTTCCCGGTAGGGGAATCTCTCTGCGGGTTCGCTGTCGTTCCCCCCCGAGACCAGTCGGGTGCTGAGACCTATCCGTCCGGCTACTTTCCCGTTCTCGTCGGTACTCAGCCCGCAGAGTTGTTGATCTATGGCCAAGATATTGCCCTCCTCGTCGCCACTGATACCTGCGATGTCCTCGACTCCTAGAACCATCGACCTGACAGATCCGGTGTTGATCGCCGAACAATCTGCGGGCTAGGCGCAGGGTCCGATAGAATCCCAGGCAATGTCAGACGCGGACGCTATTACGAAGTCGAACGAGGACTGGCCAACGCGGGCAGCGGACACCGTTGTCGGCTATGTCAATACCGTTCGAGATGCAACAACCGGTAAGGCAATGCTGGCCTCTCGCATTGCCGTCTATGGGCTCGTGCTTGCCTTGTTGGCACCCATCTTGCTTGTGATCATCTTGATTCTTCTGGTCCGAGGACTCACGGCCATCTTGGCCACGATTCCAAGACTTGGTATTGAGACTGGTGAGGTGTGGCTCTCCTACCTCATCCTCAGCTTTGTGTTCTTTGTCGCTGGCATCTGGCTTTGGCGCAAAAAGGGCAAGTAGAACAAACCTCTGAACAAGGTTGCCAAGTTGGCCTGGGAGGGAACACTCGTGCCTGGTTCGTGGTTCTATCAGAT
>JAJRXF010000011.1 GCA_024276425.1 Actinomycetes bacterium | reverse complement strand
CGACGACTGCTTATGATCATCTCGGTCTCAAACGTCTGGCTGGGGAGTCCATCCAGTCGAATCGGGTCACCTGTCAACAGGCCGACGCGTTCCGTGAGCCCCGAGCCCGCGGCAAAGCCGCTTAAAGGAACGGTTGAGTCAGGGAACCACATTCGCCATGTGCTGACTTCGAGGCCTGCTAATCGAATCCCTACTCCGGGATATGTTGCCAGCGAGTGAAGCTGCGGTTCCCGGAACCCTCCCACCTCAGCAAGGCCATGGTGTGAGCCCATCTGGGTGCAGGCGGACCTCAGCAAAAGCAGGTCGTCGCTGGGGACACCGTCTACAACTACAACGCCGCGGCCTTGCCACATTTCCTCGCGTCGAAAGTCCACAAGATCCTCCAAGATCACCAGATCGGCGATCAGAACCGTTGGGAACATCACACCGCTGGCAAGGACCAGTACTGCGATCCGCATGGGCAAAGCAAAGGTTCGTCTGAACGACTCACTCACCAGTGACCGTAGACGCCAACTCCTATCACCGCTCTTCACAGCTGAACGATCGAGTCACACATTGAGGCAATCTCAAGATCATGAGTGGCAATGAGAAGTGCCACATCATATTCCACGGTGGCCGTCAGGAACGCCTCAAGTACAGTCAGCGAGGTCTTCCTGTCGAGTTGCCCAGTGGGTTCATCGGCGAGAATGACTTTTGGCCTAGATGCGATAGCCCTTGCGACACAAACCCGTTGCAGCTGGCCACCCGAAAGTTGTTCGACTTTACGATCAGCGAAGGACTCAAGACCAACAGCCGCCAAACTCTCCCGAGCAATAGCCTCAGCCTGTCGTCGTCTCTGCCCTTGAGCCAGCAACACGACAACGACATTGTCCAGGGCTGTTCTTGCCGTTAACGATCTGAGGTTCTGCAGCACCCAACCGACCTGACTGCTGGAGTGAACAGCATGGCCACTCGGCGCGCTTCTATCACCAATTCTGACCTCGCCAGAATCTGGTCTCAATAGACCGCCTGATAAGGCGAGAATAGTTGACTTTCCTGACCCTGATGGTCCGACCAGTGCTGATGACCCAGATATCGCTATCTTGAGCGAGAAGTTCGACACAACTTCAAGGGATGATCCGGGGTAAGAGTAGGTGACTCTGTCAAGAGCTAGGGACAAAATGGTTCCTCCAGCACCTCAGATGGATTGAACAGAACCTCCCGTTCTACTAATTCTTGATTGTCATCGATTATTACGTTTGAGCCGGGTGACGCCGCTGGTGAGACCAGAGTGGCAGTCCAAGGTTCGCTCTCTGAATCTCGTACAAATACGCACAGCGTTGAACCGTCGATAGATGTACGCAGGCTTGTCACGGGAATACTCAGTACTTCTCTTACCCAAAGCGATTCTGCGCTGACGGTAAAGTCGTAGACCTCCCCTGGTGCCAACTCGATCTCCTCGTTTAACTCAGCCGTTTGCAGCAATTCCGCTAGAGCTGCGGGGTCGATGACGTTGTCTTCAGAGAGCATCTCGATTCCTTGCAGGCTTTCCACGTCAATCTTGATCTCCCACTTGCCTTCCAGATGTACGGGGGCATCGTCAGTGCCAGCCTCGAGCGAATAGCCAGTAACTACCGAGGCCGACTCCAATACCGTCATTCCAAGGGTTGGCGCTGGTTCCCCAGCACGCAATAGTGAAATCGCAACGGTGATCTCATCGGCGGTGGATGCCCAAAGCACCCAACCCGGGTCAAAGGTCCCGGTAACTGGATCAACTCCAGCTTCCTGCCCAAGACGACGTACCGCAGCTGTCGAGCGCCAATCGAACCGAGAAGGGTCACATGGAAGTTGCTCTAGATAGCCCCACCGGACGAGAAGTTCTTGAAGTTGTTCTACGTCATCTCCCTTATCACCCCGAGTCAACGACCGATAGAACGGGGCGTCGGTGACGGCTAGGCGCCTTGTTACACCATCGACTGTTGCTATTTCCGAGCCGTCGGAAATAGTATCGCCGGGTTTAGCTTCGACTGAAGTCACGAGCCCGTTCCACCCTGGAGCGTTTGATGCGGTCGCATTCTTTGAAAACAGCCGCCACCTTCCTGGCATAACCAGCAGGAATGACCGGCATATAGATACGGTCAACAACCCGATGAAACCCGAGCGTCCAGGGCTCATCGTGTTCACCGTGAGGAACACCCATTGTGTGGCTGCGTTGGATTTGGGTGGCCATGTCAGTGATCCGGGCCGCGCAACGACTAATCAGCCCGTAACCGGTTTCGTGGTTGTTGGTGCTGGACATCACCGACCGCCTTCGGATATTCAGATCTTCTTGAACAAGGATCGGCATGTCACCCGATAACCTGGACCCAACCCCGCCAAGAACGCCCGCCACTGTTATAGGTCCCACAACACTCTTCTTGCCCACACCTAAGTGAAATCACCCACACCAACACCCCTTCAAGGGCTGCTGGGGTTTCTTTGACCTTGGTCAGCGGCTGATACCGCCGAATTCGATGCCACGGCCTTGTTCGAGTACCGGTGAATGTTGTTGTTCGAACCGGTTGATCGCCAAGGCTTGTCGTTCAACACCGTGGCCATAAGCGAGACTGCCGAGTTCCAGCATGTCGTGGGCTATCTGGGTTTGTTCCACAATGCCAGCAGCCTTGGTCCAGGCCCCGAGGTTCTTACTAGTCGGTTCGCCCAGGTTGTCCAGCGCTGTGGTGGGTGCCCAGTTCGTGGCCCCAACATTTAATCCCCGATTCACAGCATCTGCATCGAGTTGGCTGTCGATCCCAGCCAGTTTTTGGGTGGAGCGTTCAACTGACCCCACCCAACGTTTCACTGACTTAGTAGATGCTTCTAGTTCGGGTTGAGCTCCCAGGATGTCGCCTTCCAAACCCTGTTTCTTCATGACCTTTAGCCCAACTAGTTCCTCGAGTTCACTAATGCGGTGACGGTTGCGGATACTGCCGAACGGCCCAGCCGAAAGCTCGTTGATCTCAGTAGTCAACTCCTTGATAGCAACCGCCAGGGCATCAACCTGGGTTTGCCAGCCCTCAATCCTGCGGGTGATCCCCCCAAGATCAGATCGTGCTTGTGCGAGATCACTGACTGCCCTGGTTCGCTGTTGTTCATAGTGTTCATGCTGTTTGAATAACTCTGCCAATCCTTCGGGTTCTAGGACAGGGTGAGGGCCAACCGGCTGGACCCGAGACGGCGAATCCATCAGGCAGGCCAGACGTTCGGTCCGGGCGTCTTCAAGACTCGTGCTGGCTTGGTCCAGGCGAGCCCGGGCATCCACCACCACCTCGCGTTGAGTGTTGGCGTCCACCGTGGCTTGATCCAACTGTCCCACCGCGGTTACGAGGCGTGGCTCACTAATTTTGATGACGTGTTCCGCATGGGTTTTGGTGTTGGTTAAGGCATCAATTTGTTCCCGGTTACGGAGCCGGCTGACCGGGTTCTTAGCGGTGAGCTCACCCAGTTCGATGGTGGCTTCGGTCAAAGCCTGTCGGGCTGTGCCGATATCGCTGGTGAGCTGTTTCACACGTTGATCAGCCTGGTACCGGTCGGTGTTCAGGACCTGCAGGTCCGCTTCGGTTTCCCGCACCCTGTTGCGGACTGTGTTGAGGGTTGCCTCCGCGGTGGCGACTTGCTCACTAAGGCTGATCCCACGATCCACCACCGGTTGTTCAACTGATGCTGCTGACTCAACTCGTCGAGCAGGCTCGGATGGCGCTGGTTCGGTTGGTGGCGTCTCGGTTGGTGCTGGTCCAGTGAAACCCGTGTCCAGTTGCTGATGAGTTCGGGGGCGTCAACGCGTTCCCGCAGGAGTTCGGTTGCGGTGCGTTCCTTGGTGTCACGACCCAACGCCCTCACCATCACCTGCTCTGGTGACGGAACCTCACCCGTGGTCCCGTATTCGGTGACATCCGCCTCACAGACCACCAAAAACTCGTTGGACTCTTTGCCCCGAGTGCCTCCGACATAGAGACTGTCAGCCGATGTTGTGCCATCCACAATGGTGATGGCGCGGTCTACGGTTACTCCTTGGGCTTTGTGCACAGTGGTGGCATAGGCGTAATCCAAATATCCGGCATCCAAATATTCCTCCGGCAACACCGCGATGCCCTGGCCATTCGTGCCTTCGACCCTCAGTCCACCATCT
>JAJRXF010000010.1 GCA_024276425.1 Actinomycetes bacterium | reverse complement strand
TTCAAGTTCTGCCAGACCGGCGTAAAGGGACCGGTAGCTGTCACAAGCATCTTCGGGAGGGGTGTAGCCGTTGGTCAGGGAGCGCAGGCGGTCCAATAGTTCGGTGGCCTGACTGGACGTGGTCGACCAACGACGCCATATCCAGTTCGGCCTAGCCGGCATCATTTGGTGGGTCCGCAGGTAGATTCGCCAGATGTTCCCATGCTCTGTTGTTCCCATGCTCTGTTGTTCCCCCGGGCATCGAGGGCAGGGAACGGTTCGCCAACTAGTGACCTAAGGCCCGGGTCAAACGCAACTAGCGCAGCTGAAACCCCAATCCGATTGGGTCGCGTGGATCAAGGCTGAAGGAACACTCGGCGCTGCGGTAGGCCGCTCCTGCCACCGATGTTTCGACCAAGGTTCTCCCGAATCCCCCGTGGTCCGATTGAGAACCGGGTTCGGACGCGGCATCACCGATGCTCTCGACTCTGCCCTCAAAGATGCCCCCAGCGATTCCCTGGTTCAGGAACGCGTCGCCAACTGCGAGCCGACCATGATGGTGGAGCAGGGCCAGGCGAGCCGATGTTCCTGACCCACAGGGCGAGCGGTCGACCTCACCGTCCGCGAATACGGTCACGTTCTTCTGGTGAAGCGGATTGGTCCCAGTCTCTTGGTGAAAGATAACCCCGTACATGCCAGACAACCTTGGCTCTCTTTGGTGGGTGACGGCTGCTTCGTTGGGTTGGCCCGGCCCAAACCTGGCCTTGATCTCGCGCCCCAGGGAGATCAGCCGGTTCACGCTCCCCGGTTCGAGGTCGATGTCGGTTGTATCCAGGTCGACCGAACCATAAAAGGCCCCGCCAAAGGACACGTCGATAGACAGGGATCCCTCCGAGGTCTTGATCGGAACGGAGGTTGCTGACACGAATGAGCTGACATTCCAGAACCGAACGCCGGTAACAAGGCCAGCCGAATCCAGGGTGGCCTCGGTGCGTAAACGCCCCGAAGGAGCATCGACGAATACCTCGATCATTCCGAGGCCAAGATCATCCTCGTTGGGGACAACCACCCCGGAATCGATGGCCCAGGTGACCAGGGCGATGGTTCCATGACCACAGGCCGTGCTGAACCCGTCCTTGTGGAAGAACACCACACCAAGGTGCCCCTTAGAGTCGTTGGGCGGGGTGACGAAACAGCCATACATGTCGGCGTGGCCCCGGGGCTCGTTGACGAGCAGCGCTCGGGTGCTGTCCAGATACTCCTGAGACCAGCTCCGCCGATCAAGTACCGTGGCTCCTTCTGGTATTCGAACTCCTCCGGTCACAATCCGGAAGGGCTCGCCTGCGGTGTGGTAATCGACGGTGGTGATCGGAGATCCAGGTTCGGATCCGGGTAGGTGGGAAGCCATAGCCGGATCATAAGCTGTCGAGGTTCAAGCCGAAGTGTTTGTCCAATGCGGAGCGGCCCTGATTGGTCACCCGAATGGAACGGGGTCGGTTTCCCTGCACGAGCCATTGGTTGGCGAGACAACCTCGGAGTAACTCCGTCGCGCCAGGGCCAGCCAGATGATGGCGGCGCTCGGTCCAATCCAAACAGGGTCGCAAGGCCGGCTTGGCGCGACTGCTTGGTGGGAGCGAGATGATGTCGATCCCAGCGTTGGAGAGGAGCTGGCGACCATTGGGGGTGTAGTCGAGGCCGTGACCCTCATCGCTGATCAGGTCGCGTTCCCAGAGCGCGTCGTAAAGGCTAACGCCAAGGAATCCGGCCAGGTGGTTGTAGCAGGTCCTGGCGTGAGCCAGCGGGGAGAGCGCTTGTGGCCGTGGGGGAGCGGGGTCTGGAGCCGTGGAGCCAATGATCTCCAGGAGTTCGGCTATTTCCTGGTTGGCTAGCCGGAAGTACCGGTGTCTTCCTTGAGCTTCGACCGTCACCATACCAGCATCCAAAAGTCGAGAAAGGTGTTCGCTAGTGGTGGAACGAGCGACCCCTACCCAGTTGGCTAGCTCCGTTCCGGTATAGGCCCGCCCATCCATGAGCGTGCAGAGAATCTTCGAACGGGTTGGGTCGGCCAGAATGGCCCCGGTGGCGGCCAATCTTGAGGCCGGGGAAGCACTGCTGGCGGAAGCCAGCCGGGGTATCGCCATGGTGGGAATCCTACTGGTTGGATGTTTCGTCTCGGGACGAAACGTAGGTTCTTGAGTTGTTCGATAGGCCTGCATCGGTGCAGGATCTAGCCATGAACACCATCCATCGGTTCCGGTCCCTCCACCAAAGTGGCCTTTTTGTCATGCCCAACGCTTGGGACATTGGCTCGGCGGTTCGGCTGGAAACAATGGGATTCTCCGCCATAGCCACCACAAGTTCGGGTCATGCTGCCACGCTTGGTTTGCAAGATCAGGAGGTCAGCTTCGAGCAGCTTTGTAGCCATGTTGGCGAGCTCGTCCGGGCGGTCTCCATCCCAGTCAGTGTTGACAGCGAGCAGTTGTTTGGGGCCACCGCCACCGAGATTACTGCCAACGTCAGGACGCTGGCCGGGCTCGGCGCGGCAGGAATCTCGGTCGAGGACTACAACCCGAAGCGGGCCGAGGTCGAGCCCATTCAAGAGGCTACCGAGCGGGTTGCGGCGGCGGCGGAGGGGGCCAAAGAGTCTGGGATGGTGCTAACCGCACGCTCTGAGAACCATCTGTATGGCCACGATGATCTGGACGACACCATCACCAGGCTGATTTCCTATGGTCAGGCTGGCGCCGATGTGCTTTACGCCCCCGGCCTCCTTAGTCAGGACCAGATCGCGCGGGTTGTTGGCGAGGTCGGACGACCCGTGAATGTTCTGCGAATGCCAGGAGCCCCCGACCTTGGTGCCTTGGCTGATCTTGGTGTTCGTCGGGTTAGTACCGGCGGGGCACTAACGAATGTGGCCTATGCGGCAGCAATGGCCGAAGCCGACAAGCTTGTTATCCACCAAGGCTGAGGGATTGCTGGGAGACTTATCCCATGACAGATGGCTTTGCGGGTGACAAGAAAAAGGGGCAATCTCTCCTTGGCCCCCTCGAGCGGAAATTTATCGACTGGGGCATCCCAAAGATTCCGAAGCCGATTCTGAGTCATCACCTAACCATGATCACCCTGTTTTGGTCGGTGGGAACGGTGCTCTTTGGCTGGTTGGCGGTCGAGAACCGGGTGTGGCTTCATGCCATGTCGGTCATGGTGGTTGGCCAGTGGCTGACCGATTCCTTCGATGGTTCGTTGGGGAAATACCGCAAACAAGGACTGGTTAAGTGGGGGTTCTTCATGGATCACCTGCTGGACCTTCTCTTCGCTGGGTCGATCGTGATCGCCTACTCCTTCTTGGTTGAAGCTCGCTGGTTGCAGTTCTTGTTTCTGATCCTGCTACTCATCACCTGCGCCACCATGGCGGTTTCGTTCTTGGCCTTTGCTGCAACCAACCAGTTTCAAATCGCCTACTACGGCATCGGGCCAACCGAGATTCGAATTGGCTACGTGGCCCTCAATACCTTCGTCTACTTCATCGGGACCACCATCTTCAACTGGGGGGTTCCCGCCGTTGTGGCCCTCAACCTCGTCGCCTTCTTGGTCATGGTGGTACAGACCAGCACCATGTTGTGGCGCATCGACTATGAGGCCAACGTAGACAGCGCTCCCCGGCCCTAACCCTCATCAAGTCCGGGAACCGCTGTTTCCTGTGCTGTTTACAGTAAAGAAACATGCCCGAAACGAATGGGCCCCAAACTTGGTGGAATGGTTGGACCCCTGGCTGGATACACGGTTGCCGTAACTGCCAGCAATGACCACGTACGCCTACTTGGCCTACTTGATGGTCTCGGTGCCACCGGCCTTTTGGTTGCGATCACCCAGACGGTCCCGATTCGGTCTGGTGAGCTCGCCCATTCGATCCAAGAGTTTGTGGCCGACCCTCCGGCAGCCATACAGATTGACTGCTACCAGGCCCTTGACCTGTGGTTGGATACTGCCGACTCCATTGGGTATGGCCCAGCGGTCCGCTCCCTGCTCAACTCCTCGGTGCCCGTGGCCGTTGGCCAGGACGGTCAAGATCTCGCCGAAGCGTCGCATCGACGACTGCCGCCCCTCCGATTTGAAGCGGCCCCCGATCGCCAAGCCGTTTACCAGTTGGTTGTCGCGGTTGTCGCAGGCGAGATTGACGGGATCACCTTTTCCACTCGGCTCGCGGCCGAGGAGTTTTTGATGGCGGCCGGGGAGATCAACCTTGGTGCAAAGGTCCGTAGCGCCCTTGAAGGTCGAGTGGTGGTCGCTGCCCTTGAGAGCGAGATTGTTGGAGTATTCGACTGTTGGCCCGAGGTGTGCGTTGTCTGCCCCGATCAGCCTAGGGTTGGATTGCTGGTGGCCGAGCTCAGCCGGTACTTGGTCAGCCGGAGCAGGGCTCTGCGGTTTGGCGGGGTGGATTTGGTACTCCAGGGCAGGTTGGTAGTGGCGGAAGGAGGTGAGCCGGTGACGCTGTCGTTGGGCGAGTCGCGACTCCTGGACCTCTTGTTGGCCCAGCCGGGTGTGGTGGTAACCAAGGAAAACCTGGCCGAAGGATTGTGGGGTTCGGGGGAGCACGAACTGCACCGAGTGGAGGTGGCCATTGGTCGCCTTCGCAAGCGCCTGGGTCCCGCAGGAGCCGTGATCGAAACGGTAGTCCGGCGTGGCTACCGAATCCGGCCATAGTCAGAGCCGGACCGACCTTCGGATCGCCAACGATTGACGATAGTTGAGCAAAGGTGCGGGTCGATTGAGGTCACAAGGACAGCCGTTCCCAACCGACCCGCTTCACTGCTCCAGAACGAAGGGTTCCGGGGCGGCGATCGTGTGTTGCTCGCCAAGACAATGGCACCTCATCGTTAACTGGTATCAAACCAGCGTCATTGGCGAAGTCGGAGCTGTGGTAACGCCGTGGCTTCTAGCGCTAGTTTCTTGGCAAGGCTGGGGGTACGAATGAGGCATCGATGAGCGAACGACAGATGTGGATTACAGCCTGCGGGCTCTGGTTCCTCAGCAGCGGACTGATGTTTGTCACCACTATCCGGGCTGGTGATCTGGTTGGCACCCTGGCAAACATCGCCTTTCTTGCGGGGATCGTTATTTTTGTGATTCCCCTGGTTCGGAAGCAGTAGTTGGGTGAGGGTCTTGCATGCTGGGTCGTTGTGATAAACCAATTCCCCAAGGCGACTAACATCTTTTTGCCATGACTGCCACCGACGGACCCCCTCTCGATGACCACCAGTACACTGTTGCTGGGCTAAAGTCCTATGAGGCCATCTATGGCCGAGATTTCGTGAGTCCTGGCGGCAGACAGACCACGAAGGAAATTCTTGCACGCCTCACCTGGCCCGAGGGTCATCGGGTTCTGGACGTTGGTTGTGGGCTTGGCGGGGCAGCGTTCATGATGGCGTCCAAGCATGGAGCATCGGTTCTTGGTATCGACCTGTCCCACAATATGGTGGACGAAGCTACTCGTCGATGTGGCGATTACGGCCTGGCCGATCAGGTCACGATGGATCATGGCGATGTCCTTAGTTATGTCTTCCCTCACACTTTCGATCTGATTCACAGCAGGGAAGTCTTTCTCCACATCCATGACAAGGCTGGCCTATTTTCGACCCTGCATGGGGCACTCCGTGACGGAGGAAAACTGGTGTTCACCGACTATTGCTGTGGTGGTGAGGTTCCCAGTGAGACGTTTTCTGCCTATGTGCAGGAGTTCGGCTATGACCTGCGCACGGTCGAGGAGATCGGGGAGCTTTTGAGCCAAGCTGGGTTTGGTCAGGTCCAAGCCGTCGATCAAACCCAGGAATTCATAGACATCCACTATCGTGAACTCGACGCTTTGGCCCTCACCGCCCTGACGCCAGATGAGCAGGCCGAGCTACGGGTTGGTTGGTTGGCCAAGATTGAACGGGCGGAACAGGGTGAGCAACGATGGGGCTGGTTTGAGGCCCTTCGATAGTCAAATCGGCTACCCCTCGTCTCGGGTGGCAATCAGGGGCACTTTCGAGGTTCGTGAGAAGACCTCATTGAGGGCGGGCATGAAGTCATCAATTGACAGGCTTGGGTAGTCGGGGTCGAAGCAGTTCTGGTCGTAGTTTGTGCAGAAGCTCACACAGGCATCGAAGTGGGGGGAGTTGCGATACTGGTCCCGCGCGTCTCGATCGCCGTCGAAGTGGTGGAAGTAGTAGTAGCCCTGAAAGATGCCGTGGTGTCGGACAACCCAATGGGTT
>JAJRXF010000203.1 GCA_024276425.1 Actinomycetes bacterium | reverse complement strand
CAAGTCCTCCCCTCCGAGCGAAGGGTTGGTCGGCAGTCTTCTGCTGGCTAAACTCGCTCGACCTTGCCCCGTTCGTCTAGAGGCCTAGGACGCCGGCTTCTCATGCCGGTAGCACGGGTTCAAATCCCGTACGGGGTACTGAACACCACTGTCACCATCCTTCCTGGTGGCGGTGTCTGTGGTGTCTAGGTCAATCCTCAGATGTCACCGAGCCCTTTGGCCTATTCCAATCAAGACAGAATCTGGTGTAGACAGGTCCGGTGACCGAGGCGCGCGGCGACCAGGGGCCTTCGGGTCGGGCATTTCCCAAACTCACGATGGCTTCGGTTCTCGTGCTAGGTGTAGCTATTGCTGCGGTGGTGGTCGGAACGGTGTTTGGAGCATTCGACTCGCCTTCCTCCTCTTTTGCCCGCGACTGCCAACGACTCGATGGCCAAGAAGGCTGCATAACCTTGGACAGAAAAGAGACGGAGATTCCTGACTCCCGAATACTTGTCTGGGCAGAAGAGTTCGATGTTCTCGATCCCGCCATTTGGAGTGTCGAGCACTCCACCTATGGAGACGGCAACAACGAGTTGCAGTGCTACACCCCAGACCAGGTTTCGGTCGAAGCTGGATCGCTCGTCTTGCGAGCCGAGAATGTTTCGGTTCAATGCCCCAACGGCAGCCTCCGTCAGCAGACGTCTGGCATGGTTCGGACCAGGGTGCTTACCCTGTCTCCGGGTCAGTACATCGAATGGCGAGTGAAGTTGACCCCTGCTGATGATGAGAATCAGGCTGGGCTTTGGCCAGCGGTGTGGTCATCCTCGTGGGCCGAGGGTGGCTGGCCGACAGGAGGGGAGTGGGATGGCTTTGAAGTCATGACGGCCAATTCTCCGGATCGGGTGTCCTTTGGTATCCACTATTCCGACGCCAGTGGAGCCAACGGTAAGAAATCACGTGAAGTCTTTGGAGAGCGCTTCTCCGACGACTGGCACGAATTCCGCTTCGACTACGGCTTGGATGGGGTGCTTGTCTGGTACATGGACGGGGTCGAAACTCATCGGGTGACCGAGGCGCCAACCCAGCAGGGGTATCCGGCTCCCTTCGATCAAACCATGACCGAACTGCGGATCAACCTGGCCTTGGGGGGCAACCCGGGCCCATTGAATCCGGCGGCGCTGCCCGCCACTCTCAAGGTTGACTACATCCGAGCCTACCTGCTGTAGGGGAGGGCCATTGTGGTACTAGCGTTACCAAAGTGTTTCGTGTCATTCGTCTAATCCACCTTGGCCCCCTCACGGTTGCCCTTTTGCTTGTTGCGTCGGCGTGTGCCGAAGAGCCAGCGGTCGAAATCGATCTGAATACTACTGTTAGGGCCGCGAGCTCAGCCACGTCCTCGACCACCGAAATTGCCGCCGATGACAATGGTCAACGCCAAGACCCAAATGCTGAACAAAACCGGATAACGAGGCGATACGCCGAACAGCAGTGTCTGGATGATCCCAAACTCGACCAAGGCTATGTGCAGATTGTTGATCCTTCGACCAATGAGAAGGTGGGTGAGGTCACCGTCGACTGTGAAGAGGTGCGTTCAGCCCAGAGCGTTGAGGGAGGCTAGGGTTTAGCTCCGGCCGAGACGAAGCCCAAGCCATGCCGCGCCGATCCCCACTACCAGGTTGAGGGCTAAGACCGTGACCGCGTCTGAGCGTCGCTGCGAACGAAGGTGGTCGGCGATCTCATTGGCCACCGATGACCAGGTAGACAGTGCTCCAAGAAAGCCCACCCTGAGCGCAATCGAGGGGGCTTCACCCCAGGATGCGGCTAGGCGCGAGTGGCTCAGATAGCCAAGAGCGAAGGCGGCGACGACGTTGGCGGCCAAGGTGCCGAGGGCAATTCGGCCGTTGAGGTTGTGAGCAAGGCTCGCGCGCAAAAGCGCACCAAGGGCGCCAGCGATGCTCAGAAACGCAATCGTGGTCATGGGTGGTCGGAGAGCGGTGGGATTTCCCAACGTCCGATGCGATAGCCCACCGATGCTGCCAACACCGCCAATCCAGCGGTGGTGAGCATAAGGCCAGCACCGTTGACGAACTGGCCGCCATTGAGCCTGCTTGCCACATCGAGAGCGAAGGTGGAGAAGGTGGTGAGACCTCCACAAAAACCGAGAGCTCCCAATGCCCAAGCAGATGGCGAGGTAAGGCCTCGACCGACCAGCCAGCCGATGAGGAGAGAGCCAACGATATTCAGGGCAAGCACAATCCAAGAGGTGTGAGTGTCGGAGGTTTCAATAATGCCCCATCGCAGCAGAGCGCCAGCCAGCCCTCCGAGGCTAATGAGGAAAGGGTGTTGAGGCATCCCTCCATTCTGGCCCAGGCCGTGGCTGGAGCTACGCTCTTGGGGTGACCGATTCTTCTCTGCCCCCTGCCGCGCCCAGTTCTGTTCCCGTGTCTTCAACAACGGAACTGGCGGAAACTCGTGATGGTCTTACCCAGTTGCGACGTCACTGGGGTGCTTCAGAGGCCAAGGCGGCTCTTCTCCTGGTGCACGGCATCGGGGAGCACAGCGGGCGATATGAACATGTTGGCGCGAATCTGGCGAACGCTGGAATTGATGTCATGAGCTTTGACAACCGGGGATTTGGGCAGTCCGGCGGGAGACGCGCCTTTGTCAACAAGTTCGGGGAGTTCCTTGATGACGTCGATGATCTCCTGCGACAGCGTCGCCAGCTTGGGGTGCCAGTCATTCTGATGGGCCACTCTCTTGGTGGTCTCATTGTTGCCACTTATCTCGAATCGGGCCGCCTGCAACCAGATCTGGCCATTCTTAGTGCTCCTGCGTTGGCAGCGGAGATCCCGCGGTGGCAACGAGTATTGGCCCCGATTCTTGGTCGGGTGGCCCCCAAGGCATTCATCAAGTCCAAGATCGAGGGCGAACTACTGTCTCGGGACGTCGCGGTACAGGAGGCCTATCTGCGTGACCCCTTGGTTATTGCCGGATCCACGGCCGGTCTTGGTGCGGCAATCCTGTCGACAATGGGGTCGACCTCCGAAGCCATCGCCAAGATCTCCGTGCCGGCCTACGTCTTGCACGGTGACAGCGACAAACTGGTTCCGCCCTCAGCTTCGGAGGCCTTGGGTCAACTACCGAATGTGACCCGCAAGGTGTGGGCAGGTCTGCGACATGAGTGTCATAACGAACCCGAACAAGACGAGGTGCTATCCGGGATTACCGATTGGGTCGCCGAGAAGCTGGGCTAGTCGGCGACCCGGGTTCGATATCAGTCGGCGACGTCGTAGCCGGCTTCGTCGATGGCGGCCCGGATGGCGCCATCGTCCCCTCCATCAACGGAAACAGACTTGGCGTCGACATCGACAACAACGGTCTCGACTCCAGCGACCTTGCTAACTTCGCCTTCAATCGAGGCCTTGCAATGCCCGCAGGAGATGGCGGGAACAGAGTAGGTGACGGTCATGAGGAAACCTCCTGGGTTTCAATAGCGCTCACCGATGTTGGAGAGCTGGATCCTGTTCTGCGTACAGACTTGAAGTTTCGCAGGCGTAGTGAGTTGGTGACTACGAAAAGGGATGAGATGGTCATGGCTCCGGCAGCGATGGCAGGATTGAGTCCACCGGCGGCGGCAACGGGTACGGCGGCGACATTGTAGGCAAAGGCCCAGAACAGGTTGCCGCGGATGATGGTGAAGGTTCGCCTCGCCAAACGCACAGCGTCGACCGCAGCGAGCAGATCGGCGCTGACCAGGGTGAGGTCGGCGGCGTCGCGAGCCACTGCGGTGCCAGTTCCCATGGCGATCCCAAGGTCGGCTCGGGCCAGGGCCGGGGCGTCGTTGATGCCGTCACCGACCATGGCGACCCGGCGACCCTCAGCTTGAAGTTTGGCTATCTCGTTGTCCTTGTCATCAGGGAATACTTCAGCGATGACGGTGGTAATCCCGACTGAGTCAGCGATGGCTCGCGCCGTGGTGGCGTTGTCGCCAGTAAGAAGCACCGTTTCGAGTCCCAAGTTGTCGAATTCGGCAATGGCCCGTTGACTGCTCGGACGGACGGTATCGGCGACGGTAAAGATGGTGTCGGCCGACTCGATGGGACCGGCGAAGATGACCGTTCCCCCCTTGGCCTCGGCCTCACTGGCTTGGGCCTGAAGCGAGTCGGGAACGCTGGCAAACATTGTGGAGCGCCCGACACCGAATTGTTTCAGCTCGGCAGCGCCCTTCTTGAAGGATCCGACGACTCCAACCCCGGGGCGTTCCTCGAAGTCCTGCACCGACTCCGGATTAACGCTGACCTGCTCTAAGGAGTCGACGTAGGTGACGATGGCCTTGGCTATGGGATGATCCGAACGGTATTCGAGGGCAGCGGTGTTGGTGAGGGTCTGGAGCCGCTGGGCAACGTCAGTTGCGCCCGGTTTGCTAGCGGAGGGCCCAGATGTCCGGTCGGCGCCAGCAACCTGAGTTACCTGCATTTTCCCCTCGGTCACGGTCCCGGTCTTGTCCAACACGACAATGTCGGTGTCGTGGGCTGCTTCGAGCACCTCTCCGCCCTTAATGAGCACACCGAGTTGGGCGCCCCGCCCAGTTCCGACCATGATGGCCATTGGTGTGGCCAGGCCAAGTGCACACGGGCAGGCGATCACTAAGACGGCAACGGTCGGAGCGATGGCCTCGGCGACGGAGTAGCCAAGCAGCAGCCAGGTTGAGAAGGTGCCTATAGCGATGAGGATGATGATGGGAACAAAAATGCCCGAAACCTTGTCGGCCAGTCGCTGGATGGGGGCCTGGGCTCCTTGTGCGCGGGCCACGAGTTGAGCGATTCTTGCCAGGGTGGTGTCGGCCCCGACGCGGGTGGCTTCGACCACGAAGTAGCCAGATTGGTTCACGGTGGCGCCAACAACTTCGTCACCCTCGGTGACGGTGACGGGGACTGGTTCGCCAGTGATCATCGAGGTGTCAACCGCGCCCATGCCGGACAGGATCACACCATCGGTGGCGATTCTGGCGCCGGTCCGCACAACAAATCGGGCTCCGACCTCAAGTTCGCCAGCGGGGACGATGGTTCCGTCCTCAAGCTCTGCGGTGTCGGCTCCGAGATCGGCCAGCGCTGCGATGGCGTCACGGGCCGATCCCTTGGCTCGCGCTTCGAGGTACTTACCCAGGGTGATGAGTCCCACGATGACCGCAGCGGCTCCGAAGTGAATGTCTTCGTCGAATCCACCGATCACGACAATCAGTGACCAAATAACGGCGACACCGCTACCCAACGAAACGAGGGCGTCCATGCCGAGTGTCCTTTGGCGGACACCAGCTAGGGCTTTACGGTGGAAAGGAAAGCCGACCCAAACAACGACGGGGGTGGCGAGGACGGCAACTAGCCATCGCCAACCCTCTGGTTGAAGGAAACCGAACATCGAGATGGCCATGGCGGGAATGGCTAGGGACAAGCCAATGATCGAACGTCGTCCAAGGTCTCGTTGTTCGCCAGCAAAATCGACCTTGTCGGGGACGTGATACCCAAGCTTTTCGATTTGCTTGGTGATGAGATCTTTGTTGAGGGTTGCGGCGTCGAAGCGAATGGTTGCCTCGGCTGCGGCCAGGTTGACCTCGGCCTCGCCGACGCCGTCCATCTTGTTGAGCGAGCGAGAAATGCGAGACGCGCACGAAGCGCAGGTCATGCCCTCGACCGGGAGTTGGATCTCGACGAGTTTGGTGGCGTCGATCTTGGTTGGTGTGGTCACGACTTCATCAACCGGGCAATGGCGGTCATTGCTTCATCCAGTTTCTCGTTGCCGGCCTTGTCGGATTCGCTCACCGCGGTCTTCACACAATGGTGAAGGTGTTCATCGAGAAGGCCCAAACCGACCTTCTGTAGGGCGTTGGTGGTCGAGGAGATCTGCGTCAGAATGTCTATGCAGTAGGTGCCTTCGTCGACCATGCGTTGAAGCCCGCGAACCTGACCCTCAATGCGTCGGAGCCTTTTGATGTAGTCTTCTTTTGTGATGGAATAACCTACCATAGGGGGGCAGGGTAGGAAGAAGTTGGCAAAAGATCTACGATTTGGCGAAATTCGTGACGGGTGACCTATTGGTTGTTAGCTTCGGGATCTACATATCCAACGCCTTCAACCCAATGTGGTTGCAGTTTTGGTGACCTCGGTGGTGTTGGTTCGGTCACGTCCCAGGGATCTTGTCTCCTAGGCGGAGTTGGCCGAGGTTGTGATTGTGATT
>JAJRXF010000202.1 GCA_024276425.1 Actinomycetes bacterium | reverse complement strand
TCGCTGGTTCGACACGGTCAAGATTTGGGAGGGCGGCCTTGGAATTCCCGGCGGACTGATTCTGGGCGTGACAGTTGGATATTTCTACGCGAAGCGCCGCGGCTGGAACATTCAGAAGCTTCTCGAGGCCGCAATCCCTGGAGTGCCGGTGGCGCAGGCTATTGGACGACTCGGCAACTGGTTCAACCAGGAGATTTTTGGTCGACCGAGTGATCTACCTTGGGCGGTACGTATCGACGAACGGTTCCGACCAGCGGAGTTCGCCGACTCTCCCGCCTTTCATCCGATGTTCCTTTATGAGGGGCTCTGGAATTTGGCTTTGGCCGCGTTCCTCATTGCCGTGAGCAACCGCAAGATGCTTAAACCCGGGCAGATCTTGCCCTTGTGGATCGCTGGCTATGGAATCGGCCGTTTCCTCATCGAATTCATGCGTACTGATGCCGCTAGTGAAATCCTGGGTTTGCGGGTGAATACCTGGACGAGCGGAACCGCAGTCATTGTTGGTCTGGTGTGGTTTATAATCCTGGGCCGTGCCAGCTCTGCCCCTGCCCAGAGCGAGGACCAGAAGCAAGAAGAGTCCGCAGACCAGAAACCAGAAGAGTCCGAGGAAGCCTTAGCTGACGGCTGAAACCTTGACTTGGTCGATCTCCAAGCCAATGGCCTGGAAGTTCTCGATTGGATGGTTGTAACCGCGGTCCAAGTGGTGGGTCCCCGTAAGGGTTGTTTGACCACTTGCCGCGGCCGCGGCCAAGACGTAGGCGAAACCGCCGCGAATATCGGGTACGACAACCTCAGTTCCCCGAAGAGGAGCACCACCGCGAACGACCACCGAGCACGGTGTCGACGAACCAACGAAACGGCTGTCTATGGAACCAAGAGGAGTGTTATAGGTTTCGATTTGGGCGCCCATCTTGTTGAGCGCAGGCACGTAGGTGAAGCGGTTTTCATAGACGGTTTCATACATGACAGAAAGTCCATCACACTGGGTAAACAACGCGACCATCGGTGATTGCCAGTCGGTCATGAACCCGGGATGGGTGTCGGTCTCAACCGCGGTGGGAACCAGTTTGTCGGCCCAAGCAGAAATGGACGAATCGGTAATCTCAAAGCGAGCGCCCATGCCATACAAGGTGGAGATTGCGGTTACCAGCCGATCTTGAGCGCAGCCAAGTACCCGAACTTCGCCGCCGGTGATCAGGCCAGCAACAAGGTAGGAGAATGCCTCGATGCGGTCGCCCTTGAGGTGATGGCTTGCCCCGTTAAGTTGGTCGACACCGTCGATGATGTAGCGGCGGTTGGGTCGCATTTCAATTCTTGCTCCCATGCGCTGCAAGAAGAGGGCCAATTCGATGACCTCTGGTTCGGTGGCCGCCCCATCAAGAACGGTCCGGCCTTCGGCCAGTACTGCAGTCAGAAGGATGGTTTCGGTGGCGCCAACCGAGGGATAGGGCAGTTCGATATGGGCCCCTCGCAGTCGTGTTGCCTTCGCCTCCAGACCGTCCTCGGTCATCGTGAGTTCTGCCCCCATTTTTGTGAGAGCATGAACGTGGAAGTCGACGGGGCGAGAGCCAATGTCGTCGCCCCCGACCATGGGGACAAAGGCCTCCCCGACCCGATGAAGAAGAGGGCCGAGCATCAGGATTGGAATTCGGTTCATTCCGCTGAAGCGCAGCGGAACTCGCGGGCTATCCAGTGGTCGCGGGTCGACGGTAACCCGATTGTGTTCGGCGACCACCTCGCAGCCAAGAGCACGAAGCATGCTGGCGGTAATCTCGACGTCGCCGATATCGGGACAGTTGCTAATCATGGACGGAGTTGATCCGAGCAAGCTGGCGACGAGATGCTTGGTGACGGCGTTTTTTGATCCTCGAACGGCCACATCACCCCGTAGCGGACCTCCGGGGCTGACGACCCACGCCATGGTGGTTTCTGCCTTAGGAGAATCGGAAGCTGCAAGATTCGTCACGCCAATACGCTAGCGCCAACGTCTCCCCGGCGTGCTCAACCCTCCACTACTTGGCCCTGCTCAGGACTGACTGCGGTGCTCAGCCTTACTATACGGGAAGACGAAGCCGGTCCATGAATCGAGTGACGTGAGCCCCGGTTCGCACCAGGCTGGTGAGGCGCCGAACTGGGTGAAGAGGCCCTAGTTCAACTCCCTGGGTCGGCAAGTTCTCGGCCAGGTCGCGGACATCAAAGGAGACACAATAGCTCAGTAGACGGTCCCGAAGATGTGGATGGCTAAACAACTCCGGCATCTCTTCGGCCAGCCAAACTGGAACGTCTTCATAATCCTGGGCCCGGGTGAGGCTGGCATAGTCTTCGGCAACATGAGCGAAGGGGATGGCGCAGAAACGGAGCAAGACGTCAAGATCCAGGTCAGCAGACGCGCCTCGACACCATTCGAGGTCAAGCAAGCCAGTTACGTTGGCTCCGTCCCAGAGGATGTTTTCAAATGTCAGATCGCCGTGAATCAAGGTTCGCTGGTGGAAGTCGGCCAGAGCATCTGCCCCCCGAAGAGTGATGTCCTTCGCCCCGTTCAGGATGTCCTGATCAAGGAGAGGGTTCTGTGACAATTCGTCGATTTTCAACAGGGTGGGAAGCACTGGTGAGATTGCTCGCGGATCAAGGAGGTGGGTCTCGACGTGTAAGGGTGGAATGCTCACCGGGGTTTCGGTTTGATGAAGTTGGGTCAATACCTCGGCCAGCTTGCGGATTGCGTCATGACGGGACTCCCGAGACATGCGGGGCCAGGCTCGAGATAGCAGTTCGCCAGGTTTGCGTTCAACAATAAGAAAGTCCGAGCCGTATTCGCCCCCGGCGTGAACAGCTACGGGTGCCCAGTCCTGTAGAGGGAGAGAGGGGTACAACATGAGCTCTCGCCGCAGGCGTTGATTCGGGTTCCGGTTGATTCGGATGACGTGGTCCGGGGAGACGAAGACTTCGTTGCGCGTGCTATTGGCCCGCTCGAGGGGGACATCAAAGGGCAGGCCAGCGGCCTTTAGCGCTTGTCGAGCGCGTGCCATTGCGAAGTGGTGGGATGTGGTTTGCACGGAGTTGCCTCGTGCAAACCTTCGGCAGCCGGGGAGACTTCTTAAGCAAGACGGGTCTGGTGACCCACTAGGTGAAACTTCTGAGCATCTCATCGCTGAATCTGGGCCATTGCTCCTTGGACCAGGGGCCGAAGTCGAGATCACTCAGGTAGACAAGGGCGAGATCCTGGTCTGGGTCCACCCAGAGCATTGTGCCGCTAGCCCCGAAGTGACCGAAGGTGGAGGGGCTGTTGGTGGAACCCGTCCAGTGGGGGTGCTTGGTTCCACGGACTTCGAAACCCAGCCCCCATGGGTTGGGGTCGTAGCGTCCGAATCCGGGAACCACTCCGACTAGTTCGGGGAACTGACTTGTCCGGGCCGCCAGCATCGTGGCCGGCGATAGCAGGGTCGGAGCGAGGAGTTCTGAGCAGAAGAGCAGCAGGTCATCTAGCGTTGAGATTCCGGAATAGGCGACTGATCCGGGGATTGTCGTGTCGGCCAAGCCGAGCGGTTCGCCAACGGCTTGTGTCCAGTATTGAGTTGCTGGCATCCGAGCGGCCTCGGCCAGGGTTGCTGCGAGCACATCGAACCCGGCGTTGGAGTAGATTCGACGGGCACCAACCGGAGCCTGGGTGGATTGGGTGTCAAATCCAAGACCCGATGCATGAGCGAGAAGATGCCGCACACTTGCTCCACTCGGACCAGCCGGCTGATCGAGATGAATTGTTCCCTCTTCGAGGGCGATCAGGATACCTAACGAGAAGAGTGCCTTCGTGATGGAAGCGATGGCAAAGGGCTGGTCATGTGCTCCAATCCGTCCGCTGCGGCCGGTGGAGGTGATCCATCCGGCTGATGCATTGGCGGGAGGCCATTCGTCGATCTGATGCAGAGGATCCACGGCGACTAACGTAGCCTGGTGCCACACCAGCCCGCCATCTATTCACCAGGGTCCGCGACCAGGGTTCGTCGGACATTCGGGTTTGTAGATCTGTCTGGCTTTACCGCATTTAACAACGCCATGGGCGATGACCTAGCTGTTGAGCAGTTGTCGCTCTTTCGAGCGGCCCTGCGTTCGGTGTGTTCGACAACTGGCGTTCGAATCGCCAAGTGGCTCGGTGATGGAGCGATGCTGGTGGCTCTCGATCCGGTTTCGATGGCATCTACCGTCCTGGCGGTACGTTGTCGATTTGATGAGGTCTCGGTGGAATTAGCACTTCATGCCGGGCTGGCTGAGGGGGATGTCATCTTGTTTGAGGGGGACGACCATATTGGAGTAACCGTGAACCTGGCCGCCCGCCTTGCCGATGTGGCCAAGCCAGGAGAAGTTCTGGTCCCCGACAACTTTCTTCCTGGGCTCTCGCGTTCGGGAGCGGTGAAGGGAGAAATCGAAGTTCCTGGGTTCGAGGGGGCCATTCGGGTGGCTGACATTGCTCAAGCGGAGGCGCTGGTCGCCGCCCTCGGCGGCTAAGAATTGACTAGCGGAAGGACGGACGAAGACCCCAGATCTCAGAAGAAACACCGATGGAGACGATCATCTCGTTACTCTTCGGGCATCAACGAAGAAACAAGGTTTATTGAATGAGTAGGAAGTTTGCTGATTTGGGCGTCGCTCCCGCCCTGATTGAGGCACTGGCCGAACGTGGCTATGAGGACGCGTTTGCCATCCAGGAGCTATCGATTGAGGATGCCTTGGCGGGCCGCGATATATGCGGAAAGGCTCAGACTGGGTCGGGGAAGACACTAGCTTTCGGAATTCCAGTCGTTCAACTCCTGGCTGATGCTCCTCGTGGCAGGGTTCAGGCCTTGATATTGGTCCCAACTCGCGAGCTGGCCAACCAAGTGATGGATGAGTTGGCCCCGCTTTGTGATGCGGTTGGTTTGAGGTACTTGGCTGTCTATGGCGGAGCCGATATCGACAAACAGATTCGATCGATCGAAAATGGCGTCGAGGTCATTGTGGCTACTCCGGGGCGCATGATCGATCTCCTTGAGCGCAAGGTTGTCTCGGTGGCTGACGTCGACAAGGTCGTGCTTGATGAGGCCGACCGGATGGCCGACATGGGGTTCATGCCACAGGTCGAGTGGATTCTGCGACGGATTGAAGGAGAACACCAGACCCTGCTGTTCTCCGCAACGCTCGACGGCGCAATTGACACGCTTGTCACCAGATACCAGAACGATCCGGTCAAGCATGAAGTTGAAAACAAGGAGGTCACGGTCGAACAGATGACCCACATCTTCTTGACCGTGCATCGCATGGATCGCTCCAAGGTCGTCGCCAACATCGTCAAGAGTTCCAATCGTACGATGATCTTTTGTAACACCAAGCGGATGTGTGATCGCCTCAGCGGGGACCTCGCCGACCTCGGCGTCAACGCCGAACCAATTCATGGTGATCTTCGCCAACGTCAAAGAGAAAAGGCACTCGGCAAGTTCTCCAAGGGCGAGATACAGGCACTAGTGGCCACCGATGTTGCCGCCCGTGGTATTCACGTCGACGACGTGGATGTTGTGATTCACTTTGATCCGCCGGATGATCACAAAACGTACCTGCATCGGTCGGGGCGTACCGCCCGGGCTGGTGGCTCCGGCGTCGCAGTCACCATGGTTTTGTGGGACCAAGAACTAGAGGTCAAGCGTTTACAGAAACGACTTGGTCTCGATATCGCACTCGTCGAGGTTTTCTCCAATGATGAGCGACTCGAAAACCTTGCTAGTTGGATCTCCTGATCGTTTGCGGTGTCAGACGCTTGGACGATAGGTCGAGACCATGAACGTGAGGCCTCAACCGCATCCCGCAAGAGCAGGGGGGCGTTCTATACCCCCCGCTCGGTCGTGGAGGGCTTAGTTCGGCTAGCCATCCCAGACGCCAAGGGTCTTCCAGGAATTGTCTTGGATCCGGCTTGCGGTGGTGGAGCTTTTCTTGTCGGTGCGCTGGACCGAATGGTCGAGCTTGGGTTGCCGCCCCGGGAAGCATTGTCTCGAACCTTTGGCATCGATATTGACGCGGGAGCAGTCAGGGCAACCTCCCGTGCGCTAGTGGCGTGGGCCCAGGGCCATGGTCTTGGGCCCGGTGGACTGGAGGGAGGTCGTCTAGTCGGTCAGGTCATCTTAGGTGACGCACTGAAGGGACTCCCTGGGGGGTTTCCACACCCGCAACTTGTGGTTGGGAATCCGCCGTTTGCAACACCCCTGAGGGGGACGGTCTTCCCCGAGTCTGCGAGGAGTTTTGTCGCGAAACACTCCGACATCTTTGGCCCCTACACCGATCTTGCCGGACTGCATCTTTGGGCCGCGATCAACCTGTTGAGTCCGACGGTAGGCGGACGCGTCGCTTTTGTATTGCCTCAATCAATACTGGCCTCTCGCGATACTGCAAACTTGCGAGTGGCCATTGACAAGGTGGCACCGGTCAGGGCGCTATGGGCAACGGGGGAGATGCTCTTTGAGGCCAATGTTCGTGTGTGCGGAATTGTTCTTGAATTGGCGAATGAACATGGCGGCACCAGCACTACTTTTTCTCCTCCCATTATTGCATCGGGCCGTGATGTGGTGGAGATTGGACTTGGCGACGATGTCGGGAGAGTTGGTCACCCTTCGTGGGCCTCGATGGCCGCTCAGGCCCTTGGTGCCCCGGCCGTTCGTCTCATGGGGAAGCCTCTCGGTGAAATGGTGTCAGCGACCGCTGGGTTTCGGGACGAGTACTATGCCTTAGCAGAACGATGTCTTGAACGGTCCAAGGTGGGGCTGGTGGGAGATGGTGAGGTGGAGGCCAAAGTGGTCACGGTGGGCTCGCTTGACCCCTTGAGGAGTCATTGGGGGACACGGGCCACCAGATTTGCAAAGAGATCCTGGCACGAACCCGTTGCCCTGGTTCAGCCTGCGACGGAGAATGGTTCCGATTGGTTTCAACAACAGCTGCGACCCAAGGTCCTGCTGCCGACCCAATCCAAAGTCTTTGAGCCCTTTGTCGATCGCACCGGTTCGATGCTGGCGGTCACCCCACTGCTTTGCATCTTCGCGGACCCCCAGGACCTTGACTGGGTTGCAGCGGTTTTGTTGGCACCCCCGGTCGTTGCTTGGTCCTACCGTCAATGGTTTGGTACCGCTCTTTCGGTGTCGGCCATAAAGCTTGCTGCCCGCGATGTCGCGAGCATTCCCAGGCCCAGGAACAAGAGAAAATGGGCAGAGGCTGCTCAGCTCGTTCAGGATTGTGACGACCGTTCAGCTCCGGAGATTCGGGCCAGGGTGGAGAAAATCGGGTTGCTGATGAACGAGGCCTACGAGGGATCCACTGCGACCTATGAATGGTGGCGGGACAGACTTCCCCCATTGTAATCTGTCAGGGTAATCTGTCAGGCAATTCCCTACCGCCTTGGTAGGGAATTGCCTTGGTAGGCTCCATGCATGTCTGGTGACCATCCACTTCAGCGGCCGCTGGCCAGCGGGTCACCCCTTCGGCCGAGTTCGGCATGGCGGCCAGGAGATCCAATCGCTGGTAGGCAATTCGCCACCTTTTGCGAGGACCGCCCCTTCGCCTTGGAGGGTAACGGCCAACTGGGACCGATAACGGTGGCATATGAGACGTGGGGTTCACTCAACGCTTCTGCCAGCAACGCCATATTGGTCTGTCATGCCCTCACTGGGGATGCCCATGCGGCTGGTGGAATTGGGCCGGGACAACCGACGGCTGGCTGGTGGGACGAGATGATTGGGCCCGGAAAGCCCCTGGATACTAATCAATACTTTGTTGTCTGCTCGAATGTGATCGGGTCTTGTCAAGGCACGACCGGTCCAGCTTCGCCCCACCCAGAAGACGGCGAACCCTTCGGCTCTCGGTTCCCCGTGGTTTCGATACGCGACATGGTGCGGGCCCAAGCCCTGCTCTCGGACTACCTCGGGATTTCCGCTTGGCTGAGCGTGGCTGGCGGCTCGATGGGAGGGATGCAGGTCTTGGAGTGGGGAGTTATGTTTCCCGATCGGGTTCGGTCCCTGATCGCTGTTGCCACCACCGCAGCTGCCAGCCCGCTGCAGATTGGGTGGAGCCAGGTCGGGCGATTGGCAATTGCTCAGGACCCGGGCTGGAACAACGGCGACTACTATCATCTTGGCGACGGTGAAGGGCCGACCGAAGGTCTGATGCTGGCTAGACGGATTGCCCAACTCCACTATCGTTCCGACCAATCGTTGGCCACTAGGTTTGGTCGCGAAGTTGTTGAGCCACTTGACCGGTTTGGTCTGTGGGACCGTTTTCAAGTTGAGAGCTATCTCGATCACCATGGGCGCAAGCTGGCGCGACGCTTCGACGCCAATAGTTATCTTGTTCTCAACAAGGCGATGGACCTTCATGACCTTGGACGCGGTCGGGGTGGGACTACGGCTGCCTTAGCCCGCGTTCAGGTTCCAGTCCTTGACATCTCGATCGACAGTGATGTTCTCTACAACCCACGTCAGCAGGTCGAACTGCAGTGGACTCTCGAAGAGCTTGGCGTGCCGGTGAGGCTGGAGGTAATCGAGTCGATCCATGGGCATGACGGATTCTTGATTGAGTTCGATCAACTCGGTCCCATGGTCGAGCGATTCATAACAGAAATCGGCAAGAGTTAGATGCCTGAAGGTGTCGAGATCGAGTTCTATCGGCGAGCGGCCGAGGTCGCCCTCAACCGCGAGGTAGCTGCGGTCGAGGCCGCCGATGAATGGTACCTAAAGGGGGACACGACCCCTGAATCTGTGGCTCACGCGCTACTTGGTCGGGAACTTGTTGGAGCGAGACGGCTCGGTAAGCTTTTGATCCTCGATACGAGTGCGGATCCAGGAGAGCCAGAGGTAACTCCTCGACTTGGTCTCCGATTTGGTATGACCGGGCGGCTACTGGTCGATGATGAGGCCTCAATTGAGTATCTTGAATACTCCTCGAAGCGCAATGAGCCGAAGTGGGACCGCTTCACGGTACATTTCGTCGATGGCGGAAGCATCAGGGTCCGTGATCCTCGTCGTCTTGGCGGGATCATGCTCGATCCGGACGAGGGTCGCCTTGGTCCCGACTTCTTAGCCATCGGTCTTGAACAATTGCAGACCAGGGTGTTGACCGGTCGTGTTGCGGTAAAGACTCGGCTCTTGGACCAGCGTCGAATCGCAGGGGTGGGAAACCTCATTGTCGATGAGACCTTGTGGCGGGCCCGCCTTGATCCGGCTCAACCGGCCGGTTCGGTGTCGAACGAAGATGCGGTCGTTCTTCTGGCCGAGCTTCGGGAGGTCGTATCCGACTTTCTTCGTGATGGGGGTTCACACACCGGTCAACTCCATGGCTCACGAGTTCGCGGTGGGCACTGTCCGCTAGATGGTGCAGAGTTGGAGCGGCGCACAATTGGTGGAAGAACCACCTATTCCTGTCCCCTACACCAGCGAATCAGCGGCTAGATTCATTGGCCGTGGGATTTGCCTCCATCTTTGCCCAAACAAGCAGCACCGATCAGACCGGTCGCCAGATCACGCTGTTAATCATTGCCTTGCTCGCTGTGGCCCTCCTGCTGGCCGCTTTAACTGTCTGGTACTGGCGCTATACGGACCCTCGGTATCGTAGTGACCGGGATCATCGCAGCTCAGAGGCGGTGACAGTGAGGGCCAACCCGCGAGTGTCCAGGCCTCTTCCTGAGCCCGAGGATTTGGCTTCAACCTACGCCGAGGAGGATGGCGTATCAGTCGATGAGTGGCTAAATCTCACCGGGCCAGAGGCCCTTCGAAAGCGATAGATTTACTCACCGAGACGAAGGGAGCACCGATTCATGACTCAGGGCCTGGATATTGACGCCATGTTGAAGCGCTATGCCGAGCGTGCCGCCGCGGTCAAGAAGCGGAATCTTCCGCCGGTTGGTGGCGATGAGCGCAAGATGTTCATCAAGCAGACAGAAGACGACTTCATGGACTTCAGCATCATTAGTGATGCGACGGCCAGTTTCGAGGACGGCGTCTTAACCCTTTCCATCGATTTCAATCCGAAGACCTAGAGGAAGACTTAGAGATGGTGTGACCGAGGCGATCCAGCGTTATGATTTCGGCTCTTGCGGACGTAGCTCAGTTGGTAGAGCACAACCTTGCCAAGGTTGGGGTCGCCAGTTCGAATCTGGTCGTCCGCTCCATCTCTTGCCCAACCCGAGGTTGTCAACCGTTGCCCATCTGGGTTGCTTCTTGGGTCAGATCTTCATAAGCCCGCTCAATGCAGAGGCGAAGGCCAGCGGGATCTTCCACCGCTACTGGGTCAATGGTGATCCCCAGATCCAGACTGTTGTCGTAGGACATGAGTGTCAGGTTGAACGCGGTTCCAGCCACCGGCCCGATCGGGATGTTCTGGACTAGTTTCCCACCGGAAATGAAGACTTGAACGGGGGCACCCCGAAAATTTGAGGTGGCGAAGTCGACTCCTGCCGCTTGCTTGCGTGCAACTGCGGAGACTAGGGATCCTGGCAGAAGGTTGGCCGCCCCCGCTAGCGAGGACATGCCAGCACCGGTCTTTGCCGCATCCTTTTTTGTTCGCATTCGAGTCTTCAGATCGCCGAACCGCTCCGTGAGGGACATTTCGGTCCCCGGGGCCTCGAGCCGCATTGGGGTGAATGCATTGGCGCGATCATCGTCTGATTTGCGAGTGCTGACGACGAAACTGAGATTCAACCAGTCGATTGGCTGATCGCGTTGAGTGTGGTAGGCCAGCGAACCAATCACAGCTCCCGCCACGAAGAAGTCGTTTAGTGATCCTCCGAGAGTCTTGGCGGTTGCCTTCGCCGTATCCAGCGGTAGCTGGAGAGCCTCAATCTGGCGATGTCGCGAGCGTGCTCGCCAGAGCGGGGACCCGCCTCCGTTGGTTTCGGCATGGCTTGGCTCGGTTCTGGAATCGGTGCCGGCCCCGCGCAGTTGATCGATGGTGGAGGCTGCCTTGTGAATGGTGTCTTGGCCGAACTCCTTGGCCCGAACGGGGTCGGCGCCCCAAAGCATGACCTCTCCGAGGGCCCGCCGAAGGAGGTTTGTCTGCCGCTTTGCCAAGGTACCAAAGGTTGAGGCCGCTGTCTCGGCTAACTCATCCACCGGGTTGTGACTTCGGGAGGGTTGAGCGGCGACCTCCTTAGCAAAGAGTTGAGTGAGATTGACCTTGTCTGGCAGCTTCTCCCGGCGTTTGAGCTGCATATAGAACTCTTGCATTTTCATCATCGTGGTCGCGTCGCCAATGGTGTGGTGCAGTTTCCAAAACACGGCACCTTTCCCGCCTTCCAGGCCTTCTATGGTGATGATTTGCCACAGTGGTCGAGACCGGTCGTAAGGCTGTTGGTAGAGCCATGCCCCGAGCGAGAGTAGATCGGAAAGAGAACAGGCTGAAGAGGGCAGGGCGAGGGCCCTCAGGTGGTAATCCAGGTCGAACTCCGGGTCTGTTTCCCAGCCTGGTGTCGTAAGCTTGGTCGGCGGTGGGACGACCCGTTGACGTAGCCGGGGGACTGAAAAGACTGCCTGTTGGATGCTTCGTCGGAAGTGAGTGGGCTTAACCGGTCGGTCGAGGATAGTAATCAGCGCGCCGCTGGGATTGAGCCAAGGGTCCGCCTCCAAATTCCACATGAGCGTCTCAAAGTCCGACATGGGGTCTGGTGTTGTCTTTTCTGGATCCCCGTCAGTCTCTCTGCTCATCGTGGCCTGCTCACTTATCGTTTTGCTTCGTGTGCCATCTGTCATGCGAACTATTCTTCGCAAATCCTTGCTGTTCACGAGCATGCGTACTATATTTCGCACTAGCGTAACCTACAAATGGAGCTTAAATCATGCCCGTCCTCGAAGCCATAGAAACCGTTCAAGACCAGATTCTCGAAACCATCGGATCGGTCCAGTCTCAAGTTCTTAAAACCAACAAGAAGCTTGCCACCCAGGTCAATGACAAGTTTGGTGAACGAGTCCCCACGATTCCCGACCTTCCCCTGGTTGATTCCATCGCCGACCGCATCCCAACACCGTCTGTCGCCGTTGATACCTATTTCGATCTCGTTGAGCGGGCCACCAAGGCAAACCGTAAGTTCGCCACCGAGCTAGTAAGCGTGTGGTACCCAGCTAAAAAGCAGGCCAAGACTGCGGCCACCAAGAAGGCCACAGTCAAGACTGCGGCCACCAAGAAGACCACAGCCAAGGCGACTTCGACTAAGAGGGCCACAAGAAAGCCTGCTCGAAAGACTGTGGCCAAGGCCGTTTCCACCGATACGAAGAAGTAAGAACTTAGGGTTAAGACTTTCGATCGAGATTTCCTGGTGACCAAAAAGCACAGCGAGGGCAAGTCCAAGAGCGATGAAACCGATGACTCATCGGGTCGGCTTGGCGCGTTCATCAAGACTCAGCGCAAACTAGCCAATCTGTCTCAGCGAGAACTAGCGAAGTTGACAAATCTGTCTGACCCCTACGTCAGCCAGATTGAGCGTGGGCTCCATGAGCCCTCGCTTCGCGTCGTCAAGGCTATGGCCAAGGCCCTCAACATTCAGGCCGAGACGATGTTGGCCTATGCGGGACTGATCGGAGAGACTGCTGGCAGCCAGCCCGATGCATCAGACACCGAGAGTGCTATTCGTTGCGATCCGGGGTTGAACGATGACCAAAAGAAGGCCCTGCTCGGTGTGTATCGGTCGTTCCTCGCAGCTAACGAAGAAGACTGATGACCAGGCGGGCACCGAGGGTCGGGTTGGTTCTCGGAGGTGGCGGGATTGCTGGATACTCGTTCCACGCTGGCGCCCTAAGCGCACTGGAGGAGTCCACCGGATGGGATCCACGCACGGCGGAAATTATTGTCGGGACCTCGGCGGGGTCTGGTATTGCTGCCATGGTTCGAGGCAATGTCTCCTGCGGGGAGCTGCTCGATCGAATCATGTCGGTGACCACTGACCCAGAGGGCATGGCCAGGCTCCGCCAGGTATCCGGGCGTGGCCAGCGGCTCGTTGGTGGTGCCTGGTTCGGACCAGCATCGATGAGTCTTGTGGCCCGAGAACTCATGCGTGGTCTTCGGATCCGTCCGTTGACGGTCCTGGCCGGAGCATTGCCTGCCGGACGGGTGGACACCATGGTCGTTGGAGAGCAAGCCAGCGCCATTCATCACGGGCAGTGGCCAGAAAAGGCGCTCTGGATTACGGCAGTATCACTACGCACAGGTCGGCTGTTTGTATTCGGTCGTGATGCCATGGAGGTGAGTGTGGCCAAAGCGGTCGAGGCCAGTTGCGCCATCCCAGCGTTCTATCAGCCGGTCGCCATTCATGGCCAGCGGTTCGTCGACGGAGGAATGCGTTCGGCAACCAACGCAGGACTATTGGCCGAGATGGATCTGGACCTTGTCGTGATTCTTTCACCAATGTCGTTGGATTCCGTCGGTTTCCACTCACCGCTCAAATCTGCGATAAGGATGTATCCGCGCATCCAAGTGCGATCGGAGATCCGGACTCTAGAACAAGCAGGGATCCCTACGTTGCTCTTGGAACCCGATGATGCGGTTTCCCAGGCCGTGGGGGTCAACCCGATGGATCCAACCAAGGTGGTGTCGGTTCTCGTCGCCTCCAGTTCGTCGGCGGCTGAATCCCTCGATCACAAGGATCAAATTTCTCTCGAAGTGCTTCGAGAGGCAGGACGCTTGTTGGCGTCCCCTGACGATGTCCCGTACCCGGGATGGTGAGCGACCAATGATCGAACGCCTGACTGCAGATGACGCCAAGTTTCTTCATCTCGAAGATGAGATTTGCGCCATGCACATGATGACTGTTGCGGTCTTTGACGGTCCAGAACCACCGTTCGAACAAGTGCAAGAGCGAGTAGCGGCTCGAGTGGTGCTGGTACCGAGACTTCGTCAACGGGTCATGGAAGTTCCTCTTCGCATCGAGCGACCGGTTTGGGTGGATGACCCGGAGTTCAACCTGGACTACCATCTTCGCCATACTGGTCTACCCCGGGGCGGTGATTTGTCCTCGCTCAACACCCTCGTCGGTCGTATCCTGTCCCAGCGCCTTGATCGAGGAAAACCGTTGTGGGAAATGTGGGTGGTCAGTGGGCTACCTAAGGGCCAATGGGCGGTCATGTCCAAGGCTCATCATTCGATGATTGACGGGGTGTCCGGCACCGATCCGTTGGCTTTGATGGTCGACCAGGTGAAAATGCCGCGCCATCGACCAGCCGACCGTTGGGCGCCGGACCCGGTACCGACCGGCAACGAACTACTCGGGACAGGCCTCACCGATCTGATGCTGGATCCGGCTGAGCAGGTTCGGATGGCGAAACGAGTTCTGACGCGACCCTGGAAAGAAATGGCCAAGGCAGCTTCGTCCCTCTTGGCGACCCAGTCCTCAACGGGTCTCAGGCGTGCACTCGGACCACACCGACGGTGGTATCCGGCTGTGGTGGAGGCCGGTTCCATCCGTCAAGCACGGACTGAGTACGAGGTCTCAACCAATGATGTGGTTCTGGCCCTGGTGTCATCTGGTTTCCGATCAATGTTTGAGCACAGCAACACCCCTGTCCCTGAATCGGTTCGTTCGCTCGTTCCCCTCGCCCTCGCCTCGGCGGACGCCTTCATCAACGAAGTAACCGCCTTGGAGGCTCACCTCCCCGTGGGCGAGGCCAACCTGCAATCAATGGCGACCAAACTGGCGGAACAAACGGCAAGTCACCCCGACCATGCCCGGGCCGTTGCCGGAGACGCGCTCATGAACTTACGAGGCTTGGCCTCTCCGACCCTTTGTGCCCTGGGAGCCAGGGCAGCGACGTTAGTTGGAAGTTACAAGGACGGGATTGAGACCGTTACCATCAATGCGCCCGGCCCGCGTGAGACCATAACTATGCTGGACCAGCCGCTCAGTTCGGTGATTCCAGTCATTCCACTGGTGGCCGGAGTTCGCATCAGCGTCGGAGTAATGAGCTACCGAGACCAGTTTTACTTTGGTGTCACCGGAGATCGGGATGCCGCACCCGAGGTTGAGTTCCTGGCTAAGGGGATTGAGGCGGCTGCCGCCCAGCTTGGCTAGACCGGGCCACGACATCAAGTTCGAGTCGATCCAGGCGTTTCTCCCAGGCACTTGTTGCCTGTTCCATCCATTCCCGGGCCGAACGTAGACTGTTGGGCTGCAGCACAAAGCGAACCTCACGCCCAACACGAGTCGGCTCAACCAGGGCCGCGGCTTCGAGAGAATTCAGATGCTTGGAAATGGCTTGGCGACTCATTCCGAATTGGCGTGACAATGCCGATGCGGATTGTGGCTGGTCGGCCAGCATCGATAGCAGCCGACGTCGCGTCGGATCGGCAAGGGCAAAGAAGACCTTCCCCGGGTCGCCTGAGGAGGGATTGGTCATGTCGCGACCATGGTCTGATCAGTAAGGGAGGCGTCGACGCGAAAGTGACGGTCGCGCTGTTGGACAATTGTGACGACCGAGCCTCCGAGATCGTCGCCATCGAGTTCGATCGTGATGAGACTGGATGACCCCGGCTGGTCCCAGACTCGGGCCACCAGCCGTCGCCCCGCTTCCGAGTCGGTCTCGTCGATTCTCCATCGCAGTCCTGGTTCTAACCAACATGCCAAGTCGGCCAGAGACGGCCAGACCCGATGGGGTGGTAGGGAAAAGGTTCGTCGAACGGTGATCTCGTTCATGCATGCAACCATAGCGTTGCGAGTCCCGGTTGGCCTCCTGTATCGGTAGCGCGCTCGCCGCGGCCCACTCAAGCCTTCTATCATTGCCGCGTGACGGCTTGTGAACAGTGTGGATCCAAGGTGTTCGAGGCGGATGCCTTCTGTTCCTCCTGTGGTGTCGCCCGTGGCTCACAAACACTCCAAATGCTTTCGCCTACCTCGGGAAGCGGGGTACGGGCCAAGGACCAGGCCAGCCTCAACCCTGGCCGGTCCCTTGCGGTGTCAAGCGATGAAGCACTAAGAACGACGAGGGAGATGAGCCGCTGGTGGGCTCTAGTTGCGCTGCTGGTGGTTGGACTGGTGGGGTGGTCCTTGACTAGCACTTCAGAATCGGTGGTCCAAGATGTGGCCAGGGATAGAGCGGTCGAACTGGATCCCAGCCCATCATCGACGGCCACAGGCGATACGACCGCGGGAGATACGACCGCAGGAGATACGGCCACGGCCGATACGATCACAGTCGAGGGCGGTCGCGGTGAGGGCAGCGTGAGTGGGTCGGGTGAACAAGATTCGGTTCTGTTGGTGGACGAATCTAACCGTCCGGCCGCCCTGATTCTGGAAGAGCCGATTGGATTCGCCCTCTTTGTCGGAGCCAGCGGCCGAACCTCTCGGGTCATCGACCTGGATAGTGGTCGGGTGATCGAGGTGGCCCCAATGGTGGGAGAACAACTCCTTGTTACCGAGAACTTCCTGGTTGGAACCACCATCGCTGGTAGCCCGCGGTTCCTCCCACTGGATAACCTTGGGGCCGACTCCATCACCATCGAGGGGTTAACCGGCGGGTTGATCTCAACCGGACCAGATCGTGACCAGATCTGGTTTTCTCCTTGGGACCGGGGCCTCGCTTCTTTGCGGCACTTGGTTGATATCCCCAGTGCCACCATCCTTGTTTCGGAGACGCTCGATCGTGACTTCTGGCCCATGACTGGAGGATCGGCACAGTTGGGGAATGTTCTTGGATCGGGGGTCTATGAGATGACCGAGTCGGGGGTCCGGCGAATAACCGACGGCTGGCTCATCGCCGCCGACAACACGTTGATGCTGGTGCGACGCTGTGATGACCGACTCCGGTGCCGAACCGACTGGATTGATCGTTCCCGTGGGGTCGCCCTGGACTATCCGGATCCAGCAATGGTCGGTCTGGAGATGATTGGGGCAGGAATCGATCCCAGCAGTCAATGGTTGTGGAGCTCAGACTCCCAGTCAGTGACCATTACCCAGATTCGTACCGGTCAAACGTTTGTGTTGACTGGGGCCGAGCCCTTCCAGCAGATAGCGTTCTCCCCCGACGGCCAGTGGCTGGCCTACGTAGACCAAACCCAGAGCAAGACGGTACTGTTGCACCTGGCTACCGAGCAGCGTTTTCATCTTGAGGGGAACTCCAATGGGCCGCTTGTGTTCCTACCCCAGACCGTTTTCGATGAGCCGGATCTGGCCGATGGATAGAGCGCCGATAGCCGATTTACAATGACTTCGCCAGCGGGAGATGGACCGGAAATCGAGTTCCTTACCCCGACGTCGCACAAACCAGCGCCTGAGGTCCAAGAGATAGAGTCCCACAGCTCGGGAGCGGTCGACTCCGGAAGTGTATGGCGTCGGTTTGGCCCGGTGGTCTTTGCGATGGTGGCGGCTCTTGGTTTTACTGTTCGACTTGGTGCGGGGAACGATCGTGGTGTGCCGCTGAGTGATCAGGAAGATTCAAGCCAGGCAGATTCTCCTACTTCAACCAGCACGCTTCCATCAGTTGTGTCGGAGGAGCCCCTTGTACCGGCAAGCTTTGTACCGCTCTTGAGCCCCTTAACCAACGAGCTTGGTGAGTCCAAGCCGGTCACCGGCTATTGGGCCGTACTTGGTATCGACCCCCAAAAGGCGGTCGTTGTTGACCTCGAATCGATGGAAAGCCATGGTCTGGCGAACGAACTTCTCCAAACCGCCTTGGTCACCGACGATTTCCTGATCACCGAGGGTGAGGGAGGGGCCTCCTACCTGGTCACCCTTGCCGGGTTACCGTCGATAACTGAGCCAGAGGCGCTCGTCTTCGGCCCAGCGAGGAGGCTTGGAAGTGGTTCGACTCAGGCCTTTACTTCTGGAAGCAATGACACCTTCTGGTTTGTCCCCGAAGCATCAAAGGGGACAGTGCTTCAACTGAGGAACTATTCCGGGGGCGAGATCGTCCAGGAGTTCGAGACTTCTGAGATCGAGTGGAGGTTTCAGGCTGGGGTTCCGATCGGAAATGGCCCGCTCGGCGGGGTGTATGAGCTAGACCCGGGCTCCCCTAACTCGGTTCGGCGTGTGGCCGACGCCCAGTTGGTTGCCGCCGACCGGGGTCGGGCCCTGGTACGAAACTGTGAGGAGGTCTGTCGCTACCACTGGCTGAATCGATCCAACTGGAGCCCACTCGATCTGCCGGCACCCGAGCCCGAATCGGAGGCTCAACTTGCTGCTTCTTCCGGGCAGTGGCAAATCGAAGGCAGTGGGCGCTGGCTGGTTCGCGACAACGGCCGCTTGGCGATGATTGAGCTAGTCACGGGACGGAGGTTGGAGTTGGATGTTGGCCAGGACCCCGCTCGAGAGGTCTTGATCTCTAGGGATGGACGATGGTTGACCTATTTGGACCGAAGTTCCACCAGTGAGCTTGTCATGCAACGCTTAGCAACGGGTGACCGGTTTCGCACCCCGGTTCCCGACAGCTACCGGCTCTTTGGACTGGTTCGCGAGCCCCAAGTGCTCGGTCAGGGAGATCCTTTTCGGGCCGACCTTTTGGCCACTCGCGACGAACGGCTGGACCTGCCAGGATTTCGTGATCGATCCGATCGCCCACCCCAGGCCGAGGGGTTGTCGGTGGTCGTTGCGGAGTGGACGGGTCGAGCGGCCAGCCTGAACCTATCCAGCAACGAGACCTATCAACTGGGAGGGATCAACCAGATTGCTCTCGCCAACGAGGCCGGAGTCGTGGGCCTCAGCCCGGCAAATGACCTCACTGTGATTAGCCCCGATGGTCAAAGAAGGTGGACCAGACAACTGGACTATTTCGATGATCTGGCCATCCTTCCGGGCCCCACCAATGATCGGGTGTGGTTGGGTTCCTCATCGCCGGGTGGCCCCGGATTTACCACCGAGCTTTCCTTGGTTGATCTGACCAGCATGGAGGTCCTGGAGTCATTTGGGGATCGGCTCCTCCATTGGAAGTCTGGAGGCGAGGCTCCGCTTGCCAGCAGCCTGGATGGAATCTATCGTTACGGCGGCGACTCCCTCGACCTTGTATATGCCGGAAGCGCGGTCGTTGTCGGTGAGGGCCTCGCCTTGGTTTGGGAATGCGAGGAAGACCGGATCGAGAATGGAGATCCTCAGGGAGCTGGGTGCGGGTTTGTTTGGCGAGACCCCCAGACGTGGATTGCCCTTGATCGCCTGGTGCCTCAACAGGGAGTTGGAATCGGTGGGCTCTATGGTTCGGATCGCTGGCTTTTGACCTTCACCAGTCCGGAAGCCTCGGTACTTCTCGAAACTCTCGGCGGGCGGAGCGTTTCTTTCGGGCCCAACTGGCAGACGCTCTTCGATGTTTCAGATGACGGACGGTGGGCTATCCACAAAGAAGGCCAGACGACTCTAATTCTCACCGATCTGGAGTCACGACCCTCAACGACTACAGATCCCATTGACTACCAAGATCTTGCTACCTTCCGCATGGATCTGAACAGGAAGGTTTCTTCGGTCAAGTTTTGGTCAGTTCCGGAGCCGACGACACCGGAAGAGTGAGCACGATCGGCTCGTGGTTGGTCACGATCATGGTGTGTTCGAATTGGGCAACCAGGCTGGCGTCGTTGGTGCGAAGAGTCCAACGATCCTCCGACTCGATGGCATAGGTACCGCTGATCGACAGGAAGGGCTCGACCGCAATGACCATGCCCTCGACGAGCCGCTCTCGATTTCGACGGATTTCGATGCTGGGAATGTCTGGAGTCTCATGAATGAATCGGCCGACTCCATGTCCGTTGAGGTTGGCCAGAACGCTAAAACCGTAGGCGTCGGCTCGTTTCTGAACCGCTCGCCCAATCAGCCGGATTGGCCGGCCCGCCCTGGCGGCGGCCATGGCATCGGCCTGGGCCAGTTTGGTGGCCTCAAGCAAGCGGGCAATGGTAGGACTCGCCTCCCCAACCGCAGTACTGGCTCCGGTATCGGCCCAGTACCCGTTCAGTTCCGCCGACACGTCGATGTTAACGAGATCGCCATCGCGGAGGATCACCTCGCGGGAGGGAATGCCGTGGGCGGCAGCATCGTTCACACTGATGCAGGTGTGACCGGGGAAGTCATAGGCCAGCTTGGGGGCCGACACCGCGCCGTGTTGGCTCAGGACCGTACCGGCGATGGAATCGAGTTCTGCGGTTGAGATTCCGGGCTCGACCGCGGCGATGGCGTTGTCACGGGCGTCGGCCACCGCCGCACCAGCAAGACGAAGGCCCACAACATCTTCTTCACCATCGATAGTCACAAGGTCTCTCTTCAGTCACAAGGTCTCTCTTCTTGAGGCTTGGGTGCGTCGCACCTCGGTTCTGCGCCCCCGTCAGTGTCTATGACCGGGACCCTGGAAGCAAGAGGGTGGCCTCCTGGTCAACAAACATGTGGGGTGACCAGCCGGGAGGGCTAGGATCCTAGCTTCCCTGCGCAGATGCCCGAGCGGCCTAAGGGAGCGGCCTGCAAAGCCGTGATTCGCGGGTTCAAATCCCGCTCTGCGCTCGTATACCTTGGTGTGGTGGCGGAGGGCTTGATATCCGGTAGCCTCTCCGTTCACCACCCAAGCATTTGTTTGGCCGGGGCCGTTAGCTCAGTTGGCTAGAGCACTACCTCGACACGGTAGGGGTCACAGGTTCAAGTCCTGTACGGCCCACGGGAACCCTTCGGGTTCCGGGATCCCTTCGGGTTCCGGGATCCCTTCGGGTTCCGGGATCCCTTCGGGTTCCTTGAAGAACGGCCTTCGGCCGTTCTTCTTTGGTTTTGGGCATGTGGCGGGTTGGTTGGCCGTTGTTCTTTGGTTTTGGGCATGTGGTGAGTTGGGATTGCCTTGGCGGCGGATCCAAGGTAAGAATCGGGCGTGACCGGACCCGAGACACCATCGAAACATGGACATTTGCCCGACATGGCGCCCTTCTATGACGCGTCGGCTCGCACCCCGGAGCCGACGATTGAGTTGCTAACCGAGATCGAACAGCGTGTGCTCTGGCTCGCGGTACGCATGGTTGATGAGGCCAACAAACGTGACGCTGGGGGAATCAAGGTTGGTGGGCATCAAGCCTCGTCGGCCTCGATGGTGTCCATCATGACGGCCCTCTGGTTCGCCCACATCGGCGGCGAGGACAAGGTTGCGGTCAAGCCTCACGCATCCCCGGTCTATCACGCCATCAAATACCTCACCGGTGAACTCGATCGGAGTTACCTCACTCGACTGCGTGACTTTGGTGGCCTGCAAGCTTATCCATCGCGCACCAAGGACCCCGACGTTTCCGACTTTTCGACCGGGTCAGTCGGCCTTGGAGCGGTCGCACCCCTATTCTCTGCCCTCGCCCGCCGATATGTCGACAATCGATTCGGACCTCGGCCACGCGCTCGTTTCATTGCCACAGTCGGCGATGCCGAACTGGATGAAGGAAACATTTGGGAAGCGATTGCTGACCCCAACACCCATGGGCTCGGCAACGTCACGCTCGTTGTCGACCTCAATCGTCAAAGCCTCGACCGGGTCATTCCCGAGATTCAGGCTGGACGATTGCGGAACTTCTTTGCCAATGCCGGATGGCATGTCATCGACGCCAAATACGGGCACCTCCTCCAGGCGGCATTTGATCGCACCGATGGTGAAGCCCTGCGCCAACACATCGACGCCATGACCAATGAGCACTATCAGTCCATGTTACCCCTCACCCCCAGCGAGCTGCGCCAGCGATTCCTGGTGGGAGCAAATGAGGCAGTCAGGCGCCTGATTGGTGAGGTTTCCGACGCCGATCTCGGGCCATTGACCTTCAATCTTGGGGGTCATGACTATCCGCTTCTGGTCGACTCCTTCCGCGAATGCGACCTGATCCATGACCGCCCGAGCGTTGTCTTCGCCTACACGATCAAGGGATTCTCACTGCCAATAGCCGGAGACCCCATGAACCACTCGGTGCAGCTAACCGTACGCCAAATTGATGACCTGAGGTACAAGAACGGGTTGACCGAAGAGACAGAGTGGGACCGGTTCGATCCCGCGTCTGATGCCGGTCGACTCTGCGCCTCTCTCGGTGCCGAGATCAACAATCTGCCGCCGTCTCCACGACCGAAGCTGCCGATCCCAATTTAAACCCAATCCTTGTCGCGGTCCTCCGGAAACACAAAACCCCTATCCAGCCAGGAAGCCTTCGGTCGGTCTCTTACCGCGCTCGCCGATGTCGCTGGTGATGGTGAACGGATCGTGACCACCTCGCCCGATGTGTCGGTTTCGACCAATCTTGGCGGTTGGATTAACAAGACCGGAGTCTTCTCCCATCAGGACATCAACACCCACGGAGGTGAGAAGCGCCTTCTACGCTGGGCTCCTGGACCGAGTGGACAACACATTGAATTGGGGATCTCCGAGATGAACCTCTTCATGATGCTCAGCCAACTCGGGCTAACCCATGAGCATCACGGTGAGATGCTGCTCCCAATTGGCACCGTGTATGACCCCTTCGTGCTACGAGGCCTCGACGGGCTGGTCTACGCCGCCTACAACGGGGCTCGCTTTGTTCTGGTTGGAACTCCGGCTGGCGTCACGCTCTCGCCAGAAGGTGGTGCCCATCAATCAACCATAACCCCCTCGGTTGGAGCAGAACTTCCCGGGCTCGAGTTTGCCGAGCCCTGCTTTGCTCAGGAGGTCGACTGGCTACTTTGCGACGGCCTGGCCCGCCTGGCAGAACCAACAGGGAACAGTTTGTACTTGCGGCTTTCGACCCGACCAATAGACCAGGGACCCCTCGACCAGTTGCTCGACGGCTGCGATGCCGAGGAAGTGCGCCGCTGCGTTCTGGCTGGTGGCTACCGGCTGGTTGAACCCCCACCATCAGACACCCGCCCCCAGGTCACGATCGTGGCTAGCGGAGCTGTCCTGCCTGAGGCCCTGGCTGCAGTTGGCGAACTGGATGGAGAAGGTGTGGCCGCCACTCTGATTAATGTGACCAGTTCCGACCGACTCTTCTCCGATTGGAGGGCAGGCCACCGGGCAGAAATTGCCGGTGGGGACGACCTCGGCTCAGGTCATCTTCAGCGTTTGTTTCCTCCCACTCACAATGACCCGATTGTTTCAGTGCACGACGCGTCGAGCCATCACCTTTCCTGGATAGGTTCAGCCACCGGCCGCAATCAGATCCCCCTCGGAGTGGATGAGTTCGGACAGTCCGGCACCATTTCTCAACTTCACCATGCTGTTGGGATCGATACTGACCATATTGTTTCCGCTGCCTTAGTGGCATTGGACAAGCACGAGTATCGGGTTGGTTGAGCTTACTCTCCAGAGAGTCGGCTAAGTTCGCGACGCAAGGCCGCTGAGGCGTCGAGGCTTGACAAAGGGACCGATCGCTTCCGGTGCAGCTGCCGAAGTTCGTTTCCGCGGCCGACGCGGTCAGCCAAACCCTCGGCCAGACCTATGCTTGCTGGGGTACGAGGAGTCACGGCATCTATCAGCAACTCCCAGGCCCGATCGTGCTCACCGCGGCTGAGGGCAAGCGCGGCGAATCCAACGAGGGCATCATTGGACATTCGACTTAGTCGGCCAAGGAGGGCCTGATGAGCAAAATCAACTATGAGAGTGGCCGCCTCCGAAGCCTTCCCGAGATCGAGTAAGGCGAGGGCCCGCACCACGCCGGAGGAGTCCCAAACGGACTCCCAGCTTCCACTGTCAAGTACAACCAGGGCATTGTTGGGGCGACCAAGCAACACCAGGTTCGAGGCACAAGCAAGGCCTGCGATTACCCCGTGCGTTGTTGTCGCCTGCTCGGTTCTCGCCAGACGGTAGGCGTGCTCAAGGTGAGGCATGGCGTCGTGAAACCGAGCGTCGTACAGAGCAAGGGTTCCCCTCGACCACAGACTTGGAGTAGCTGCTTCGGGGCCAAGATTGTGGCGCCGAACCAAGGCATCCGCCCGCTCAAGAAGATCAAGGGCCTCGGTCCGGCTGTGTCGAATCCGAGTGAAAGCACGAAAACCAAGAGCTTGGGCTGCTGGAACGGGCGACGCCGATTCGTCCAGCGGCAAAAGGTAGTGGTGCATCGTCTTAAAGTCATCCAGTTGCATGGCCAAGAGCGCAACGTTGAGGCGGAGCTGATCGATTCGACGAGGGAGATCGATGGCGAACTCCCCCTCGGAATCCGAATCGGCCTCGGCATTGGCCTCGGAGTCCGAATCAAGTTCTTCAAGGATTTGGGTGATCCATCGACGCCCCTCGGTGGCTGAGACCTGGTGCTCCCAGAGACCCTGACATCCAAAAGCCATGTCTGCGGCAAGCCGCCACCTCGCCGTGGTGGCCGCCCATTCCAGGGCGGCACTCAGATTGGACCAGTCAATCCGGAGTTCTCGACTTCGAGATATATCGCATGCTTCCGCCCAAGAGTGCGACCGGGCCATTTTGCCAAAGAAGGACAGATGCAGCTGGCGTGCTTCGTGAAGTTCATCGTTTTCGTCCAGCCGATCGATGGCATAGGCCCGCACGGTCTCCAGCAGATGGAACCGTGTGATGCCTTCAGACCGGGTAGAACTTACCAAGGACTTCACTACCAGCGACTGCAGGAGGTCGATGACCTGATACTCCTCAAATCCCGAAACCGAACTGGCTGCGTTCAAGCCGAAGGACCCAGAGAATACCCCGCAACGGCGAAAAAGCTGTTGCTCGTCCGGATCGAGCAGCCCATAGCTCCAATCCAAAGTATCTTCCAGAGTCCGGCGTTTTCTTCGTTGCCTGCCGCCGGACAGGAGACGAAAGCGGTCCTCCATTCGTTCCAGGATCGCGGCCGGTGACAGTACAGCAACCCGAGCGGCGGCCAACTCGATGGCAAGAGGAATCCCGTCTATTCGAGAACAGATCTCCTGGACTAATTCGGGGTCGAGATCCGAGGCATCAATGTCGGGATTGGCGGTGGTTGCCCGGTCGCTAAAGAGGGCAACGGCAGGTGAGTCCGGGGCATCGTGTCGAAGAGGGGTCACCAGAACGATCTGTTCACCATCGATGTCAAGCCGTTGACGTGAGGTGATCAGGAAGGTGGCCTTGCATCGCTGCATAAACTCAAGAACAAACTCTGCGCACATGTCAACAAGGTGTTCACAGTTGTCGAGGACAATGAGTGCGTCCCGGTTGGTGAGGAACTCAAGGATCTGGCGAACAGGGTCGGAACCCGTCAGGGTCAAGCGAATTGCTGACGCGACCGCCACCGGGAACTCGCTCTGTTCCACCACCGCCGACAGGTCGACGAAGTAGCAGCCGTCGGGTCGACTTGGGAGCTCCTGATGGGCAACCTCCAAGGCGAGCCTGGTTTTGCCGCACCCTCCGTACCCGGTCAGGGTCACCACACTGCTTGAGGCCAATCGCTCCCGGATCTGTGCTACCTCTTGCTGACGGCCAAACAGTTCGTTGGAGAGATTCGGAAGAGAGGACAGGGCAGGATTGACTTGACGAAGCGAAGAAAAGTGACCATCGCCGATCTGGTAGATGGAGACTGGCTCGGGAACGTCTCGAAGTCGGTACTCGCCAAGCCAAAGAAAGGAAGCGTCGATCGCTCGTTCAACCTCGCTGGTCATCAGGATCTGACCACCGTGACCCAAAGCCTCGACTCGGGACGCAGTGTTGGGAACTGGGCCTAGGTAGTCGCCGTCTCGTTCGGTGGCCGAACCCCGGTGCAAGCCCATCCGAACCCGAAGGGCGGGGCCTTCGCCCCAGTCCATTGCTGCCAATCCCTCCTGACAGGCGATCGCGGCAGCCACGGCGTCCTCAGGATTGAGGAAAGCCCCACGGAAGGAGTCTCCGGCCGTGCCAAATACGCGACCATTGTGGAGCGTGATCGTAGAGCGTATGAGCTTGTCATGTCGCTCAAACGAACGTGCTGTACCCGAAGTGTCCGTGGCCCACAAACGAACCGAGCCCTCTACATCGGTAAAGAGAAAGGTGAGGGGTTCGGACAGATGCGGCATCGACTACTCAGCGTATTGGGGCTGGGGACAGGATTGCAGCCCGAGTGATCTACCATCGGATCTGTGACTGAACCCTTGGCTCCTTCCTACCCGCAGGAATGGGAGACCGACGTTGTCCTCAGCGATGGCTCAACCGCCAGCGTGCGACCCATTCGACCAGAGGATTCGGCCATGCTGGACGATTTCCACCGGCGTCAAAGCCAGGAGAGCGTTTACTTTCGTTTCTTTCGATATCGGCCCGAACTTTCTGACAAGGAGTTGGACTACTTCACGAACATTGACTACGACGCCAGGATGGCCTTTGTTGCCATTGTCGGGGGCGTCTTGGTGGCTGTTGCTCGATATGAGAGCTGGGATTCTCCCCGCCATCAGGGTCAGCGGGTGGGGGAGGTAGCGTTCTTCACCGATGATGCTCACCATGGCAAGGGGCTTGCCACCCTGCTCCTGGAATATCTGGCGGCGGCGGCAAGGCGCAACGGTATGGATCGCTTTACCGCAACGGTCCTCCCCGCCAACTTCAACATGCTCCGCGTTTTTCGTCGAGCGGGGTTCGAAGTTTCAACTCGGTTTGAGGATGGAGCGATCGAAGTCGACCTTGGAATCGCGGTCACCGATGAGGCCAATGCGGCGATTGAGACTCGAGATCGAGTTTCTCAGGCTCGTTCAATTCAGCGGCTGCTTCAGCCTCGATCCATTGCCATTGTGGGAGCTTCGAGAACGCCAGGATCAGTCGGTCACGAACTAGTCCGGAATGTGCTTGGCGGATCGTTTCCTGGAGAGATTCACCTGATTAATGACGGGGCAGCCGAAGGTGAATCTTTGCTGGGACATCCCTTGCGCCGATCGATCCTCGACGTCCCAGTTATGGTACCGACTGAGGAGCTCGCCGATTCACCGCCAGCAATAGACCTTGCGGTGATTGTTGTTCCTGCGGCTTCGGTGCAAGCCGTGGTGGAAGACTGCGTTGCCGCCGGAGTTCATGGTCTTGTGGTTATCTCGGCCGGATTTCGCGAATCCGGTCCGGTAGGAAGAGGGATGGAACAAAGGTTGGTCACCCTCGCTCGCCACAATGGCATGCGGCTCATTGGTCCAAACTCGTTCGGCTTCTTCAATACCGATCCACGTTTTTGTGTCAACGCGGTCTTTGTACCCATGGATGCCTCTGCGGGCACTGTCGGGCTGGTGTCCGAGTCGGGACCTCTCGGCGCCGCTCTGGTCCAACAACTAAGGAGTCTGGACGTTGGCCTGTCCACCTTCGTGGCTGTGGGGAATCGGGCCGACGTATCTATCAACGATCTCCTTCACTATTGGGCCGAGGACGATGGAACCAAGGTCGTTGCCCTGTATCTCGAGAACTTCGGAAACCTGCGGAACTTTACTGCCATTGCCCAGCATCTTTCGATCCAAAAGCCCATCATTGCTGTTGCGCCGCACGACGAAGAACTCGCCGACCTCTTGGCCCAGTCGGGCATCATTCTTGTGGACGAAGTGGCCCAATTGGCCCAACAGTGTCGGCTTGTCGTTGACCAGCCGATGCCACTCGGCTCTCGCGTCGCCATTGTGTCGAATACCTCCTCGGTGGCCAGGCTGGCGGCGGGCGCGTGTCGCCGGGCTGGGCTGGAGCCCGTTGTCCCTAGTAGCCTTGCTCAAGTTCCGGCAGCAGATGTGGTGCTGGTTGGCGACTTGGACACCATGCGGCTGCCCGAAGGGGCGACCGCTCAAACCTATGAGCAGATCGTAGTTGCCGCCGCATTTTGTGATGAGGTCGATGCGGTTCTTCTAGCTTTGGTCCCGACCCTTGACGTGTCGATTGGGCAACTGGCAGAACTCCTTCACCAAGTAAACCGGGCAGTACCCAAGCCCATGGTGGCTACCGGACTAGTCGACTCGACCCTGCTAACCATTCCGGGACTTCCAGCATTCACGTTTCCGGAGGAGGCCGCCCAGGCTCTCGGGCGCATGGCCAAGCACGCTTGCTGGCGAACGCTGCGTCGTGGGGATCCAATCCAAGCCTCCTCCGATATGCGCGGCGGAGCCCACCCCGCACTACATAGAGCGCTGGGTGGCATCTCGTCGCGACATCTCAGTCTTCGAGATCCAGACCTGCCTGCGCTGTTGGCTGCTCTCGAGCTGCCCATTGTTGAGTTTCGGGCGGCCACCACGGTCGAGGATGTCGTGGCCTTTGCCGAGGAGATCGGGTATCCAGTCGTGCTCAAGGGAGGCGGCCTTCTTCGTCGCTCCGTTGGTGAATCAGGAGGCGTTGCCCTGGATCTACAGAATGCCGATCAGCTGACGGGAGCCTTTGAGCGAATGTTGGGGTCCTTCGGCAAAGGTTTTCTTCCAGCCATTGTTCAGACCTCAGTTCCAACAGGAACTCATCTTCAAGTTGGCCTGCGCCAGAGTTCTGATCACGGTGCTCGTCTGATGGTGGGGATTGGTGGTTCGTCGGTCGGCGCACTTGCTACCCAGTCCAGAATCGTTCTGCCGACGAGTGAACCTGCTTTGGATTTGCTCCTTGGTGAGTCGTGGCTAGTTGAGGCGGTTCCGTCGACGGCAGCTCGGTTCGGTTTGAGGCACTTGCTCGCTGGTTTAGCCAGTGCAGCGGATGCTTCGCCCGACTTGGCCGAAGTCAGATGCAATCCGGTTCTCGTTGCTGGAGAGATGGTCCACGTGGTCGACATCGATCTTTATCTCCGACCATGGCCACGAGACCCCCTGGCCGAAGTCCGTCATCTTGAAGGCCTCTAGCAGACCCTTTGGCTAATGGCGGACGATCTTGGGCCGAGTCTTTGATGGCGTAGGACTACAGGAGGAAACCGGTGACTGATATCCGTGTCCTCGTCGTTGATGACTCAGCCGTCGTCCGGCGAGTTGTGGGCGACATCGTGAAGGACACACCAGGTTTGACATTGGTCGGCACCGCGGTCAACGGAATAGAAGGCCTCAAAGGAGTCAAAGAACTGCGCCCAGACGTCATGACGTTGGACCTTGAGATGCCACTAATGAATGGGCTCGATGTTCTCTCTGTTCTGCGGAAGGAGAAGAGTTCGCTTCCCGTCATCATTGTGAGTTCACTCACTCAGAAAGGTTCTGCGGCGACATTGGAGGCGTTGGCGCGAGGAGCCGCAGACTATGTCTGTAAGCCGACCTCGTCGGGAGATCCACGGACACCCAAAACCGACCTTCGCAAGGAATTGGTCGAACGGCTCCTCGTGCTTGGTGCGAGGGGTCAGCAGCGGGTAACAAGAACCCCGCGACCAACATCAGTTCCGCCATCGGCAAGGGAACGAGCGGCCCAACGGCGTAGAGACCGTGATGTTTCGAGTCTCACTCGAGGTTCGCCTCGCCCCATCTCGGCCAGCGAGAGCAGAAGCGGGGTGTCAGAGAATCTGAGTGCCGTTCAGCGGCTGGCCGAACGGTCACGAACCTCCATGCTCCTTCCAAAGGCGGTGGTGATTGGATCGTCCACCGGTGGGCCTGCCGCCCTGGAGACTGTGTTCGCTGGAATAACGTCGCCCCTTACCGTCCCCATGTTTGTTGTCCAACATATTCCAGCCGAGTTCTCCACCATGTTGGCCAAGAGGCTCGATTCGGTCTCGGCCATGACCGTCGTTGAGGCCGAAACCGGTCAGATTGCCGAGGCGGGTACGGTATACCTGGCTCCGGGTGGGCGGCACCTTGTTGTCAAGAAGGTGGCCGAGCGGATCACGATCAAATTGAACGACAGTCCACCGGTCAACTCTTGTCGGCCAGCAGTTGATGTTTTGTTCAAGTCTGCTGCGGGGGTTTTTGGATCGAGACAGTTGGCTGTCATTCTCACTGGCATGGGTCACGATGGCCTGAACGGTTGCAAGAAACTGGCCGAGATTGGTGTCCCAATTCTGGCCCAAGATGAAGCAACGAGTGTGGTCTGGGGAATGCCCAAGTTCGTGGTTGAGCAGGGACTAGCCGACGAGGTGCTTCCGCTGGAGGATGTGGCTCAACGCATCACGGCCAGAGTTACCGGCCGAGGCGTGAACATTGGTCTAGTGCGATCGGTGAGTCGATGACATCGAATCGGTCTTAGACGAGTCGCGGCTCGCGGGCCAGTCCGAGAACCCGTTCACCGATAATGTTGCGCAGAATTTGCGTTGTCCCTCCCATGATGGTGTAGCCGGGGGCGTAACAAATGTTTCGACTCGTGCGATTCCAGAGCATGGTTGACGGTCCGAAAAGATCACCACACAGGTTTGCAACCTCGGTCTCGAATTCGGTGGCCAACGTCTTGGTTATCGCTGACCAACCGGGTGGAGACTGACCGAGAACTTCGACCAGAATCATGTGTCGGCCGATGGTGTACAGCGATTCCGCCTTCGCGAGACGTTGACGAAGAAGGTGCCGCTGGTGGATGCTGAGCCCATCGAGGTTGCGGCCGAATCGATCCCGGGCGTGCTCAAACAAATTTCGGTTAGAGACCAGCCGGTCGATTCCTCCTCGTTCGTGTTCCATTTGGCGCATGATCTGTTGAAAACTTGCGTTGAGATCTCCACACAAATTTGACCCAGGTATACGCACCTGGTCGAGAGTGACTTGGCAGAAATGTTGATTCCCTGTCATATCGGTGATTGGTGTCACCTCGATACCGGGTGTGGTCATGTCAAGTACAAACTCGCTCAGCCCACGATGGGGCGAAGCTGCTGGATCGGTTCGGCAAACGAGATACATCCAGTCAGCGTCTGCTGCTCCACTGGTCCAGACCTTGGCGCCAGAAACAATCCAGTCGTCCCCATCCGCTACGGCCTTGGTTCGGATGGCGGCTACGTCACTACCAGCGTCTGGTTCAGACATGCCGATGCACCACATATCGGTTCCAGCAATGATTCCGGGCAACCAACGTTGTTGTTGTTGGGGGGTTCCGAATTGGAGGAGTGTTGGTCCGATTTGTCGATCGGCAAACCACGTGGCCGCGACGGGAGCTCCAACGGAGATAAGTGCCTCAATCACAACGAACCGCTCAAGGGCGGACCGGCCCCCGCCACCTACTTCCCTTGGCCAGGTCATCCCGATCCAGCCACGTTCGGCCAAGGTCAAGGAGAATTCGCGGTCGGATCCCACTAGCCAGGAATCCTCGCGAAACGACCGCTTGGATGCTGCTGCCTCCCCAACGGAGCGGGCTTGATTGGAAAGGGTGACTAGCTCGGGTGTAAGACGAAACTCCATGATGGGGCAACGTAGTAGGTAGGGTCCGTGGCATGCGAGCTGTCGTTCTAACTGAGTATGGAGAACCCAAAGTCCTAACCATCGAACAGGTACCGGATCCAACTCCGGGGCCCGAAGAGGTCGTTGTTCAGGTTGCGCACACCGCATTGAATCGGGCAGATATCTTGCAGCGAATGGGCCTTTATCCCGGCCCAGCTATGGAGCATGAGATCCCGGGCATGGAGTATGCGGGAACCATCGTGTCGGTGGGATCGCGGGTCACTTCTTGGGAGCGAGGTGACCAGGTAATGGGCATCGTTGGTGGAGGGGCATACGCCGAGAAGCTCTCGACCCACGAGCGGACTGTTCTTGGCATCCCTGAGGGAGTCAATTTTGCCGACGCGGCAGCTATTCCGGAGGTTTTCATGACAGCCTTTGATGCCTTGGTTGTACAGGGTGGCTTGACCTCCGGCCGCTGGGCCCTCGTCCACGCTGGGGCCTCCGGAGTTGGAACAGCAGCCATCCAGATTGCCAAGGCTATTGGTGCCCGGATCATTGTTACGACATCCTCCGGCAAGGTTCAGGCTTGTCGGGAACTTGGGGCCGATGTTGTCGTGGACTACACCGCAAAAGATTTCGCCGATGCCGTTGTCGAGGCAACCGGAGGCAACGGGGTTGATGTCGTTCTTGATGTCGTCGGAGGCGAGTACACCGTACGAAACATCAAAGCATTGCGGGTTGGCGGCAAAATCATTCAGGTGGGAGTGATGGGCGAAGGTCGAGTCGATCTGCCCCTGGGCCTGCTCCTAATGAAGCGGGCGGCCATCATTGGCACCACGCTTCGCTCCCGACCCCTTGAGGAAAAGATCCGGTTGGCACAACGGGTGAAAGTCGAACTTCTGCCAAGATTCTCTGATGGTTCTCTCCGACCAATCATTGATTCCCGCTACGGCTTCGACCAGATCGCTGAGGCCCACGCCTACATGCAGTCCAACGCCAATATTGGCAAGATTGTGATCGATCTCAGGAATTCGGATTCCTAGGAGCGTTCGGACATGGGCACATAGTCTCGGGCTCCGAGACCGGTGTAGACCTGGCGGGGTCGGCTGATACGAGCCTCCTGCTCTAGCGACTCCTGCCAGTGTGAGAGCCATCCCGGCATCCGCCCAATGGTGAACAGCACGGTGAACATGTCCATGGGAAACTCCATGGCCTGGTAGATAAGTCCAGTGTAGAAATCGACATTGGGATAGAGATTGCGACTCTTGAAATAGTCGTCCTCCAGGGCGATCTCCTCAAGTTTGAGGGCGATGTCGAGGAGTGGGTTCTTACCCGTTACCTCAAATACCTTGTCGGCGTGACCCTTCACGATGCGAGCCCGAGGATCATAGGCCTTGTAGACCCGGTGGCCAAAGCCCATAAGACGGCCTTCTCCAGCCTTAACCGAGTCGATAAAGGCGGGGATGTTGTCGTAGCTGCCAATGTCATTCAGCATGTGGATGACCTGTTCGTTTGCTCCTCCATGACGGGGTCCATAGAGGGCGGCGGTAGCCGCAGCCACGGAACTGAAGGGGTCAGAGTGGGACGATCCAACAACTCGCATGGTCGTGGTGGAGCAGTTTTGTTCGTGATCCGCGTGCAGGATCAACAAGACGTCCAAGGCCTTGGCCAGAATCGGGTCGGGTTCGTAGCGAGGTTCGGCAATCTTCCACATCATGGAGAGGAAGTTTTCCGAGTAGCTCAGTTGGTTATCGGGGTAGACGAAGGGCATACCGATGCTGGCTCGATAAGCCATGGCTGCCAGGGTCGGTGTTTTGGAAATGAGCCGGTTGATTTGCTTGTATCGGTTTTCTGGATCGTCGATTTCCTTGGCTTCGGGGTAGAACGTGCTTAGTGCAGCGATAGCGGACACCAGCATTCCCATGGGGTGGGCATCGTGATGAAAACCCTCCATGAAGCGCTTACGCATGTTTTCGTGAATGAAGGTATGGAAGGTTACGTCGTGGATCCAGGCGTCGGCCTGGGCTTGGTTGGGGAGTTCGCCATTCAAAAGGAGGTAGCAAACCTCAAGGAACGTGGAGTTCTCTGCCAGTTGCTCGATGGGGTAGCCCCGGTATCGGAGGATCCCGTTCAGACCGTCGAGGTCGGTGATTTGGGATTCGGTCGAGGCGGTGAAACTGAACCCCGGATCCTTGAACCACACACCGGGCATGAGTTTGCCCCAGGCCTTGGCGTCTACTCCACCATTCTCAATCGGGACTTCGACACTCTCTCCCGTGCGGTTGTCGGTAATGGTGACGGTTTCCCTAGCGGTATCGCTCACGGCGCTGTGACTCCTATAAAGATGCGGATGGGATGGGCTTCACACGCCGTTGTGTGTAAGCGGATCCGTGTTTCTAAATCTATCGGACTTGCAACAGTCTGTGGAATCCAGAACCAAGTTGTTGTCTTCCATCATGAACGCGCCGATACTGACCAGACTAAAGCGGGCTGTTGTCGTGGCGTCGTGGTCGCAAGCGTTCGCGTTTTGACGCCAACAGATTGAAGGCGGAGGCCAGTTCTTTGCGGGTGTCCTGGGGTTCGATAACAGCGGAGATCGAGCCGCGCTCGGCGGTTGGATAGGGGGTGAGGTGCTTGGCCTCGTATTCTGCTTCGATGAGCTCGCGTTCCTCCGGAGTTGCGGATCGATGCAGTATTTCGACCGCACCTTTCGCCCCCATGACCGCTACTTCAGCCGAGGGCCAGGCCAACATTAAGTCGTTTCCGATATAGCGGCTGTCCATCACGATGTAGGCACCACCGTAGGACTTTCGCAGAATCAAGCTAACTCGAGGGACGGTGGCTCGGCAGTAGGCAAAGGCGAGTTGGGCGCCATGACGAATCATGCCTCGCCATTCGAGATCCTTTCCGGGCAAGAACCCGGACGTATCGACCAAGGTGAGGAGAGGAATCCCGAAGGCATCACACATGGCGACAAAGCGGGCTCCTTTTTGGGCGGCGGGAATGTCGATGGATCCGGCCAGAGCCTGAGACTGGTTGGCAACAATCCCAACAGAGTGTCCGTCGATGCTGGCAAATCCGGTGACGAGGTTGGGGGCCCAGATGGCCCGGAGTTCGAGAAACTCACCGTCATCAACGATGTCGGTAATGATGGCTCTGACGTCATAGCTGCCGGTGGCGTGATCGGGGATGGTAGTGGCCGCGACCATGGCCGGACGATCGGTCGGATCGTCGGTGTCGATCAAAGGAGGGAAGGCATCCACATGGTCTGGTAGATGGAATAGCACAGCCGATAGGGCTTCGATGGCGGCTTGCCTGTCTGCCACGATGAGTGAAGCCAAACCGCTAGAGCGAGCGTGTGCGTCGGCACCGCCGAGGGTTTGTGTCGTGACGGGAACCCCGGTGAAGGATTGGACCATCTGTGGTCCTGAGACAAAGGCGTAAGCGTCTTTGGTGAATACGGTGACGTCGGCAATCCCTAGGAGAAAGGCCGGCCCAGACAAAACCGGTCCACAAGCGGCGAAAAGGGTTGGAACGACGCCGGAGCATTTAACCAGTTCCTTGGCCGCCCGGCCCCAACCGGCGACTGAGGCAATTCCATGTCCGACCGAAACGCCGCTGGTGCTCAAAACCGTAATAATAGGGAGGCGCTGTTGGCGTGCTGAGCGGAAGGCCTCCTCGAGGATGGCGGCATCGCTCGGGGTGAGTGCGCCTCGGTTCGGTCCTGCACCAACGTCGACCAGCATGACCAGACGGCCCTCAAGGTCTGTCACCGTTGCCGAGGCGTTGTCGCTTGTCTCGGAGCGAAGCGAGACCGTCGTCGTCATACCACTGTTGTAGCCGCCAGATCGATGGTTGTGGCGTTTCGGTGAGGGGATCTTTGATTGCCCGTCAACGACTTGGGTATGTCGTAGCGGTATGCAGATGGATCCCCATGAGGGCCGGGCCCTCATGGGTGATGATGTGTTGCACAACATTTGCTGTGGTCTGAGCGGCGACGGACAGCATTGCTCGGCGGCGTGTGGCCAGGCCAACGGTTCGACGTCCGAGGCCATCCACCTCGATTCTCACCCATTCGCCACCGATGGAACCGGGTGCTGCGGTTGCTGGCACGATGGCAACACCAAATCCTTGGAAGGCCAAGGATGCAAGTAGACGAAGCCCATCAACTTCAAACTTAGCCCGTGGCCGTAAATCTTGGGCCCGGAAGGCGGCGTCCACCTCGTGTCGAAAGGCGGTGCCAGGCGATGCCATGAGCAGTTCGTATTCGGTCAGTTCAGCTAGAGAGATGGTGCCTGGCTGGGTTGCCAATGGATGGCTGGCGGGAACGACAACGACATGATCCTCGTCAAAAAGTGCCGAGGTTCGGATTTCGGCGTCGTTGACAGGAAGACTAACTAGGCCAAGATCAAGGTCGCCCTCCAGAATGCGGAGGGTCTGGGAGGAGGTTGTTCCATCAGCGACCACGAGGTGAATGTCTGGCGCCATGGCGTGAAGGCGATTGACAAGCAGGGGAGTGATCCAGCGCGCAGTAGTCCCGATGATCCCAAGACGCACTGTTCCGCGTGGAGCACCCTGGAGAGAGGAAACATCGGCTTCGAGGGCGGCGAGTTCGCTTTGAATTCGACGGGCGCGAGCGAGAACGGCTTCGCCTTCGGGCGTTGGTTTCCCGGAGGACCGGTCTACCAGGGTGGCATTCAGCTCTCGCTCCAAGCGGGCAACATGGGTGGAAATATTGGACTGCACGGTATGGGTGGCCCGGGCCGCGGCGGTAAAGCCGCCGTGATCGACCACGGCGAGAAAGGCTTGGAGTTGGCGCAGATCCATCAACCGCAATGATGGCACACCTGCACGGTGAGAGCGATATGCCCATCTATAAAGAAGATGGCAACTATCTGTCCAAGCTAGTGGACAGATGATAAAGAATCTTCTACTGTCGTGGCATAACGACAGTGGCTCCTCGGTCCCCCTCGTAGGAGTCGCTTTCCAGGCGAACTGGTCGGTCCCCCTCGTGCCGGCTCGCCCTTGAGACCGGCTGCCTGGCAGTCGGTCTCGTTCGTTTTAGTATTGGAGTGTCGCTGTGCCTATGGGCAGTGAGCGACTACTGGCATAGAGTCGCTTCATGTCTACGTCAATGACCGGGGCGGCCGCATTCTTCGATCTTGATCGAACCCTGCTGCGCGGGGCTAGCGGTCCAATACTAACTCAGGGCCTACGGGAGCACGGGCTGGTGCGAGAAAAGCCCATCCCGGGGGAGGGTCTGATCTTTGGCGTCTTCAATGTGATTGGCGAGACCTTGCCCTCGATGGCGCTCACCCGACAGGGAGCCAGGGCAGCCAAGGGCTGGTCGGTCAAGGCCACCCGCGCCGCGGCCATGTCGGTCGCCGAGGAACTTGTCGCGGCCGTCGAGCCCTTCGCCCGCGAAATGATAGAGGACCACAAGACAAAGGGCCGGGCAGTGGTGCTGGCTACCACTACCCCGATCGATTTGGTTCGTCCTTTCGCTGAGCTCCTCGGCCTGGATGACATCTTGGCCACCCAATACCGGATTGGGGATGATGGCACCTTTGACGGGACCATTGATGGGGAATTTGTCTGGAACCGGGGCAAGGCTCGGGAAGTTGCCGCTTGGGCCAAGGCCAACCAAGTGGACCTGGACAATAGTTTTGCGTACTCGGACAGCTTCTTTGACATTCCCATGCTTTGCGCCGTTGGCAACCCTGTGGCCGTGAACCCGGATCCGCGGATGTTTGCCTATGCCAAATTGCGAGGTTGGGAGACAATCTGGTTTGATGCTCCACCCGGGGTGCCAAAGCTGCTGGGCGTTGAGCCCCAGGATGTGGTGAACCAGCTCGTTCGCCCCGAATTCATCCCGTGGATGAAGTTCGATATGGAAGGTATCGACAACATTCCGGCCGAGGGCGGCGCAATCTTGGCGTCGAACCATCGCAGCTATGTCGACCCGCTCGTGGTCAGTTTCGTCGCAGCCAAAGCCGGTCGACCGGCACGTTTCTTGTCCAAGAAGCAGGTTACGGATGCCCCCGTGGTTGGACCCATTGTGCGTTCCCTTGGCGCAATCCGGGTCGACCGAGAAGGTGATGCCAGCGACTCGACCAAACAGGCCTCAACTGCCTTACGAGCCGGTGAGTTGATAGCGCTTTTTCCTCAAGGAACGATTCCACGAGGTCTCAAGTTTTTCGAACCAAAGCTCGAGGGGCGCTATGGGGCTGTGCGGCTTGCCATCGAGACCGGAAAGCCATTGGTTCCGATGGCGTTGTGGGGAACCGAAAAGGCTTGGCCCCGAAATCGCAAACTTCCATACCTGCTGAACCTGGCGGATCCTCCGCTCATTCGAGTGCGAGTCGGCAGAGCTTTCCATCCTCAAAGCGACGACATGGACAAGGCCATTGTCGAACTCATGGAAAAGATCCAGGCCCTCCTCCCAGCCGAGGCAGCCAATCAAAAAAGTCCAACCAAGACAGAGCTCGCGGCCACCTTCCCGGCATGATCATTTCCTGCGGCGAGGCGCTGGTCGATGTCTTGCCGACTGGCCAGGTCGTTCCGGGCGGAGGGCCGATGAATGTCGCAGTCGCTGCCGCGCGCCTGGGGTCACCGACAGCATTCCTTGGTCGACTATCAACCGATGAGGCGGGCGATCAGATCTGGGCCCATTTACGAGCCTCAGGGGTCGACTTGCGTGCGGCTCAGCGAGGGCCAGAACCTACGGCGCGGGCCATCGTCACCACGGTTCCTGTGCAATCGTTCCGGTTCGAAGGCGAGGGCACCGCTGACGCTTCGATGTCGGTGCTTGACGCATCGGCGTTCGACTCCGGACCCCATATTGTGCACGGTGGCACGCTGGGGTTCTTTCGAGGAACCACCGCAGACGTGTTGGCTGATTGGATTGAATCACCGGAGTTGGCCGCGAGCCTGGTTTCCTTCGATCCCAACGTGCGGCCTCAGATCATAGGAGATCGGGATCGCTGGTGGAGTTACGCCAATCGCTGGTTAGCCCGAGCGGACATTGTCAAAGGTAGCGACGAAGACCTGGACTGGATGGGTGTCAGCGCGAGCCAACTTCTGGACCGGGGCCCTAAGGTGGTTTTGCGAACCCTTGGTGCGGACGGAGTCGAAGCATTTCTGGCCAATGGAGATCAGGTCATCGTGCCCGCAGTCGAGGCAGATTTCGTCGATGCCGTTGGGGCTGGTGACTCATTCAGTGGTGCTGTTCTGTTTCGACTGGATCAGGCCGGACCCGCCCCTCGCTCAGAAGATGCTGGCTCAGAGGGTGTTGGTTCGCGTGATCGGCGCCTTCGAGATGTTTCCGCGCTGGACCTGGCCTGGTGGCAAGAAACACTGGAGTTTGCCGTTCGGGTTGCCGCTATCACGGTGAGCCGCCCGGGAGCTGACCCGCCCTGGGCTGGCGAGATCAACTAAGTGGACTTGCTAGCCGTCGAGACTTTGGCGGATCACATTTAGGGCCGACCCCTTGCGGAACCACTCGATTTGGGCGAGCGAGAATGTGTGGTTTCCCTCAAAGCTCCAGGTCTCTGCCTCTGGGGTCGTAACCTCGACGGTGAGTGGCTTGCCTGGGGTCAACTCACCAAGTCCGCGCACCGCGATGCGATCGTCTTCCCCAATTCGGTCATAGTCGGCCGGGTCAGCGAAAGTGAGGGGCACCATGCCTTGCTTCTTCAGGTTGGTCTCGTGGATGCGAGCGAAGGAGCGGGCGATGGCTACTAGTCCCAGTCGAAAGCGTGGCTCCATGGCTGCATGTTCGCGGCTGGATCCTTCACCCATGTTCTCATCGCCGATGACTACCCAGGGCTGGCCAGCTTCGTGGTAGGACTTGGCGATCGAGGGGAACTTGTCGGTCTCGCCGGTCAACTGGTTCTTGCCGTAGCCGACCTCGTACCCTTCAAAGGCATTGACTGCCCCCAAGTAGAGGTTGCCCGAGATGTTCTCCAAGTGCCCTCGATATTTGAGCCACGGCCCCGCCATTGAAATATGGTCGGTGGTGAACTTGCCCTGAGCCTTGACCAGGATTGGCAGGTTCTCATAATCGTTGCCATCCCAGGCCGGGAAAGGGGTGAGTAGTTGGAGCCGGTCTGAGGTGGGTGAGACCGCCACCTCAATGGCAGAACCGTCTGCGGGTGGAGCAACAAAGGTTTCCTCGCCCGGGTCGAATCCCTTCGGCGGCAACTCGATGCCTTCTGGGACCGACAGCGAGACGTCTTCGCCGGCATTGTTGGTCAGCGTGCCGTCGATTGGATCAAAGTCGACTCGGCCAGCCAGGGCTAGGGCCATGACAGTTTCTGGTGAGGTAACAAAGGCCAGGGTGGCGGCGTCGCCGTCGTTGCGCTTGGGGAAGTTACGGTTGTAGGAGGAGACAACAATGTTGGGGATACCGGGCTCTCGCTCATCTGATCGATCCCACTGTCCGATACAGGGTCCGCAGGCATTGGCCAACACGATGGCGCCGAGAGCCTCAAAATCGGCCAACAGTCCATCTCGTTCGATAGTGGCCCGAACCTGCTCGGACCCGGGGGTGATGAGGAGCTTGGTCTTGAGTTCCAGTCCCTTGGCCTTGGCTTCTCGGGCAATGGAGGCGGCCCGAGTAATGTCTTCATAGGAAGAGTTGGTGCAGCTGCCAACCAGGGTGGCGCTGATCTCCATTGGCCAGCCCTTCTCGGCCGCTTCGGCCCCTAGATCCTTGACTTCCCGGGCCAGGTCTGGAGTGTGTGGACCATTGATCAGGGGGCGAAGCTCATCGAGATTAATTTCGATGACCTGGTCATAATGGTCTGCCGGGCTGGCAAGGACCTCGTCGTCGGCCCGAAGGTGGCTGGCCACAGCATCAGCAGCATCGGCGGTCGTCCCGCGCCCGGTGCTACGCAGGTAACGGGCAATGGATTCGTCGTAGGCGAAGAGTGAGGTGGTTGCCCCGATCTCGGCTCCCATATTGCAGATGGTGGCCTTGCCGGTGGCACTAAGACTTTGTGCTCCGTCACCGAAGTATTCAACAATGGCGCCGGTCCCACCCTTCACGGTCAGGATGTCGGCCACCTTGAGGATCACGTCTTTGGGAGCGCTCCAGCCGCTTAGTGTTCCGGTCAGCTTGACGCCGATGATCTTGGGATATCTCACGTTCCAGGGGAAGCCGGTCATGACATCGACGGCGTCGGCTCCTCCGACGCCAATGGCGATCATGCCCAAGCCACCAGCGTTGGGGGTGTGGCTGTCGGTACCGATCATCATGCCACCGGGGAAGGCATAATTTTCTAACACAACCTGGTGGATGATGCCGCTGCCTGGCTTCCAGAAGCCACCGCCGTACTTGGCGCTGATGGATGATAGGAACTCATACACCTCTTCGTTGGTGTCGATGGCCCGCAGCAGATCCTGCTTGGCTTCGACCTTGGCTTGGATGAGGTGGTCGCAATGGGTGGTGGTTGGAACTTGGACCTCGGTGAGCCCCGCGGTATCAAACTGGAGCCAGGCCATTTGGGCGGTGGCGTCCTGCATGGCCACTCGGTCGGGTCGGAAGTCGACATAACTTTCGCCTCGTTCAACTTCGGCGTCGGGGGAGTCAAGGTGATTGGCCAAGATCTTTTCGGTTAGGGTCAACGGGTGGCCTAGGCGGTCGCGCATTGCCCCGACTCGTTGGTCGAGGTTTGCGTACACCTGGTTGATGAGTTCGATCGGGGTTTCCGGTCCTACGGCCATGAGGGGTGCCTGTCTCTTTCGTGGATGATCTGATACAACTATAATACAAGTGAGAACATTCCGCTATCATCAAATCGCTGAAGATCTCCGGAAGCGCATCGCTTCTGGTGAGTTCGCCGCAGGCAAACTGCTTCCTAGTGAGGCTGGCTTGGGAGAACTCTTCGGCGCGAGCCGTGTCACCATTCGAAAGGCGTTGGAAGTGTTGCGCTCGGAAGGTCTGGTTGACTCCCGTCAGGGGTTTGGCTGGTTTGCCGCAGCCGATCGAGTGGCGCAACCACTCACGGGATTGTCAACTATCGAAAAGCAATTGGCTCAAGCCGGTCGCAACTCCGAACGGGCAATCCTTGATTTCCAGTTCGCCTTAGCTCCCGAGCACGTTCGCACCCTTCTTGGTGAGAAGGTTCTTGAAGTAAAACGAGTCAATCTGGCCGACGGTGAACCTTTTGCCAGGGTAACCGTGTGGTGCCGAGAAGATCTTGGTGCCAAGCTGTCAAGGTCCGACGTTGAGCGAGCCAGCTTTTATGAGTTGTTAGAGGTCCCAATCGGCGGTGCAAAACAGTCGATTGGAGCCCAGGTCGCTGGACCTACAGACGCGTTGTTGCTTGGCGTATCTGAGACAAGCGCCGTGCTAGTTGTCCGTCGAACCACATTCAGTTTAGCTGGTAAGCCGATACTCGTTTCTGAGCACGTTTTCCCTGGTCATCTCACTGAGTTCATCGTCGACTTGCCAACTTCGATCACGAAAGGACTTCCGGTTGGATTGCGCTTGGTCGGCGAAACCGACTAAGCCTCGCTAGGTCAAATGAATCACTCTACGACGGATTGCTCAATGAAGTCGACGGTAGTGGCCGAAGAGCTAAGGGTGAGAAAACGAATTGCCCTCCTTGCCGCCGGATCGACTCTGATGACGGCCACCCCAGCCCTCGCCCAAGGTGTTGTCCAAGACACCGGATCTGGAGATGCGCTTGTCACTCTCTTAGAAGGAACGACGCCATCAATCTATCCAGGACAGGACGCGTGGATCGCCGTACCTTGGACGGTTAGCAACTCGGAGGCGCGGGAATTCAAGGTAACGTCGATTGCCTCGGATGGGATCGAGATTGGCTATCCCGAGAACACGGGAACCTTTACGAGCCTTTCTCGGGATGACACCCTGTCGGTCTATGAGATTGACTACACGGCTATCCGAGTTCGAGTCGATCCGCTGGCACCCGCACCCAGGGTCCTCAACATCACCCTTTCTTATGTCTCAGACACCGGACCGGTAACCCAGACCGTTGTGTTGCCAGTAGCCATCGACGAGACTCCCTTTGTTGGACAAGGACTGGCTCTTGGTGGGGGTCAACTTGGAAACTTGGCCAGGACTGAAACAGCATGGTTCTCCGTTGACCTTGAGGGCCTTGCTAACTCAAGCAATGTTGAGCTTCGAGTGCTTGACAGCGGTCCATTCACCGTCGCTTACCCGGCCGAGCGCGATCACTCTCGACCAAGTCTTGGTCGGAACCTGGCGGCCCAAGACCGCGATCGTGCCGCCATTCGCTTGTCTAGTCAAGACGTTGAGCCAGGTGACTACACCATTCTGGTTGAGGCCAGTTACTTCGTCGGAATCACGCCCTTGCGTACGACGGTCGAACGGGTGATCACCGTTGAAGAGGGTGCCACGACCGGACCTGGCGGGGGGCCGGAAGTCCTCTATGACAGTGCCGTTAGTCCCGGAGACTGGGTCATCAACTCCGAAGGCACCGATACTGCAACGACAGGCCAGTGGGATATTTCGGTACCCGAGGCAACCTCATGGAATGGAAACGACACCCAACTTGGCTACACACCGAGCGGAGCCCCAGGGGTAATCACCACGGGTGCTCGAGGTTCAGGGACCGGAGCCAACGATGTCGATGGTGGAAGGACCAGCGCCCTTTCCCCTCGGATCAGTCTTCCGGCTGGTGAGCAGGTAGAGATGACTCTCAGCTACTACTTCGCTTACCTGCAGAACGCTACTACCGCAGATTACTTCCGACTGTCGGTCGTCACGGAGAACGGCACGGAGACCCTTGTATTCAAGAAGGGCAAGGCAAAAATCAAAGAGGCTAAGTGGAAAACCAAGACGTTCGATCTCTCAAGCTATGCGGGCCAGGACATCTATCTTCTGGTGGAAGCAGCCGACGAAGGGTCTGGCAGCCTGGTGGAAGCAGCGGTCGCTGACATTGTGATCCAGACGCTGGGCTAGCCCCAGGCCCCCCCATCGCCTCTTCCGTCGGCATCGGGTTGATTTCCCAGTCGTTTGGCCGATAGGTCTGTTGGCCCAGAACTGCGGCCAGCCAGCAGATAGCTCGGTCGAAGGGACTGATTTGGATCCGTCGTATAAGTCGAGGCAATGTCCGAATAGGGTTCGAGACGGCTTGAGCGCAAGATCATGGGGCTCTGCAGGCACGCTTTGGTTTCTGATGGCTGGACTACTCGTCGTCTCGGCCTGTTCGAGGCCCGTGGTCGAAGCTGCGGGCCCCGATCGTCAAACCATGGTTGACAGTTTCGCCGATCTTGGTTTGAACGAAGCGGTAACAACATGTGTTGTTGGTTGGGCCGAACGATTCGATCTCCCTGTGGTCCGCCCCGATCAGGAACGCGATCCCGCTGATCAACTGATTGTTGATGAGGCAATCGAAAACTGTGTCACCGCTGATGCGTTGGTAAACCCAGAGGTGTCTGAGCCGGAGCGTCTTGCCTTTGACAACACTCCCTTCTCCCTGGGCGACGATTTCGAACTCGACATCCTTTGGGGAAAATGTCAGGTGGGAAATGGTGTGGCCTGCGACGAGCTCTGGGAACGGGCGCCAATTGGTAGTGAGTATGAGAGCTTTGGCGTCACCTGTGGGAAGCGCCCGGAGATCCTCAATTGCTCCGAGGAGTTGCAACTCGAAAAGTAGTTTCTTGCTGAGACTTGAATTGCCGTCGATGGAATTGGGGGTCGGCTGGATTGCAACTAGGATCGAGAGCTTAAGCAGGTGCTGTTCTCGCGGTCGGTCTGCCGTTGACCCGTGGTGAGGAGTGGCCGAGGTTGGTGCGCGGAGGGAGCAACATGATTGTTGGAACGGCGTTCTTCGGGTCGCCGTAGTGGGCCCGTTCCGCACACTCGCTCCCACGGTTCGTGGAAGAGGTCTACTTCTTCGTCCCAGACTTCTTGAAATTCTGGCACGGCGTTTTGATGTCCGGCTAACGACCGTCGTTGGCGCAGCAGGTTTTGGCAAAACCGTTCTGCTTGCCCAGGCAATCGAGCAGAACGAGTTGGTCCCCATTGGCAAGGACGTTTGGATTGGCTGCGAGGCCGCGGATTCCGATGCGTCGGTCTTGGGACGAGCAGTTCTTCAGTCACTTGGGGCGGACCCCCCCTCGCCTCATGCAGATATGGCCGAAGTGATTGTGGAGGTGGTGTGGAATCTCGCACCCTTCGACGTCGTCTTGATCTTTGACGACCTCCATGAGCTGAGTCCAGGGTCGACCGGCCTGGAACTGGTTGCCCGACTCGTGCGAGGATTGCCAGGGAACGGCCACCTCCTGTTGGCATCGCGTCAGCCGATACCTCTTCCGCTCTCGAAGCTCCGGGCGTCAGCGGAATTGGTAGAGATCAGCAGTGAAGCGCTCAGTTTCGACGATCGTGAACTGAAGGCCCTAGGACGAGAACACAGTCGTTCATCGGAGATCTCTCCTGATGAACCTCGTTGGCCTGCGGTAGTGATGCTTGTGGCCGATGCTGGACGGGAGGCCGCGGTAGATTTCCTCTCGGAAGAGGTCCTGGACCAGCGGCCCGAGCACGAACGCCGCGCCTTGGCCTTGGTTTCGACCCTGCCTTACTTCGACCAAGAACTCCTGGAGGCGGTTGCCGGCACCGGTTTAACCACGACCGAGCTCTTGGATGGCCTGCCTTTGACAATGGTTCGCGACGACGGAACTTGGCAGTTGCACGAGCTTTGGAGACCGGTTCTCACCCGAACACTTTCGGCTGAGGAACAAAGCGAAGCCCTCGTACGCGGAGCAGAGTGCCTCCTCCGGCGAGAGGAGTTCGTCGCTGCTGGCACGGCCTTCTCCCTAGCTGGTGATCTACCGGGTCTTGAGCGGACGGCGGTCGCCATGTGCTTCCGACCCCTAACCCGATCCAGGGTAGATGAGTCTCGACAGCTTCACCGACTCCTCCCACCCTCGATGACGGATAAGGGCGTGGCCAAGCTCCTTGAGGCCTTCTCGGAGTTGGAATTGCGTCATCAGTGGCGGGCCCAACCCGCGTTTGAAGAAGCGGCACGCGCCCTTCGCCAGGAGGGCCTGCCTCAGCTCGAGATTCAGGCTTTGCTTTTAGCCTCTCAGGTCAGTGGGGTGAAGGATGGCTTGCCTCCAGCCCCCCACCTGTACCCGCGGGCAGTGGAGTTGGCCAAGGAGGGGCTGGCATTGGCCCAGTCCATGGCGGCACGATTTGAGTCCTACCGAGCCCTGGTTGGAGGTGACCCTCAACGTGCCATGCAGATGCTGAAGGATTTCAAAGGTTTTGGCCCGGTGCGATCTGAAATGCTCAGTAACCAGTTGTATATAGATGCCGGGCACCCCGAACTCGCGGGCGAACTCACCACAACGTCCGCCGACCTTGAAGCCTCAGTCTCTGAAGGAGTGGTCGACCTTCAGTTGGGGCTGGCTCTTTGGTTTCGAGGCGACATTGCACCACCGGTTGCCCTTTCGATTGCTCGAGAACTCATGTCCATCATCGGTCGTCAACAGATGTCGTTTCAGAGCTTGCATGCCATTGCCATGAGTTCAACAGTTGCCCTCGCATGTGGAGACCTATCAGAAGCAAAGAGCCTTGCTCGGGACGGCAGACGAATACTCGATTCGGACCTTGGCATCCTCATGGCGGCTTACTTAGATGTTGGAGACGCCGTCATTGCGCTGGCCGAGGGTGAGGAGGAAACGGCAGGCCAGATGCTGCGAGAAGTCCTCGACCGTATTCCGTTGGGACAGTGGCCACCGCGTCCCTATATGCATGTACTCAGCCCGCTTTATGTGCTGTGCCCAGAGACCCGTCCACTTCTGGATTCGCTAAAGTTTGGGCCGTCCCTTGCTCAGGTGATCTCGGCATCTCAGGCTCTGGTTCAGTTCCGAGAGAGTGGTAATCGACTACCCCTACAAGGATTAAACTGGCGCCAAATCGGGGTTCTTCGAGCCAATATTGCGGTGCCTCACTTGGTTGAGATGGCACTTGGAGCGGGCATCGAACTCGATTCCGACCGGTATGAACCTGCCCAACGGCTTACCCCACCAAGACAGCTCCTCGCCGGCTTGACCAAGAGCGGCTTACCCGTGGCCCAGATGGCCAAGTCTGCGCTGAGTAGTATCCAGGAATCACCCAAGTACCGGCTGCGTCTCTGCGTGCTTGGAGCAATGCGGCTCTACCGGGACGGAGACCCGATCGAATCTGAGGACTGGGTGAGGAGGGAACGTGTGCGGACCTTGTGCGGCTATTTGGTACATCACCCCAGTGTCTCTCGCCGCGAAATCGCTGCCGCGCTGTGGCCGGACCGAAGCGAAGATAAGGCTCAATCGAATCTCCGAGTGAACCTTCGACATCTTCTGTCGGTCTTCGAACCTGATCGCCCCTCCGGCGGTGCCCCCTGGTTTATGGATGCTGAGGGCCCGACACTAAATCTCCGAAGAGACCGAATAGTCATTGATGTGGTCGAATTCGACGATCTCATCAGCGAAGCTCGCCGCTCCGACGAGCGAGGAATCCCTGGTCAGGCACTAGAACTTTACCGGGAAGCCGCTGATCTATTTGGTGGAGACTATCTGGAGGCTCGCTCCCATGACGCATGGGCCGAATTCGAACGAATCCGACTCAGGTCGGCTGCTGCCCTTGCGTGTGCCAGAGTAGCAGAACTGCTCCTGGCCAAGGGTGAGCCCGAGGCCTCGATGCAGTACGCGTCGAAGGCACTTTCGAATGAGCCATTGTTGGAGCGAGCACATCGCTGTCGAGTCCGCGCCTTCCTCGGATTGGAAGATCGGGGCGCAGCCAGGGAGGCAGGCAGAATCCTTCGGGACTCCCTTGGAGATGCTGGCCTTGCACCCGAGCCAGATTCGCTGGCCCTACTTGCTTCGCTTGGCCTGGCGGCGTCTCTCGGACGTGCCAATGCCTGAGTGTGTGTCCTTGATTAACGAGGCTTTGGCTGGGGGAGAGAAGTCGGGTCGAGGTCGGTCGTGACGCGGGCCGCCTTGTTAGCCGCGCGAATCTCTGCTGCTACCTCTTCGCGGTGAACGGTGACACTTCGTGGAGCATCGATTCCAATTCGAACATGTTCTCCCCGGATCTCGATCACGGTCACGACGACGTCGTTGCCGATCATGATGGATTGACCTTCGCGACGAGAAAGTACGAGCATCAGGCGACCAGGGGTTCTTGGGTGGAGTACGGCGATCCTTCGAGGATCACCTGTCGTGCGGCGCGTGTATCGGAGTTGACCACGATCGGGCCCAGGAGGTTGGCGGTAATGTCGACTGCTTCGTTCTCTTGCCGGTGAACGGTCAGGAGAACCAGGACCTCGGCCGCATCTGGGGTGTTGAGATCGAGGAGGCGTTGGTCCTCCTCGTTGATTTCGAGGTCGTAGTCGGGGTAGAAGTCCCACGGAGAGGTGGTCAAGAAGGCCAACTCGGGCTCGTTGAGGCTTTGTAGCCACGCATAGGGTGAGTCTTCTACCTCGATCAGCGCGTAGCTCGTCGAATCCGGAAGACCAAGAAGGCCATCGGAGAATCGCAGAGCGCGGTCTTCGGCGAGTTCGAATGTCCCAAAGCGGGTCGATTCAACCATCATCATCTGGAGATTAGCTCCTTCGCGCTTGGATCGGGTGCTTCCGGTGCTGGACGTCATCGATCGCATGTTCTCCGAAGCTGATCCGGTCAACGGTCGGGTGCCGAGAACGAGAGAGAGTCTGGAGACCCGGTGCCCTCTAACGTGTTGTCGGAGGAGCCGTTTTGGTCATGAGGCGTTGGGGTCGGATTGTTGGAGGCAAGGTCCAGGATTCGGCCGATCACGGTGGTTCCAGTTACGCAGGCGGCTACAACCAGCAGGAACTTTGCCATCGAGACCTCGTAGGGCCCGCGACCAGCGAAGGCGTCATCGAGTGGACTCCAGCCGACTGGAATTGCGAGAATAAGTCCGAGTCCAATCCGACCGGTTTGTGCTTGGGTCCGTGTTGGGGCCACGACGAGCTCGATCCGGCTTGGCTCAACCGAGTCGGATTCGTTGGCAGCCTTCTTACCCTTCGTGCCTTTCGCTCCCTTGTTAGAAGATGTCTTCTTTGCCATTACGGACCGCTGACTTCACTTCGTAGAGCCACGAGCATCTCTGCACTAAGTGGTGAGCCAGCAATACTGCCAATGGCGATCCCGAGGTCGAGGACAACGAGCACGTCCTGAGGAGATGTTCCCTCGGGAAGATCTACAGCGAGGTGCCCGGGAATGGTCTCGCTCACCGAATGGTCTAGGCGCAGAGCCATTCGCACGAAGGTCTCGATTGGGACACCGGGTGGCAGAACAATACGAACCAGTTCTGCACCATTTGTCCGCAGCTCCACGATGAGCTGACCCAAGGTGGCCTCCTCAAGGGTTCCGGTGTCGACGACAACAAGCCCGCGACGTTGAGTAGCGCGCCACTCATTCATGACCCAATGCAGGTCATTGACCTTTGCGACCGTCTGCCAGCTGGGGACCCCCGGAATGGCGGGACGGGCGCTGAGCACTGCGAGATCCTCAACTCCGATCCATTCTTCTTTCTGGCAACGGCGTGCGATGGGAAGTGACAGCTCGAGAGGACCAAGAATGGCTGTCACATTGGAGCCTGGGGGTTGATAGAGGGAGACCTCCTCTTGAGCGAGGGCAAGGCGAGTCCAAAAGTCTGGTCGTTCGCGAGGGCCGGCTGGTTCGATGATCTCCTGAGTCTCTATCTGTTCGCTCTTCGTCTGTTCGCTCTTCGTCTGTTCGCTCTTCGTCTGTTCGCTCTTCGTCTGTTCGCTCTTCGTCTGTTCGCTCTTCGTTGCCCCCTCGACAAGTTCTGTTTCGTGGTTCTGAGCAGTAATCCGTTCCGCCACAGCCTCAGCGGTCGTCTGGGCCAAACTGGTCTCGTCCGAAGTTGCGCCGAGGCCCGGGTCGTTGTAGGCCTCATCAAGATAGGGATCGCTGAGATTTCGATCAAGAATCTCGTCGAAGGACTGAGTGTCGCCGCCTGGTATTGAGCCTGGTTCAAGAAGGCCGGGATCGAGTGAGCGTGAGTCGCCAAGCCCCGCGTTTCGAGGGTCGAGGCGGTGCTCCTCCCGGTGGTATTCGTTGACCATTTGTTCGGTTGATTCGAGGTGCTCTAGCGCGTTGACAAGCTCGGCCCGTTCCATCAAAGCGTCGGCCACAAGCTCCCCGACACTCGTCGATGGGCCCCCGGAGGCATGAAGCCCGCTGCGGAGCGGACCAGGAGTTGGAACTGGATCACGAGAACTTGAGGGATTGGAGCTCTGCAGCCTTGAGGGGATTGAACTTGGTCCCAGGCGGTCAAAGTTGAATGTGATGGCTGTTTGGTTGGCTGTTTGGTTGGCTGTTTGGTCGGCTGATTGCCCACCATGTCTGGCTGGAGGGGGAGAAAGCTCTCGTCCCTTAATTGGTGAAATTCGCGGCCGTGGCGCGATTTGGGTTCCGGGTATTTCTCTCGACGATGCGAGATCGCCAATCTCACTAGACGGCTCGAGTGGATCGGATTCTGCTTGGTCTGCGATGGGCCAAGCAGGCTTGTTTTGCTCGCTGTGTAGACCCTCACGGTTTGTTGGACCATCGTCGACGGAGGCTGGTTGAGAGTCCTCAGGCAACGACACTATTTCTGATGCGGTGATCTCGAAGGACTCCTTGGCAAAGAACCCACCGACTCCACCGATTCGAACCTTGTTGGCCTCGTGAATAGTTGCGTCCTCACCAAGCTCATTTCGAACTTGCGCAAGGAGCGCTCCCAGCTCAGGACCCGAGTAGTGCTGTGGTTTGCTCAAGGCTTACCGTCCCTAGTTGTTCGAGGCGTACTTGTGGTCCGAGTTCATCCATGGCGAGCACGGGGGCAGAATTGTCGGTGAGGAGGAGAAGTTGACGGAGCGGCCTTCGAAGAGCCTTGGAGGTCAGGATCACTGGAAGATGCCCGTTTTGTTCGGCTTCGCGGACCCGGTCGCCCACGGTGAGAACTAACTCATGCATGATCTCGGGTTCGAGGGCAAAATCGGGGCCGGAGGGGCCGAACTGCAATGCTGCGGCCAGGAGATGTTCAACGCTCGGGTCAAGCGTGATGACTCCCAGGGTTCCTTCGGCATCGGCAATCCCCGCACTAATTGATGGACCGAGCGCAGTACGAACCGCCTCGGTGAGGTCCGGCATCTCGCGGGTGACCCTTGATCGTTCACCAAGAACATCGAGTATCCGAACGATGTCGCGGATCGGAACTTGTTCGGCCAGAAGTTCCTGGAGGACCCGATGGACTTCGGCGATGGTGAGATCGGAGGCGGCCAGTTCGTCAACCACAGCGGGGTCGCTCTGGCGAACGAGATCGACAAGTTCTTTCACCTCTTGGCGGCTGAGCAGGTCAGCGGAATGTTGACGAATCATCTCGGCCAAGTGGGTGGTGATGACCGATGCCCGGTCGACAATGGTGCCGTTAATGGCCTCGGCCAAGGCCCGCCGCTCGATTGTGATCCACTTGGCTGGAAGCCCAAAGACGGGCTCGACTGTTTCCTGACCAGGAAGGCGGTTGAGGTCATCGGCGATGACCAGAATGTGTCCGGTGGGTGCTTGGCCTCTGGCCATCTCCACCCCATGAATGGTGATCACGTACTCGCCGTTTCCAAGATCGATATTGTCGCGAGTCCGAACCGGTGGGATAATGAGGCCGATCTCCATGGCAATCTTTCGCCGCAAGGCCCGGACCCGATCGAGTAGGTCGCCACCGGATGCCGTGTCGACGAGGTCGACCATGTCGACGGCTAGTTCGAGTCCGAGAGGTTCGGGTCGGATATCGACCGCGAGCTGTTTCGGATCGTCCGGATTGATCTCCTCGGCGATCTCTTGGGCCTCCTCTCGTTCCTCAACGGCCACGAGGGCTTTGGCGGCGAGTCGACGTCCAATAACAAACATGATCAGGCCGACCGTCCCGAATGGAAGGATAGGAATTCCTGGAGCCAACGCTAGTCCGATGAGAGTAAGTCCCCCGATGCGCAGGGCCTGATCCTGTCTGGTGATCTGGCTCATGACGTCGTGGCCGAGGTCGTTCTCGCCAGTGGCCCGGGTCACGATGATGCCACTGGCGATCGAGATCAAAAGAGCAGGAATCTGGGATGCAAGTCCGTCTCCGACGGTCAACGTTGAGTAGGTACTAACTGCCTGACCAAAGGGCATGCCGAGTTGAACAACACCGATAACCAGTCCGCCAACCAGATTGATAAGAGTGATGAGAATGCCGGCAACCGCGTCACCCTTGACAAATTTCGACGCCCCGTCCATTGCGCCATAGAAGTCGGCTTCCTGACTTACCTCTTGGCGGCGTGTCCTGGCCTGCTCCTCGTCGATGAGGCCCGCTGCAAGATCAGCATCAATCGCCATCTGCTTTCCTGGCAGAGCATCCAGAGTAAACCGGGCACCGACTTCGGCAACACGAGATGCGCCATTGGTAATCACAACGAACTGGATGACGACCAGAATGAGGAATACCACAAGGCCAACGACTACAGAGCCGCCAACAACAAAGGTACCGAAGGCTTCAATGACGCCTCCAGCGCCGCCGGTACTGAGAATGAGACGGGTGGAGCTGACGTTGAGAGCGAGGCGGAACAGGGTGGCGATAAGCAGCAAGGATGGAAACGCCGCCATGTCTAGGGCCCGCAGCGTCAGGATGGTCGTTAACAACAAAAGCACGCCGAAGGCAATGTTCAGCGAGAGGAGCATGTCGAGAACCACTCCGGGGAGCGGTATCACCATCAAGGCAACTACGGAGATGACGCCAGCTGAGAGTACGGCACCACCAGATCTTGCGTTAGTCACACTGCCTCGCGAAAATCCTGCCATCCTTGGCAGCTGGCTTTGCCCATCCTGGACAAAGACCTAGAACGTTGACAGTTTCGGCACTGGGTCTGGAGCTATGAGGCTGGGCCCGGCCGGGGACCGTTCTCGTTCCCTGGCACGGTTCGGGAGGGTTTCTGGTTGGAGAAGCCGGAACCCTCTTCTCTGGAGTCCACAGCAATGCGGGCCTGGAGAAGACGGGCTTCGGGAACCCGAACACGGCGGATGGTGTTGTCGAAATAGGCCTTCGGTTTCTGCATGACAAAGGCCAGAACTATTGCGATGGCCTCATAGAGGGCAGCGGGGATTTCGGCTCCAACATCGAGATGGTCATGGAGGAACCGAGCGAGTGGTCGTACCTCCACCACTGGAACTCCGCTGCTAAGAGCACGTTCTCGAATTCGAAGGGCTAACTCGTCGCCACCCTTGGCCACGAGCTTGGGAACCCCATCTCCGGAATATTTGATTGCCACAGCGACGTGGCTTGGGTTGACCATCACAACCGCAGCTTCACTGACCTCGTTGAGCATTTGGTTTTGGCTAAGCTTCTGGTGGGCGGCCCGGCGACGTGCCCGCACCATTGGGTCACCCTCGGCCCCCTTTTGTTCCATCTTGATGTCGTACTTGCTCATCTTGAGTTGCTTGTTGGTTTTGTGTCGTTGGAAGGCATAGTCGCCAAGGCCAATCACGATGCCGATAATGGCGGCGAGACGAATCAAATTGATGATCGCGTCTCCGAGGAGAGGAAGCGTTTTTGCCACATCGCTACTGGTGCCGTTGGCGTGACGCTGCAACACCTCGCTGACTAGGCTGGTCATCAGAATCCCAAGAACAACCAAGCGCAAAAACGACTTGATGGTGTCTACGAGGGGTTGAGCGGAGAAGAGCCGTTTAGTTCCCTCTTTCATCGAGATTCGACTGAGCTTTGGCTTCAATGGGTCTGAAGTAATGACGACCCCACCCTGAACAGCCAATCCAAACCAGGTCACGACCATGACCGTGCCCAGTAGGGGTGCGAGCGCTACTACGGTGATAGGAATCGCAGGCTTGAGAGTGAGCAGGGTTGCTTCGAGGTCACCGGTGCTTGCCGCCTGATTGGCAGCGGCTACGACGGATGAGATCGCCGCGAACATGCGACGAAGTGTTAGAGGAATGAGATAGGTGACAATTAGAAGAACGACGTATTGAACCAGATCAACTGAGCGAGGTATCTGACCTTTCTTTCTGGCGTCACTGAGACGCTTCGGTGTCGGCTTTTCCGTCTTTTCTCCGCTATTGCTTGTAGCCATCTCAGGCCCCTACGAGCGCGAGGCCCCATCTGAGGGCTCGAAAAACGAGGGTGCCAACCGCCTTGGTTAGCAGCGGTAGGGCCACGCTAAAGAGCGAAATGAGGACCAAGGCCTTGACCGCAAATCCGATGACCATGATATTCATCTTTGGGGCGGCTCGGGTTGCCAAGGCCAGAACAACTTCGGTCATACTGAGGGCGACGAGTATGGGAAAGCTGATCTCGACGGCGGCGACCATGAGTTGCCCAATGCCGTCGGATAGTACCGGAGCGATCGCATCGGCTCGAAGCCCTGAAACTGGCGCCGCCTCGTAGCTGCGGAGCACCCCTCGAACGATCATTAGGTGGCCGTTCATAACAATGAGCGCGGTCACCCCAATGAGTTGATAGAGACGTCCCATTGGGGCTGAATTCGACTGGGTAAAGGGGTCGAACAGGGCAGCGCTGGAGAGACCGCCGCTGAAGTCCGCCATGGCACCCGCAATTTGTAGCGTCGACATTAGGAGTTGAACAAGAAAGCCAAGAAGAGCTCCGACGGCGACCTGGTAGACAATTGCTGAGACCAGTGTCCCTGTTGACCACTCGCCCACTCCTGCTTCGAGGATGATGGGCTGACCTGGAGCTACCGACAGGCCAAGAGCGACGGCCAGACCGACTCGAATACGATTGGGAACGAGGGTTCCGCTAAAGGGAGGTGAGAGTGTAAACACGGCGAGCAGGCGCGTCGTAACGAGTACGAAACTCAGCAAGATTCCGGGGTCGACTGCCAGATTCATTCAACCGAGCTCACAGGTATTGGGGGATCCGGAGAATCACATCGCGTGTGAACGCGATCAATTCCTGCATCATCCAGTTGCCCGAAACCACGATGACCAGGCCTACGGCAATGAACTTGGGCACGAAAGCCAAGGTCTGTTCTTGAACCTGGGTGATCGACTGGAATAGGCCGATAAAAATCCCTACTCCCATGGCTGTGAGCAGGATGGGCGCACCGACTTTGGCTGCGGTCCACATGGCGGACGTGACGATCTCAATGACAACAGCTTCGTCCATGGTCAAGGCCTACCCGACCACGAAACTGGTTAGGAGGGTCTCCACAATGAGTGACCACCCTCCGACCATGACAAAGAGAAGCAGTTTGAATGGGAGGGAAACAAAGATTGGTGGCAGCATCACCATGCCTAATGACATGAGGCTGGCAGCGACCACGATATCGACGATGAGAAAGGGAACGAAGACGACGAATCCGATAATAAAAGCGGTCTTGAGCTCGGAGAGCATGAAGGCCGGGATGAGGGTGGTCATGGCGATGTCTTCGGGAACCTCCGGCTTGTCGATATTGCTGGCCGACAGCATCAGTTCGAGTTCGTCATTGCGGACCTGTGCGAGCATGAACGTCTTGACCGGAACGGTGGCCCGGTCCAGGGCAACTTCCTGAGTGATGGCCCCGTCGAGGTATGGCTGCAGGGCCTCATCGTTCATCTGGGTCAGTGCGGGAGTCATAACGAAGATGCTGAGGAAAAGGGAGAGACCGATTATTACCTGGTTCGGCGGTACACCCTGGAGGCCCAAGGCGTTCCGGGTAAGTGAGAGCACGATCACGATTCGAGTGAAACCAGACATCATGATGACCAGTGATGGGGCCAAGGAGAGCACGGCGAGCCCGACGATGAGGATCACCGATTGGGAAGGCTCCGAGCCTGGAGTCCCGATATCGATCTGTATTGCTCCACCGCCGTCGATGGGGGTGGTTGGCTGGTTTCCACCGGGGACAGGAGCCTCGGGAACTGGGATCGATGGAGGGACCTGAGCGTCAACGGGGGATGGTTGGAGGAGCAGTACGGTGCTCATGACCAGGGCAATAATCGGGGCCGCCACCAAGGCTGTGTTTCGACTCCCAAGTAGGGGCGCGCCGAGTTGTTGGGGCGCGCCGAGCTTTGCAGCGCATGGCCGCCGTGGGCTTGCTGATATGAAGGAGATCCACTGCCGTATTCGGCGGCGAAGCAGTTTCATGCGGGAGGCCTCCGCCTCCGAGCTGTCAGCCCTTTCGGACCGTCATTTCTCGGAGAGCATCTAGTGCACTCGTCCCTGAACGAATCGGACTCGGGGCCGAGCGATTGGCCCTCAAGGTTTTGCGGCGTGGCTTCCGTGCCATGCTGGTGGGTTCGTGGTTTGGTTCGTCGCTGTATCGGTCGACCTCGGCTGTGGGAGGAATCCAACTCCGGTTGATGGCTGCAAGCTGGGTTGACAATTCAGCCTGAGATTGACCGGTTTGTCGTTGTTGGTCGGGTGGACTCTTCCTGCTCCGCAACTTCGTTCGACTCCGTGTTGGAGGCACTGCTTTGGAGTCGGCTTCCTGGAGGGGATTGGTCGCAAGATCGTTGCCTTCGGCCAGCAGGCGGATCGAGTTTTCCGTCACCCCCAGGAGGAAGTTGCGCTGGCCAGCTTGCACAAGAGCAACTGAACTCCCACGTCCGAGTTGTTTGCGAGACGTCACGGTGAGCGTGGGCGAGCCGCCACGGCCCAGTCCGCCCAGGCGATTCTTGCCAAGTCGTTGAACGAGCAATAGGAGGCCGCCAATGACCAGCAAAGAGCCAATCATTCGAGCGACTAGCTCGATCGTTGAGACCCCACCCATTATGGGCCCTCGTGCGCCGGGTCGATGATCTCAGTCACCCTGACGGCGTACTCATCGTCGACGACGACGACTTCCCCGCGGGCAAGCAACGTGCCGTTGACTCGGACGTCAACCGGAGCACCAGTGGCGCGGTCGAGTTCTATCACTGATCCGATATCGAGGCGCACGACGTCGGCCAAGGCCATCGATGTCCGGCCTAGTTCGACCGAAACCGTGAGTTCGACGTTTCGGAGCATGTCCAGGCTGGAATTGACGGCCGGAGGAGCCAGAATTGATGGAGAGTCTGTTTGGCTCGAAACGTGGGCTTCGGCCCGTCGGTCGCCGCCCGTGACCACTACCGCAACCGTTGTTCCATCCTTCTCGATTCGAATAGCCGAGGTCGGGACGCTGAAGCGATCGAGGATGTCGGTAACTTTGCCGACGGGGGGTGCGGCATTTGCGGTGAGATCGCCGACAAATGCGCCTGTTAGTGCATCGAGTAACTTCTCGCCGTCATCGCCAAGATCGTCTCGAACAGCGACGACAAGTTCGGGCTCATTGGCCCCTGGCTCGCTTAGGTCGGCAGTTATAAGTGGGCTGGCGAGATCAGTTGTAAGGTCACCAACGTCAGTCGGCTCAGCTCCTAGTTCAAGTGCCGTTAGTGTCTCGGCAAGAGCTTCGGTGAGACCAGACACGGTCGTGGTGATACTCATGATCTTCCTTGTGCGGTGGCAAAGCTTGCAGGAGCGGTTGGCTGAGACTCAACCACTGGTCCAAGAACCTCGGCCACCAGTCGTTTCCCAAGTCGGCCTACCTTGACCATGAGGATGCTGGAGTCGCCGACTCGTGCAACGAGGTCGCGTGTGACTGGATGGCGGGTTCGCAGGACATCCCCCGGTTGGAGACAGGCCAGGTCACCGGCAGCAACCGGCATTGGGTCAAAACCGACGGTGACATCGAGTGGAACCGGCTGGACGGCTCGCTGAGTGACCGAGTTTTGTCGGTACCGTCGACCGCCCGCATTGCCTGCGAGGCGTCGGTCAACGCTCTCACTGAAACGCTGGAGGCTCGACATATAGAGACCAAAGGACATCATTCCTTCGAGCTGAGCCCCTTCAATCCTGATTGGGACTTCCAGTGCTGGTTCATCGCCGAGGTCCGGGAGGAGGAACGTGTCGGAGACATGGCCTTCGATCTCGACGGGATTCAGGCGGTATGCGTCGACCATGAGGCCAATAAGGGGTCGCAACAACTGCTCGAGCACACCGGCCTCTAACGCAGTCAAAGGTCGCGCATCGACATAGTCCCCCGGCCTTCCACCAAGGAGGAGGGTGGAGAGGCCGAGGGCTAGGTCGAGATCTGTCGCAATAAGCCCGCGTGACACACCGTCGTCGCAGTCGACCACCGTTATGTGCCTCGCCGATTTGTCTCCAAGCTCTTCAAGGGAGATCTGTTGGATTGGTTCTGCGGTCACACTGAAATCCGACATCCAGCGGTCTAGCTCGTCGGCGTAGCGAACTCCGCAAGTATCGGCTGCTTGTTGGAAGAGCGCGGCTCGGCCAACAGTCAGTCCGCGGGCTTGAAACAAGTTGTCCACTTCAGCTTCTTTGGGTTCCCCATCTGGCACGCCCGCAGGGTCGGATGCTTGGTTAGTCATATGAGGAAGGCTCGTGAACTCCGAAGAAACCGGCCAAGGAAACCTGGCCAGCAAGAGGCTTGAGAAAGGAGCCAAGGAAGGGTCTTAGGAAGGAACCTAAGCACATGCTGCGACAAGAATCGTGAAGAAATACCCTTCATGTCTTAACTGCGACATGCGACAGCCGACTGGGGGTGAGCGACATCAAGGAGGAACGTTGTCGATGGACCTGCAACTCACATCAACTGAGCGTAAAACCGTAGAGAAGAATATTCCACTGGTTGAGCACATCGTGAACCGGTTGGTTGCTCGATTTCCTGCAACTCATAGCCGCGACGATCTGGTTCAAGCCGGGATGATTGGCCTGATCGATGCGACAAGGCGGTTCGACCCGGATGCCGGACGAGCGTTCTCAACCTTTGCTGGTCATCGGATAGAAGGGGAAATCATCGACATGCTTCGGCGAGACGACTGGGCGCCCCGCTCGGTGCGTGCTCTCGAACGGCGAGTTCGTGAGGCCGAGCACCAGATGACGAGCCGCACTGGCTCTGAACCAAGCCGTGAAGCACTATCTCACCTGCTCGAAGTCAAACCTTCCCAGATCGATCAATCCAAGCGTGATCTAGCCCAAGCTGACATTGACTCCCTTGATCGACCGGTTTCGGACGCCGAGACCTCCGTCCCACTCTCGGCCACGGTGATGTCTCGCCTTGCACCAGTAGATGAGCGCCTTGATCATCAAGAGATGCTGGGGTATCTCAGAGACGCGGTCAAGCTTCTTCCTGAGCGGCATCGGCTTGTAGTGATCGGTTTTTTCTTTGAGGGTCGCTCGATGACAGAGCTCGGAGAAACCCTGGGAGTCACCCAGTCGCGGGCATCTCAGCTTAAGGAGGAGGCTACTCGGATGATGCGGGAGGGAATGCTCCGTCAGTACGCCGAAGGAGAGTTTCGCGAAGAGAAGCGGCCGACGCGGCGCCAACGGGAGTTCAATGACTCTCTTCGCGGGGCCAGCACCTGGAGAACCAGGCTAATGGAATCCAAGGTCGGCTAACCATTCGAAGTAGGTCCAGAGCCCTAATAGGAAGACGGACCGTGTCGATACTGGCAGCATGGTTGAATCTTTGCCAAGCTCCGATGCCGCCCGAATAGCCGACATCTTGTGGCAGTACCGTCGTCAACTAGAGCGCATGGAATTTCTGCTCGAGACACAACTGTTGTTGGCTACGGCTGGCAAAGATCAGCTTCTCTATCATGTGGCCGACCTACTGGAGGAGACTGCAGATTCGCTTTCCTACATCAATCTCCAGCGTGAGGTCTTGCTGAGCGATCGTGGAGTTTCTGTCGATCTCACTCTTTTGGTCTCGATTGTCGAGGAACCGTGGGATGAGGTTTTTGCCGATCACCAACAATGGTTTGTTGCCAAGATTGCACGAATTCAGGAGCTTTCAGCCAGAAATAAGCGAACAATTGAACAGAGCCAGACCGCACTAAACCAGTTGGCAGACCTCTTGACCGGACGCACCGACGACGCCTATGACGGATCGGGCAATCGAGTTTCCTCCGCCAGCGGTGGGGGCATGTTGTTTGATGGCCAGGTATAGCTGATGTCCAACTTCTCCGGTCTAAGCACCGGGTACTCAGCCCTGTTGGCCTACCAGCGGCGAATTAACGTGGTGAGTGAGAACATCGCCAACATCAATACGCCGGGTTATCACCGTCAAAGCGTTGAACTTGAGAGCCTTGCGGCTCCTCGGACCGTTGGCTTTTGGTCTGGACGTCTTGATACGGGTGGAGGGGTGCAGGTCAAGGCCATAAACCGGGCAGGAAGCTCGATTCTGGAAGGAAATGCAAGACGATCGGTTTCGGTTGCCAAACAGATGGAAACCGAGGCTTCCATCATGCTCCAGGTCGAGGATGCCATCGGCGGTCTGTCCGACCGTGGCATACGCGCCGAGCTTGATGCCATGTGGAATGGATTTGATGACCTTGCCAACTTGCCCGAAGATCTCGGCGTTCGCCGGGTGACATTGGAGCGAGCGGACGCCGTTGCCCGATCCATGCAGTCCGCAGCCAAAGAACTAGATTCTCTCCATCAGGGACAGTTGGCCACCGCAGAGGTCCAAGTCTCGCGGGTCAATGAGCTTGCTAGCTCAATTGCAGCACTCGATCAACAAATCATTGGTGCTCAGTCTTCGGGAGCATCCCCCAATGCACTATTCGACCAGCGGGGTCAGATGATCAATGAGCTCTCGACGCTGGTTGGCGTGAATGTTCAACCAGAGGGCGACGGGCAGGTATCCATCACCCTTGATGGATACCTGTTGGTAGCCGAGGGGCGCAGCCGATCTATCACCTTTCAGGTTGAGCCAGCGCCACCAACTGACAGCACCGGGCTGAGCGTCATTGGCGTGGTTGCTTCAGATGGTCGTGTGTTGGAGCCCAGCGGTGGGTCTCTTGGCGGGCTTGTTCATGCGGCCAACTCCTTGATCCGAGGAGATCGTGAAGCCTTGGACAATCTTGCGGTGGCGATTGCCGATGGCGTAAACGCCTTGCATCGGTCGGGCGTTGGGCTAGGTGGAGCAACCGGGTATGACTTGTTCACTGTCCCGACGGGAGCCGTTGATATTCGCCTGTCGGACGATCTTGATGGCTATCCCGAGAGACTGGCGGCGGGCAGCGTCGGAGCGGGAGCATTGGACGAAAGCAACGCCCGTGCCTTGGCCAATCTTGGGGATGACCCGGACGGTCCCACCGGCGCGGTAAGTGAGCTCATTGATTCACTTTCTGTTCGAGTGTCGGCGGCATCCTCACGGGCTCTTGCCGCCAAGAGTTCAGCCGACTACGCGACTGGCCTAGCCGATACGAGTTCGGGAGTGAGCCTCGACCAGGAGTTGACCGAGTTGATTACGGCCCAGCGGTCCTATGAGGCTGCCGCTCGCCTGATAACCGCGGCCGACCAGATGTTGCAAACCCTCATGAGTACTGGACTCGTCGGTCGCTAGGAGGCAAGAAGATCATGATCAGTCGAATCACCGATACCAGGCTCAATACTCAGCGTGCTCAGAGAATTGAGGTAGGGCGGAAGAAACTGGCCAAAGCCGAAGAACAGATATCGACGGGTCAAAGGTTTCAGCGCCCTTCGGAGCAGCCAACCGATGCCTCCAAGTTGCTTCGTCACACGAGAAGGTTGGAGCGGGTGGAACAATTCAAGCGAAACAGCGAGAATGGTCGGCTCTGGGTCGATACCGCGGACCAAGCCTTGCAATCGATCAGCCGGGAGATGACCAGGGCCCGGACTTTGGCTGTACAGGGTGCAAACGAGACTAATGGACCCGAGCAATTGGCTACGATTGCTCTCGATATTCGGGCAATTGCGGAAAGTCTCCTTGGGTTGGCCAACACCAAGGTTCTGGGTCGACCCGTCTTTGGCGGCACCACAGACTCTAGCGACGCTTATGCATCCGATGGGTCTTACCAGGGTGACTTCGGCATCGCTCGGCGATCGATCGATACTGGACAGGTTGTTGAGGTAAACAGCACCGGACCCGAGGTTTTTGGTATTGCCGACGGGGTCGATGCTTTGAACGGTGACCTGTTTCAGATCATAAACGCCTTGGCCGATGCGGTAGAAGCGGGCAACACCAGTGAGATCCGCCGCGGTATGGAGAGTGTGGATACTGCTGCCAACCGGATTGCCAGCGCAGAGGGCCGGATCGGGGCGGTCAGTCAGCAACTCGACTCGATTGATGACCGACTCGGCGCCGAGGTCATTGCCGTGAGCACTCGGGTCTCCCAACTACGGGATGTTGACCTGGCGGAGGCAGTGATTCGACTCTCCTCGGCCGAGGCAAGTTATCGGGCGACACTCAGCGCAACATCTCGGGGTTTGAACACCTCGCTTCTGGACTTCCTGCGGTAGCTGGAGAGGACCACAAGACCTGGGGTCAGTTCCTCATCTCAGGAGGCCAGCGGCCGAGACTGCGGACAATGATGACCCAGGCCCAGAAGGGGCGAACACGATGATCACGCTGAGTCGATTGAATCACAGTTGTATTGCCTTGAATCCTGATCTGATCGAGCGTATTGAGGAAACCCCAGACACGGTGGTCACCTTGATTGATGGCAAGAAGGTTCTTGTCCTGGAAACAATTGATGACATTGTGGAGAAGATTGTCTGCTATCGGGCCTTGGTCGCAGCCCGATCTGAGGTTCTCAACATATCGACGCCTCCTCCGGCCGACCTCCACCTGGTCAGCGATGACGGAGAGATTGCCCCGGTCACTCCTCTTGACGAGAACGGAGTCCGCTAGTGGATCCCATCACTTTCGCTGGTCTTGCCTTTGCGTTGGCGACCACCTTTGTTGCTGCCTTCATGTCTGGCATCAATCCGTTCCCCCTGTTCTTTTCTTCTCCATCCTCAATCTTGCTGGTTGTCGGCGGTGCTATTGGAGCTACAGCCGCCTCGGGCACAATGGATCAAGCCCTGGCCTTTCCCAAGGGGCTGATCAAGGCACTCACGGGTGGGCCAGGTGAGGATCCGGCCATCACTATCAAACAGATGGTCGATTTCGCCGATGTCGCTCGCAAGGAGGGCTTGCTCGCCCTAGAAGCCAGGTTTGACGAAATCAACGATCCGTTCTTCCGAAACGGTCTTGAGCTTGCTGTGGATGGGACCGATCCGGACGAACTTCGCGACATGCTGGAACTCGATGTTTTCAAGATGCAGGGGCGCCACAAGTCTGGTGCGGCCTTTTTTGCCACATGCGCTGGATACGGCCCGGCCTTCGGCATGGTGGGAACCGTTATTGGACTGGTCGACATGCTGGGAAAACTGGATGACCCATCGACTCTGGGTCCTTCTATGGCTGTGGCCTTCCTGACCACCCTGTGGGGTGCGTTCATTGCCAACTACTTCTTCACCCCGATTGCTTCACGCTTGCGCAAGCTCTCCGAGCTTGAGGTAGCGAGTCGGGAACTCATGATCGAAGGCATTCTCGCCATCCAAGCGGGAGCGAACCCCCGCAATGTTGCCGGGAAGTTGGTCTCGTTCCTTCCGCCTAGTCGCCGAGAAGAGGTCCTGGGCGAGAAGAGTGCCTAGGGGCAACCCCAGGAGACAGCGGACAAGGAGCGGTAAGGAGGACGTGTGGCGAAGAAGGAAGTCGAAGAAGATCCCAAAGTTGATGATTCATGGCTTGCGAGTTACGCCGATGCCATGACACTGCTGTTGGCGTTTTTTATCATGATGTTTGCCTTTGCCCTGGTCGACGAAGAGAAGTTTCTTGACTTCAAGGTTGGCGTCGTTGCTGCCCTTGGCGTGGCTGACCCGGTGACAGACAACACCTCTAGCATTCTCGGTGATGGTCAGGGAATTGCCCCTGAGATTGGCCTCGGGGCGGTTCCGGCATCTCAGGTTGAGGCGTTGATGCGTTCAGTAGAGGACGCTCTGCAGGGTGAGCCGAGCGTGACGGCTGATAATGCTGCTGAGGTGATGGAGTATCTAGAGGCCACCTACGAACTGGCCGGACTTGCCGATTTCGTCGGAGTAGAGATCAACGAAAGAGGAATTGTTGTCCGTTTCGAAAGTCGCTTGTTGTTCGAAAGTGGCTCGGATCAGTTGACTGGTGATGCCGACCTTGTCCTGAGTGAAACGGCCGAGGCCCTCAAGAGGTTCGACAACTTTGTTGATGTCGAAGGTCATACTGACAGCCGTCCGACCGGGCGCAGGTGGGTCTCGAACTGGCATCTGTCTGGGGCTCGTGCCGCAACAGTCGTGGTCTGGCTGACGGATCGGGGGAAGGTGGAAGAGGTTCGTCTTCATGCAATAGGGCTGTCTGATACCGTCCCACGAGAGTCAAACGAGACCCCGGAGGGCCGGCAGGCTAATCGCCGCGTAGAACTGGTGATCCTGGTCGATGGCTTGCTTGAGAGTGATCTCGATCTCATCAACGCGATCCCCAAAGACATCGTTGGCGGATCAAGAAAGCACCCGCTTGATTCCGTTGAGGGAGTTGGCGATCCCACCATCGGCCCGGGCCGACTAGACCCCATTGGCGATCCTATTGGCATCGCTCCAGCCGGCGCGAGCGAGGCCGAACCCGGTCGGGTCGACAACATCCCGTCGAACGCACAAAATCGAGACCCCGAAAATCTGGAGGAGGCCAACCGTGGCGAAGAAGAAGGCTGAAGAGGAAGAAGAGGAAGAAGAAGGTGGTGGTGGCAAGCTCAAGTTCATCATCATTGGCGTCGTGGCGCTCGGAGCGGTTTACAATTTTGTTCTAAAGCCAGCCCCAGCAGAGACGGAGATGCTGGCTGAGCCGATAGATGCCGAGCTCATCGAGGGTGAGATCTATCAACTGGACGAACTCGTGCTGAACTTGGAGGACCCTGATGTTGGTTACTTGAGGGTCGGAGTTGCGATCGTGCTTGAAGAAGGAACCCTGGCGGCGGACTTCGCCGCCGAAGCGGCCATTGCTCAAGATGTGGCGGTCGGGTACTTGTCGGCTCAGGATGCCGAAGATCTTCGTTCTGCAGCAGGCAAGACCGAGATCAAACAGGAACTTTCCATGCTCATGCGAGAAGCCTATGACGATGAGAAGGTAGTTCGTGTTCTGTTCACGAGTCTCGTAATGCAGTAGAGACGGCCACCAACTGCTCGACTGAAGGTGGCAGGATCGGGACGAATTGGAACCAGGCGACGGAGGCTCAGGCCTCCGTCGCCTGGTTTTGGGTACGAGCACTACATCACGACAAGCATCGAGATTCATCGCGATTGTTGATCAAGGTCTTCATCGCTTGTGCCGTTAACAGATGACAACTCGGGTGATGAAACAAAACCAATGGATTGGACCGAGTGTCGCCGAAAGCCACATAGGACGGCATCGGTGATCCGAATCCGCTCTCTCATGGAAGGAAATCGAGAGCAATGCGAATCAATAATAATGTTATGGCGTTTAACGCCAACCGGAACCTGATGGGGTCCAATGTTCGGTTGGGGAAGAGCTTGGAGAAGCTTTC
>JAJRXF010000201.1 GCA_024276425.1 Actinomycetes bacterium | reverse complement strand
GGTTGTCTTCCTATGACAGTGCTGGTTGCCACCCATGATCTCTGTCGGCTTCACGACCCAGGGCCCGGTCACCCTGAATCCCCGGACCGGCTCGCCGCGGTGTTGGGCGGAGTCTCCGATGCTGGCCTTGGTACTGATGTGACCTGGCTTGAAGCATCTAGTGCCCCGCGTTCAGCACTGGAGCGAATCCACACCGTTCGAACTCTCGACTCTCTGGCTGCCCTGAGCCGGGCGGGGGGAGGAGCCATCGATCCGGACACATTGGTCTCAACCCACAGTTACGAGGCGGCCCTGAAGGCTGCTGGTGCGGGACTTGATCTGATTGCAGAATTAGATCGGGGAGACGCCATCTGTGGTTGGTCGATCGTTCGCCCACCGGGTCATCACGCGTTGGGTGATCGTCAGATGGGATTCTGCCTCATCAATAATGTGGCCGTTGCTGCCAGGTTTCTGGCCGACCGGGGTGAGCGGGTAGCCATTGTCGATGTTGATGCCCATCACGGCAACGGAACCCAAGACATCTTCTATCACGATCCCCTCGTGCTCTTCATCAGCCTTCATCAGTATCCCTGGTATCCCTATACGGGCTCACCAACCGAGGTTGGCAAGGGTGAGGGTCGCGGAACCACGGTTAACATTGCCCTCGCTGCGGGGGCGACTGGTGACGCGTACCGCGCTGGGTTTGAGCAGGTTATTGGGCCGGTTGTGTCCCGTTTCGATCCGACCTGGATACTGATTTCCGCTGGCTTTGATGGTCATCGCGCCGACCCCATCACCGACCTTGGGTTGACCTCGGCCGACTATGCCGACACGATTTTTGAGATCTTGTCGTTGGTTGATTCCGGAAAACGACTGCTCTTTCTGGAGGGTGGCTACGACCTTCGAGCTCTGCGGGACTGTACCGCCTCGGTCTTGGCCCGAACGGGGGGAGGATTTGTTCGCCCCGAGTCGCCGACGGTGGGCGGTCCTGGACTCGATGGAGTAGTTGCCGCTCGTCAAATCCACTTGGAGGGCGGGGAAGGCGACCAATGAGACAAGCAGGCGATGTGGATTTCTCCGAGGTCCTGAACATTGTTGGTGGAGTCGCAGATCGCTTCACTCGGGCGGGATTTCGGCTCTATCTCGTTGGCGGTGTGGTTCGAGATTTGGTTCTGGGCGCACACAATGCTCTGGACGACATTGACTTAACTACGGATGCTCGCCCACCGGATATACAACGCCTACTGAAGCCTGAGAGTTCGTCACTATGGACTCAAGGAGAGCGCTTTGGAACCATTGGGGCCAAGGTTGGTGGCCGGGATATCGAGGTGACGACTCACCGTGCTGATACCTACGACCCTGGCTCGCGTAAACCGACGGTGGTCTTTGGCGATGACCTTCTGGTTGATCTTTCACGTCGAGACTTCTCGATCAATGCCATGGCCTATTCGGTGTCAGATAAAGAACTGTTTGATCCCTTCGATGGGATGACCGACCTGGCAGAGCGTCGTCTCCGCACCCCCGAAAACCCGGAGGTTTCCTTTGTTGATGACCCACTACGAATGCTGCGAGCCGCACGGTTCATTCCTCGGTTTGGGCTAGATGTTGATCCGGGTTTGGAGGCCGCAGTCGGACGTCTGGGGGATCGCATGGCCATTGTTTCGGCTGAGCGAATTCACGATGAACTCGAGCGATTGCTGGCCGTAAGCGAACCCTTTCTGGGAATGGACTTTCTTCATCGGACCGGACTCATAAACCAGATTGTTCCTGGACTCAAGGACGGGACCTTGTTTGGAGTGAGGGCCTCGTCGGAGCCCGGCTCGGTACTCACTCGTCGGGCAGGGCTGATTGCGCCCCTTGGAGTCGAGGGAGCCGGACGGTGGCTCAGAGACCTTCGCTACTCCACAAAGGACCGAAACCAAACCTTGGCTTTGCTGCGGGGAGTGAACATGCTGGCGCAAACCTCCTACACAGCTTCAGATCTTCGGCGATTGATTCAACTTGTGGGGATCAATTCGGTGGCCTCAACCATTGAGCTGTGTCGGAATCTCGACGTTTCGGGTAGCGCCTTGGCGCCTAGCGGTGTCGAGGTTGATGAGATCGAGAAGCGAATCGCTGACATGGCTCGTGTCGAGGATCTCTCGAATCTTGAACCTCCGGTTTCTGGCGGAGACCTGATCCGTGAACTCGGGTTGGAGCCCGGGCCGAGGGTTGGTGACGTCTTGGACATGCTGAGCGAACACCGCCTAGATTTCGGTCCCTTTACTGCCGCTGAGGCCATCGCGCAGGCCAGACGGTGGTTGGCCGACTACCCTGCATGACCGTGTCTGGATGGAAGACCAGTAAAAACGGCCAGATTCGCGAAAGCCAGTTGGGCGACGCTCAGGATCGCGAGGCCCAGGATCGCAATGGTGTTGTGAGCTATCGGCTGTCTCGCCAACAGACGCTGAAAGCCTTGGAGCAGGGCCGCAAACTTTCCTCGGAGGTTTGCGATGCTCAGGCCGAGTTGCGGCGAGTTGCTCATCACCATGGCGTAGCAATCGAGGAAGACTGCCCGGTATGCGAGGGCGAGGATCTGGTACAGGTCACGTTTGCGTTTGGTGCAGGCCTTCCTCGGGGCGGTCGGTGCGTGAGCGATAGTGCCCAACTCGAAGGCCTCCGAAGCCGCGGACGGGCGACGACGTGCTATCGAGTGGAGGTATGCCGCCATTGTTGGTGGAATCACCTGCAAGAATCATTCATCCTCCGATCCTTGGATAGTGCCGATCAGCCTCGTTGATGTGATCATTTCCACGTCGCATCGGTACCCCTTGCCCTCCCATGGCCAACTCTCGTTCTTCTTCTAAACCGACACCCTCGGCCAGCTTTACAGAACGCTGGCTATTGAGTGGGCCTGGTCCGCCAAAGAACCGACGTCGTAACCCATTGTGGCGGTTCCGCCGCTTCTTGCTTTTGGTTGCCTTGTTCGGCATGGGAGTCGTCCTAGGTGGCGTCACGTTGCTCGCCCAGGAGCCGCTGCCACCCTTGGATGATCCGTTTGTCGAACTGAAACAAACGACCTATGTCTGCACGGCGGAGATCGACAACAATTGTTCCGCCGACGTCGCCGCTCTTGCGCTCTCCGCTGGAGAGAATCGACAGATAGTTGCCTATGAGGAGATTCCCCCTGTCCTAGTCAACGCGGTAGTTGCCGCTGAGGACAAGGACTACTTCTCTCACCGGGGGTTGGACCCGGCAGGCATTGGGCGGGCCCTTTATCAGGATATTCGTGAAGGTAATACCAACCAGGGCGGCTCCACTATCACCCAGCAATACGTCAAAAACGCGTTTCTCACCTCAGATCGAACGCTGGTGCGCAAACTCAAGGAGGCCACGCTTGCGGTGAAGTTGGATCAGCAACTCTCCAAGGAAGAAATCCTGGAGCGATACCTCAACCTGATCTACTTCGGACGTGGGGCTTACGGCATTCAGGCAGCAGCTCAAAGCTACTTCGCGAAGAATGTTGACGAACTCGATATTGCCGATTCGGCCTATCTGGCTGGACTAATTCGCTCGCCAAGTACTGCTGATGCAATTCGAGATCCCGAGGAGGCCACCAGGAGACGAGCAACCGTGTTGGCCAGGATGGTGGCCGATGGCTATATCTCTCAACCGCAGGCAGATGAGGCCAACGCCCGCGACTGGAGTTCAGTTGTTGATGGTAAGCGCGGCGAGGATACGCCGACTCTGGCGGGATCTCCGGATGGAAGTGACTATTTTCTTGAAGCCGTTCGACAACAGTTAGTCGAGTTGGAAAACAACGGAAATGGTGGGCTCAAAGGGGAGGTCTATACCGCGGGCTGGAGGGTGTACACCACACTAGATCCCCAGCTGCAGTCCGCCGCTTTCGAGTCGGTGACCGAGGTGGTTGATCCCAGGGTTAATCCCGAGGACCCTTCGGCCTCACTCCTCGCTCTTGATCGGCAAGGCCGTGTTGTAGCCATGGTTGGTGGCTTTGACTTCACTTCCTCGCAGGTCAACCTCGCGCTCGGTCGTGAGGGTGGTGGATCTGGACGCCAGCCAGGCTCAGCTTTCAAGACCTTCGCGTTGGCCGAGGCGATTGAGCAGGGCATTTCAGCCGAGTCGTTGTACCCCGCTCCTAGCGTGATTGAAATTCCTGGTGCCAATAATGGGGGAACGTGGACGGTGCGCGGAGGGTCCAGTCCCGATGGCTACCGAGATCTCATTGATGCCTTGCGCGGTTCTAGCAATGTTGTGTACGCCCAACTCATGGTCGATGTTGGATCTCAGAGCGTGGTCGAGTTGGCCAACCGCCTCGGGGTGTCTGCTCATCTCGACCCGGTTAACGCGCTCGTCCTTGGGTCCGGCGAGGTTTCGGTGTTGGACATGGCCAGTGCGTACTCAACCATCGCCAACGGGGGCATTGCTCAGCCGCCGGTCCTAATCGAACGTATCGAAGATTCCAAGGGCGTGGTGCGCTGCTGGTACCCGGTAGATGGCAAATGCCAAGAGTTTGGGGCCCGTCTTGGTCAGCTGGTGCTCGATCCTGCCATCGCCCGTCAGGTCACCTACGCGCTCAGTCGGGTCGTAGAGGCGGGGACTGGTCGAGGAGTTCGTGAATTCTTCGATCAGCCTGCGGCAGGTAAGACAGGGACCACTCAGGACTCCCGCGATGCTTGGTTTGTTGGGTTTACTTGCGAACTCACCGCAGCGGTGTGGATGGGGTATCCGGGTGCTCCCGGCGAAGCTCCGAGATTCATGACTGATGTTCGAGGTATCGAAGTTCAAGGAGGAAATCTGCCCACTGACATCTGGGGTTCCTTTATGGCTCAAGCCTCCCGAATCACCCTCGACCGTTCGCAGGCTTCTTGTGCGGGATTGAATCTACAAACCGAGTTTCCGGGCAAGCGATTGAATACCGAGCTATCGACTACCACATTGCCTCCCTGTGCTCCGATTCTGGTCACCGAGCCGCCAGCGGTTGGGGAAGAGGGTGACGCGCTGGCTACCACTGTGCCCGAAGAGACAACAACAACCGAGCCGTGTGAATTTGTCGATCCCGACCCCTCCCAGACAACCACGACGCCCGAAGAACTCGGTGAACCGAGCACCTCCCAGAGCACTACGACCCAGACCACAGCCAGTGGCTAGAACAGAACAGTCCCAAGTCTGATGGTGTAACCGGCCATCACGGTCCAAAACAGGAGGGTGAAGCTTCGTTCGCCTGCCCGCTTGTTAAGGGTCGACCCGGTCAACGTTCCGATTACCATGAGGGGCACCGCGGCCAGGGCGAGGGCAACGGAGTTTCCCGAGAGCAGCTTGGCGTCGGCGAAGATGGCAGTCTTTGTCGTACGCACCCACTTCACTTCATAGTGCTCGGTCACGACTGAGGCGGCGACGGTGCCAATGATCCCGATTGTGACGATGGCCGGTGGTACCCGAGCGAGAACCAAGAGCGTGCTGGGGATATCCAAGGCTAGATGCCAATAGGGCCGGGACCGGCGTCGGTGAGTTTGTCGTTCAGTTCTTGTAATTCGTTGCTCAGCAAGGACTCAAGTTTTGCCAATTCGGGATCGATCTGTTCGATCAGTTTCTGGAAGACGTCATAGGACTGGGTCGTTGGACGAGCATCCGCGCTGCTCACCACCGGCGGGAGTGATGTCAACTTCTCAAACAACATCTCACAGTAGTTCAGGTAGGTCATCCAGGATCCAGATGGAGCGTCCGTGGGTGGCCACCACCAGGTCGGTGTCCTTGACCAGGAGGTCATAAACGGGAGTCTTCGGATTTCCAGACTCCGCCAGCGCATGCCCCAAAATAGAAAACGGACGGTTTCTTCGGGTCGGCGGCTTCCGCCACTGCTCGGCCGCCGCGGGTCGGGCCGATGCAGCGGTAGCGGATCTGGCTTAGGAGTTCTGGATCGATCGTGCCCATTGGCTTGTCCCTCGGAGTGCTGTTGGTCGTCATGGTCAACTGGCTTTGGTCCCCGTTTGAACCGGTCCCTGAGTTTGGCCTAGTTTTGGGCTGAGGACCGAACCAACGCAGCGATGTCATAGGGTCCGACTAGGTTTGGTTCTGTAGGAGGTTGGGCCGAAGGTTGGCCCCGCTAGCATCGTGTGGTCATACTGACGCCTGGCGTCAGGAACGACCCTGCCCTCGACCGTCGGGGGCCCCGGTTAAGCCCGGGTCCATAGGGAGGTGATGCGCGCCGTGCGTGCATACGAGCTAATGATCATTTTTAACGCTGAGACCGAAGAATCAACGGTCCAGACGACAATCAATCGACTTGGCGAGATGGCCAAGGACGATGGTGGCTCGTTGGAGAAGGTGGACAAGTGGGGCGTGCGTCGCTTCGCTTATGAGATCCACAAAAAGAGGGAAGGCTTCTATGTTGTCCTCGAATTCCTTGCTCCAAATGCGTTGACCGAAATCGATCGCACCCTGCGACTCGCGGATGATGTTATTCGCCACAAATTCATGCGGCTGCCGGTCGATGAAGCCCACAGGCGTGGGCTTGCCGGCGCCGTTGTCTGACAGGGGAGCAAATCATGGCCATTGACAATTCAGTAACAATTACCGGAAACGCCACCCGCGAGCCAGAACTGCGTTTCACGCCGTCCGGGCAGGCGGTTGCCAGTTTTGGGGTCGCGGTTAACCGGCGCTGGCAGAATCGGCAAACCCAAGAATGGGAAGAGGCAACGTCGTTTATCGATGTGACCGCGTGGGCTCAGTTGGCCGAGAACGCGGCCGAATCCGTGGGTCGAGGAACAAGGGTGACCGTCACTGGTCGTCTTGACCAGCGAAGCTGGGAAACCCAAGATGGAGACAAACGATCTAAGGTCGAGATTGTGGCCGATGACATCGCCGTTAGCCTTCGCTGGGCCACCGCAACCGTGCAGAAGAATGAACGTCGCGACGGAGGTTCGGGTGGCCAGCAGAGCGGCGGCGGAAGTCAACAGGGCGGTCGTTCCTACGGCTCGTCCGGAGGCGGACGCCAGAATCCGCCTGCTTACTCACCAGACGAGGAGCCGTTCTAATGGCAAAGACACGCAGTACCCGACGGGCAAAACCCAAAGATGCAAACCGTCGATCAAAGAAGAAGATCAGCCCACTGCTCACCGACAACGTTGACTTTGTCGACTACAAGGACGTCGACTTGCTGCGGCGGTTCATGTCTGATCGGGCGAAGCTTAAGGCTCGTCGCGTCTCGGGCAATGACTCCCAACAACAGCGAGTTGTGGCCAGGGCAGTGAAGAACGCCCGCGAGATGGGTTTGTTGCCATACGCCACCAAGGTGACCACCCAACGTCGCTCTCGTAGCGACCGCAGCGATCGTGGTGATCGTGGTGATCGGCGGCCACGCGAGGATCGTAGCGATGGGCCGCGTTCGGAGGCTTCCCCCGGCGAGGCCGAGGCTGTTGTTGAGGTTGTTGAGGCTCCGGTAGAAGCGGTTGAAACCGTGACGAGTGAAGGGGAGAGCTAAATGCGAATCGTTCTGCATGAAGGAGTCTCCGGCCTTGGCAACCGGGGCGACCTCGTCGAGGTAGCCGATGGTTACGCCCGCAACTTCCTGATTCCTCAGGGTAAGGCTCAACAGGCTACGACGGGGGTCGAGGCTCAAGCCGAGGCGATGCGCAAATCCTGGCAACTGAAGAACACAAAGGACCGCGAGGCGGCCGAAGAGGTGGCCAAGGTGTTGGTTGCTCGATCCATCAAGATTCCGGCTCGCGCTGGTGCTGGCGGCAAGCTTTTTGGGTCGGTAACTTCCGCAGACATTGTCACCGCCATCACCGAGCAAACTGAGGTAGAACTTGATCGCAAAATGCTCCACTTGAGCGGGGGTATTCGAACCATTGGCAGCCACATCGTTACCGCCCAACCGCACCCGGATGTACAGTTCCCGGTAACGATCGAGGTTATCGAGGCCTAGCGTTCCCTTGGCAGCGGCCGAGGAGACTCAGTCTCCTCGGCCAGATTTGCCAACAGCTAGAACTCAGTTATCCCCAGCAAACGGGGCGAAATTCACAGGATGTAGGTCTAGGAGTCCACAGGCTCCTTGCTGGAGAATGTAGGCATGGACAACCCGTCGTCATCGGATGACACGCCAAGCAGTGCTCCAGAGTTTGGCGCCCCAGTAGCCACCGACCGCTCGCGTGATCTCGACCTACGTGAAGGGGTTGTTCTGACCGAGGATGGCCCGCCGCCAACGCCATTTGGTGACGCTTGGCCAGAGGAGCAACCCTATGGCCCGACGGCTAACCGAGCCTCTTCGCCGGTGCGGCCAACGCGGGTTCCGCCAAGCAATCTGCGAGCAGAGGAGTCGGTGCTTGGGGCGATGCTTTTGAGCCGAGAGGCTATCGCCGATGCCGTTGAAGTTATTAGGACGGAGCATTTCTACAAGCCTGTTCATGGTCATATTTTCGACGCCATCTTGAGCTTGTACGGGGCAGGTCAACCGGTCGATGCGGTCACCGTGGCCGAGGAGCTACTACGAGCGAACTTGTTGGAGGCAATTGGCGGCCCCGGAACCCTAATTGATCTACAAGCAGGCACACCAGCGGTGTCGAATGCCGCGTACTACGCCAAGATAATCGAGGACCATGCTCTACTCCGACGATTGATCACGGTAAGCAACGAAATCGCTGAGATCGCCTATGAGGTTCCAGAGGATGTTGTTGGGGCCCTCGATGATGCCGAAGCCAAAATGTTCAATGTGGCCGAAAAGCGGGTGGCAAATACCACCGCGGAGATAAAGGATCTTCTCTCAGAGAATCTTGATCGTCTTGAGGCACTCTATGAACAGGGTGACTCCATCACTGGTCTTCCTACAGGCTTTCACGATCTGGACGAGTTAGTTTCGGGCCTCCAGAAGAACGCTTTTTATGTCATCGGCGCTCGACCGGCGATGGGCAAATCGGCCTTCGCCCTTAACCTCGCCGCCAACTCGGCCATGCTCACTGGGAAGCCGGCGCTTTTCTTCTCGTTGGAGATGAGCCAGCTTGAACTCTCCCAACGAATCCTTTGCGCCGACGCCAGGGTCGACGCGAACCGGATGAAGACTGGCAGGTTGGAGGAGAGCGATTGGACTCGGATCAGCCACTCGGTTGGTCGTCTGGCGGAAGCCCCAATCTTTATCGACGACAACCCGCACACCACAGTCATGGAGATTCGAGCGAAGGCTCGAAGGCTCAAGAGCCGCCAGGGTGATCTTGGGGTCATCATTGTTGACTACATTCAGTTGATGACTGGACGGTCGGGGGCGGAAAGCCGCCAGGTTGAGATCTCCGAGATGAGCCGCCATCTCAAGATCCTGGCTCGCGAACTGGAGACCCCAGTGGTGGCTCTTGCTCAGCTCAACCGGAGCCTTGAGCAACGCCAGGATAAGCGGCCAATGCTGTCGGACCTCCGTGAGTCTGGGGCGTTGGAGCAGGATGCTGATGTGGTGATGTTCCTCTACCGAGATGAGATCTACAATCAGGAGTCCGAACAAAAGGGCGTAGCGGAGGTCATCGTAGCTAAACACCGAAATGGTCCGACTGCGGTGGTCAAGATGGCCTTTCTGGGCCATTTCACACGGTTTGAGAACATGAGTAGGCGCCCGGTTCCCGGCGGAGCGGCAAACGATTTCTAAACTGTGGGCACGTTTGGGTGGCCTAGTCGACTTGGACGAAGACCGCTGGTGCGGGAGCCTCCGGTGAGCCCGGTGAAATCGCTTCGGCTTGACTCTGGATGATGACACCGGTTAGGGCTAGGCAGGCGGCGATTCCCAGAAGGGCCTGGAAGATGCGATCCGTTCGGACCGAAGCTCCATCCTCAGCTAAGGCGCTGGGAATAGTCGCTGGGAGTTGGCGGCGCGCACTGGGAGCTGGCTGAACGACTCGGCGCCGTCGGCGGATCGTTGTCGTTTCGCTCTGTTGTGGTACGAGAAGACTCATTGCGCCCTTTTTCTAGCGGGTCTCCGTGAGATCCACGGGACCTAGTCACCTACCTATCGGTGAGATCTCGAGGGACCTTTAGGAGAATTGTCGCCTATGACCTCGGCCGCCCGCTAGATGCCGTTAGCTCACAAGACTGGCAATCGCCCAGATTGACGCCACGGTCCCGATAAGAATTTGGATCAGGCTCCGACCGAGAGGAGCCACTGGCAGGTCACCGTCTTTGATCTTGTCCGGGGGACGGATCAGGGCAAGCAAGGTGCCAGCGGCCAATGCTCCTCCGATAGCCAGCGTAAGCCAGGGAAGAAGATCAGCGCCAAGAAACATCTGAGCACATGGGGTTTTGGACGAATGAGGTCATGAGAGAAGGTCGAACCACGGAGAAGAACGAATCGGGAGAAGCGGGGGTGAGCGATGGGCACATTCGCCCGAGAGGGCTCGCTCAAGTTTTTACTAGATGTCGTCGATGGTAACGGACATACCGGTGGTCATCGCCCTTCACCGGTCTGAATGAGGCAAATGAGCGGGGGTCGACTCTCCCTCCACACGCATCGCCACCAACACAACCCGGTGTTGGCTCCGAATCGACCTTCGCTCACCTCATTTGTTTGGCTCGCCTGTTGAGGCCGGTCATCGCCTGCACCGCCCAACGTGATCGGAGCCTAGGGTTGAGGGCATGAGTGACAACGAGTTGATTCCCTCATCGACCGTTCTCTTGCTACGGGACGCCGAAGAGTCCATTGAAGTTCTAATGCTTCGCCGGAACTCCAAGATCGCCTTCGCTGGCATGTGGGTTTTCCCTGGGGGCAAGGTGGACCCCCACGAAGTGATCCCTGGTGATGATTTAGCTTCGGCCCGCCTTGCCGCGGTTCGGGAGGCACGCGAAGAGACCAAACTTCAGATTGAGGGGAAAGACTTGGTTGCATGGAATCACTGGCAGCCTCCAACAACTCCAGCCGTTCCGACCGGGGGACCCAGAAGGCGCTTTCGTACCTGGTTTTTCGCCACTCATGCCCCCTCGGGTTCGGTGGTTATTGATGACGGGGAAATACAGGATCATGCCTGGCTGTCACCGACCCAAGCCCTGCAACAACGGGACAGAGGCGAAATCGAGCTTGTTCCCCCAACTTTTGTGACCTTGCACCAACTCTGTCAGCACGACAAAGTCGCTGATGCCCTGGCGTGGGCAACCACAAGAGATCCGGAGCATTTCTCCACCAGAATCCTCCGGGCCACCAACCCAAGAATCGTTTGCTGGCATGGTGATGCTGGCTATGAGTCGGGAGATCCAAAGGCCAGCGGGGGACGGCATCGCCTGCTCCTTCATCCCGGCCATTGGGAGTACATTCGCGCCGCTTAAGCCCGGTAGTCGGCTTAGGCTTCGGTAGAGGCAACCAACCGCACCCTGTCTTTGGCGCAGGATCGGCTAGCATGATCGAGTTGCTCGCGCCCATTCCGGGGTCTGGGCCCGAAAGAGAAGTACAACAATGACAAACTCCGACGCCAGTTTTGGCGACCTTGGCGTGCCAGAGGATCTTGTGGCCGTCCTGGACAAGCGTGGCATTACCACCCCCTTTGAGATTCAACGAGCAAGTATTCCCGATGCCCTGGCTGGCCGAGATGTTCTCGGGCGTGCACCAACTGGTTCAGGGAAGACTTTGGCTTTTGGAATTCCCATGGTGGCCGGGATAGGTAAGGCAACGCCTCGACGTCCTAGAGGACTAATTCTGTCACCCACTCGCGAGTTGGCGGAACAGATTCGCCGTGAACTCGAACCGTTGGCAAAGACACGCCAACGATCGGTGCTTGCGGTTTATGGCGGAGTAGGCATGGAGTCACAGCGTCGAGCGTTACGCAAGGGGCTTGATTTGCTTGTCGCTTGTCCCGGTCGCTTGCTCGACCTCATTGGACAGGGTGAGTGTTCGCTGGACCAGGTTAGCTTTGTTGTAATCGATGAAGCTGATCGCATGGCCGATATGGGGTTTTTGCCGGTGGTCCGCCAAATCCTTGACATGTGTAGCTCTCGCCAGCAGACCGTGATGTTCTCTGCCACATTGGGCAAGGAAGTCAAGGTGCTGACCGACACCTACCAGAATGCCCCGGTTACGCACCAGGTTGGTGCGAGCGAACCGGATCTGCGCTTGGTTGCCCACCGATTTATCTTGACGGAACAATCGGCCAAGGTCGGTCTGAGCGCCGACATTATTGATGATGCTGGTCCGACGATCATGTTTTGTCGGACCCGCCATGGGGTGGACCGGGTGGCCAGGCAACTCAAGCGGGTGGGCGTAAAGGCCGGTTGGATACATGGTGGACGATCCCAAAACCAACGAGATGCTGCCCTCAAGGCCTTCACCGATGGCCGGGTTCAGGCTTTGGTCGCCACCGATGTCGCCGCTCGGGGCATTCATGTCGATGGTGTGGCCTGTGTGATCCACTATGACCCCCCGGCTGATCCCAAGGACTATGTTCACCGGTCTGGTCGGACCGCTCGAGCTGGGGCGGAAGGTGTTGTTGTTTCCTACATCAACCCTGACCAGAAAAAGGGCGCTATTCGAATGCTCAAGGATGTCGGACTTCCCCCGATCCCTTTTGAGGAGCTACCCGACATCTCCCGCCGAGAAGTCAAGGTCGTCGCGGGGGATCGATCAAAGGCAACCAAGCGACGCTCGGGTGGAACCGACCGCAGTAAATCTCGTCCGGAGTCCAAGCCAGCTCAGCACAACCAGCACGACCCCAAGGGCCGAGGCTCCATGCACTCGAAGCGCCGTTCAAACCAAGCAGACGCCAAAGGCCGCGATAGCACCAATGGCGTCCGCTCTGAAGGCAAACGGGAAAGGCCTCGGTCTGCGGTTGATGGCGCAGAAACGAAGAAAACTAAACGCTCTGGCCGCTCACGGCCGAAGAACAAGCAGGGTTCAACAAAGCAGGGTTCAACAAAGCAGGGCTCGAAGGCGAGATCGGGCTTGAGTCCAGGCCGGAAGAAGCGCCAGCGTCGAGCTCGTCGCGGTGGCTCAAGGTAGCTTTCCATGGCCACGGGTCCGACCCCTGGTCACCGACGTTGACCTAATATCGTGGCCTCGTTGGCCGTACTGCCAACCATGTTTGCTAGCGCTTCGCCCGATGGCGATCAGTCCCCTCAGCATAGCCTGCATCGAACACTCACTGTTGCCTTCCTGTTTGTTGGAGTGATCCCGCTGTTAGCGGTGGGGATCATTTCCTACCAATTGAGCAAGTCCTCGCTGGCCGAAGCCTCCGGCCAGCGACTCCAGGCCGCGGCCTCCGGATCGAACCACAAAATCGACCGAAACTTGTTTGAACGCTACGGCGATGTTCAGGCCTTTGCCTTTAATCCCGATTCCAGTGGACAAGTGTCGGCGGCGACGGCTGCCATGAACTTCTACATGGCCACTTACGGCATTTATGACGCCATGCTGCTCGCAGATCTTGATAGTGGCGAAATCGTGGCCGTTTCCACCGTTGATTTCAGTGGCGAGCCGACGACTGTGCTGGAGGGACTGATTGGAACAAGCGTCCGGGGGGAGGCATGGTTTGACAGCATCGCCAGCGGTGCGATAGGTAGCGGCGAGAGCTACTACGGGGATCTTGAGCGGAGTGATCTGTCAACTATGATGGGGGGAGATGGCTTGGTGTTGCCCTTCGCTGCTCCGGTTTTTGACTCAACTGGCACCGCTCGGAGAGCCTGGTTGAACCTTGCCAGCTTTGACCGGGTAGTCAACGATATTGTCGAAGAAGGCCAAGCCACCTTGGCCCACGTTGGAACCGACACCGCCGAGTTGTACCTCGTGGACAGTTCGGGAAGAGTTCTCTTCTCTCCTGATGCATCGGAGATTCTCACCACCAATCTTTTCACTGGTACCGACTCCATTGAGCGGGACGGAACGCAGGGATTCGATGATTCTGGTAGCAGCGTGGTTGGTTATGCCAAGTCCCGAGGGGCATACAGCTTTGAGTCCTATGGATGGTGGATGTTCGCCAGCCAAGAAAAGGGTGAGGCCTATGCCGCACTTGGCTCCCTTCGGACTCGGATTGTCATTTCTAGCGTCGTGGCGGCGGTACTCATTGCCTTGGCTGCTCGATTCGTGGCCAAATTGGTTGCTCGGCAGATGGCACCGGCGGTCGGATCGGTCTATTCGTCGTCTTCTCTGTTAGAGCGTCTGAGCGGTGACATGTCTGCCACTGCTGTAGAAACCACGGCGGAGGCTGACTCGGTGGCCGAGGCGGCAGGGGAACTGGCCGAAGGTGTTGACGCCATTGCTCAGTCGATGGAACAGATGTCTACGGCGGTTAGAGAAATCGCCACCTCGGCAGCCAATGCCACCGAGGTTGCTCATTCTGCGGTTGAAACAGCGGCCGCAACTAACCAAAAGATCGGACGGCTCGGGGAGTCCAGTGCCGAGGTGGGAGAGGTGGTTGAGGTGATCTCCTCGATCGCAGAGCAGACCAACCTGCTGGCCCTCAATGCCACCATCGAGGCCGCCCGAGCCGGAGAAGCAGGCAAAGGTTTTGCTGTGGTAGCCAACGAGGTGAAGGAGCTGGCTAAGCAAACCTCGACTGCCACCGAGGACATTTCTTCCAGAATCACCCAGATCCAGGAAGACTCCCAGCAGGCAGTTGAGGCCATCTCCGATATCTCCGATGTCATAGATCGAATCGCTGAAATCCAAATCACGATCGCTTCTGCGGTAGAAGAACAGTCGGCCACGACGAATGAGGTGGTGCGGACAGTGGTAGACGCATCTTCGAACACGTCCAACATTGCTGAGGCGATTGGCAGCGTGGCCAAAGCGACCCGTTCCACTTCCGAAACGGCTTCGAGAATTTCTGGGGCATCCAATGAGCTCGGGCAGGTGGCAAACCAGTTGGAAACCGTTGTCGGGACTGGCACGGGAGCCGACAATTCCTAACTGATGAGTGAACCCCACCTTCGTCGGACAACGGAACGAACACTCCCACTCGCTCAACTACCGGGGTGAAGCCACCGGGCATCGGTAGCTGTTGGCTAGGGTTCTGCCGATGGTTACTTTGCCCACCATGGTGCCAACATGCTGACGACCGCTGTGTCAACCACGAGTGCGGTCGCTGTCATTGTTGTGGTCGGTGTGGCCTGCCTCTGGCTTGCCCCCAAGCTAAAGATCCCTTCGATCCTCCTTCTTCTCCCGGCCGGAATTCTGGCTGGCCCGATCCTGGGAGTCCTGAACCCGGATGAACAGTTTGGTGATGTGTTGTTTCCCCTGGTCTCCTTGGGTGTCGGCATCTTGTTGTTTGAGGGTGGCCTTGGCCTGAGGTTCGACAAGGTTGGGGGAGTGCAGGGTGTCGTTGGCCGGTTGGTGAGTGTTGGCGCGTTCATCACATGGGTGATTGCCGGCCTCACTGCCTGGCAGTTGTTTGAGTTGCGGCGGGCAACCGCTGCCTTGGTTGGCGCCCTGCTGGTGGTGTCCGGACCAACCGTGGTCCAGCCCCTTCTCCGATTGGCTAAACCTCGGCCCTCAGTAGCGGAGATTCTTCGCTGGGAGGGTATTGTCATCGACCCCATCGGCGCCACCCTTGCAGTGGTTGTGCTTGATGCACTACTGGAGGGAGCGAGCCCGGAAAGAGCGGCCCTGTCCATTGCCTTGACATTGGGCACCGGAGCCGTGGTAGGTGGAGGTCTTGGAGTCGCGCTGGCCTGGGCTCTTGGCAACCACTGGATTCCCGATCACCTACACAACCCGGTCGCCTTGGCCACCGCCATCGGGTCATTCGCACTGGCAGACATTGTCGCTCCCGAGGCTGGACTCATGGCCACAACAGCCCTTGGGTTGGTTCTAGCCAACCAGCGCCGGGCGCCATCTCGACACATCCGTGAGTTCGAAGAAGAGCTGAGTCTCCTCGTACTTGGCGGACTATTCATGATCCTGGGTGCCCGCGTCGACCTTGATGAGTTGGTGGATGTCCTCCCAAAGGCAATCTGGCTGACTCTGGTACTGATTGTGGTTGCTCGCCCTTTGGCGGTCGCCGCTTCGACCTTTGGCTCGGCCTTGACTATCCCCGAACGAGCAATGTTGGTTTTTGTGGCTCCGAGGGGAATCGTTGCTGCCGCTGTTTCCGCCGTGTTCGCCTTGGAGATTGAACACCAGGGACTCGACCCGGGGCCGATTGTGTCTATCACCTTTTCGGTAATCGTTCTCACGGTAATCTTTTACGGGTTTTCTGCGGTTCCGGCAGCCCGCCTGCTCAAGGTTGCCCGTCCGCCCCAGCGCGCCGTTGCCATTGTTGGTGCGGAGCCGTGGCATCTGAAACTTGCAGAACAGCTTCAAGATGCGGGTGTTCCCATCATGCTTTTCACCGACCAGGTCCTGGAGCGTGACCAGGCCCAGCAGCGGGCGTTGCTGGTCTTTGGGGGCGAGCTTCAGAACGAAGACGTAGAAGAGGCAGCCGAAGCTTTGGGAATTCGAACGGTGTTGGTGCTTTCGGATCGCACCGAGTTGGTTACAGCCGTTGTTTCGAGTCTCGGCCCCCTCGTTGGTCGGGCCAATGTCTATTCCCTGGGTGTCAGTAGTGGCGTGGAGGGTGTTGGCGTCGGATCAACCATGGTGGCACGATCGGTCTTCCGAACGAGTGAGGAAGACATCTTGGCGGCCAGACTGGCCCGTGGCCGGGGGAGCTTTCGTCGGGTAGATCCGAGTGCGCGTCGGGTCAACGACCTCGTTGTTGCTGGGTTGAGCGGAGATGTGGCCCCATCCGCAGACTTTGATCGTGTGACGGGAGATCAACTCTTGGTTCTCCGAGATTCGGACTAGGTGGTTGGATCCCACTTTCAGAAGTTCACAAGTTGCTAAGAAGTCCCGCGCCCAGTATTTCGGTTGCGACGAGTAGCGTGGCCCTCATGAATGACCCAACAACAAAGCTATCGCTGAAGGCCGTTGGCCTGATGTTTGTGGCTGCGCTGGCTTTCGGGGCTTGTGGATCCAGTTCGACCTCAGCCGCTGCCCCCGAAGCGTCAAGTGAGGCTACAACCCCAGCCGCCGCTCCCGAAGCGTCAAGTGAGGCTACAACCCCAGCCGCCGCTCCCGAAGCGTCAAGTGAGGCTACAACCCCAGCCGCCGCTGCTATTGAATTGCCGACAACGGCGGTTCTCCCCACGGTTTCTGGAAGCCAGGTCGATTTTGGCGCAATCGGGGGCCAGGACACGGTTCTGTGGTTCTGGGCTCCGTGGTGACCTACTTGCCAACGTGAAGCCCCTGCGGTCGCAGAGGTACAGGCACTGTTTGGTGATCAGGTCACGGTTATTGGAGTGGCAGGAAAGTCCGATGCAGCGGACATGGAAGCGTTCGTCCAGACTCGGGGTGTTGGAGCATTCGAACACGCGGTGGACGAGACGGGCGTGGTTTGGGCGGCCTATGGAATTGGTATCCAGCCAGCGTTCGTTTTTCTCAATGATGATGGCGCCTGGACTGTGCACAATGGGGCCATTGGCTTGGAAGGTCTCACCGAAGCTGTCGAGACTCTCATTTCTAGCTAGAGGCGCTCTTGAGGATGACGATGCAAACCCCACCCGGTTGAGGTTGCCGGGTGGACGTTTGCTGGCGTGGAACGACGGTGCAAGCGATCTAGCTCACACCAAGGAGGGCGAGTTCCTTCTTCCAGGCCATGAGGACCAGGGTCAACCTGGTAGATGTTTTGGCGTAATCTGAGCCGGGAGCCACCAGTTCCTTGGCTCTTAGTTTGTTGCCCGTGGTGGCCTGGCGAAGAATCTCGGCCGCTCCCTCGTGGAACTGGGCGTGGAGGGCGACGGCTTTGCGGTAGTGCTCAGTCGCGCGCAGTCCAGCGTCAATGTCGCCGTGTAGCCACAGGCCAAATTCGCACTTGTTGTCGAGCTTGACCTCAGAAGGATCAAACCTGGATTCTCCGGCGCGGATAGCGTCGTTCAGACGGGATTTCCAGAGGCCATGACTGCCGATGGCCCGAATGATTTCGTCTTCGTTTTCCACTATGTGGGTTCCTTCGGGGTGGGCGCGCATCGATACCACTTACAGTTTCGGCCATTGGAGCCAGGGTGTGAGGGGCCCTGATTGAGGTTTTGTAGCTATTGGTTTGCCCTAGCAAGTCCGCAAAGGCCAGAGTTGGTGGTGACGACGGTTGAATTCCGACGGAGGAGACTAACGATGGCACTCGATCTCACTGGTGTACGGAATCCGCTACATGGCCAGTTCTGGGTACGGCCAATGGCAGAGATCGAGGACGATCTGGCCGCGATCCGCTCTGTTGGCCTGGTGTTCATCGAAGAACCCAAACCGGACCCAGGGGTACCGCTTCCGCAGGGCCCGGGTGGTTGGTTTGTCTCCAGTCAGGAGCAAATTCGAGAGATCTCCAAATCGGCAGAGGTTTACTCTTCGGCGAGAGGAGTGACGGCGATCGACAGCCCACCGGAGTTCAATGAGTTTTTTGGTTCGATGATCTCAATGGATGATCCGCGCCACGCCCGGCTTCGCGGGCTGGTTTCGCCTGGCTTTACCCCCAGGATGCTCAAGAAGCTCGAGCAATCAGTTGACGTTCAGGCCAAGGTCATTATTGATGAGATTGCTGAGCGGGGGGAGTGCGACTTTGTTCTCGATGTTGCCGCCCGGCTGCCACTCCAGATCGTCTGTGACTTAATGGGAATCCCCCAAAGTGAGGTTGACATGGTGTTTGACAACACCAACATCATCCTGGGTGCGGGAGATCCCGAGTTTGTCGCCCCCGAAGATGACATTATTGGAGCGATTCTGAGCGCTGGTGGGGAATTGGCTGCCCTCATGACCGAGGTCGCCCAATCCAAAGAGGGAAAGAATGATGATGATCTGACCACAATCCTGGTCAATGCCGAGGTTGATGGAGAAAGACTCAGCCATGCTGAGGTTGCCAGCTTCTTCATTTTGTTGGTCGTCGCTGGGAACGAGACCACCAGGAACGCCATCAGTTGGGGCTTGACCTACTTGACGGAAAACCCAGACCAGCGGGCAATATGGCAGGACGATTTTGAAGGGGTGGCCCAAACCGCAGTTGAGGAGATCGTGCGGTTGGCTTCGCCAGTTAGCTACATGCGACGCTCGGCACTGATCGACACCACGTTGGGAGGTCAGAGAATTCGGGAAGGAGACAAGCTTTTCTTGAACTACCTATCGGCTAACAGAGACGAATCCGTGTACGAGGACCCTTACGTTTTTGACGTTCTGCGAGACCCGAACCCACACCTTGGCTTCGGCGGTCCCGGTCCTCATTTCTGCCTGGGGGCGCACTTGGCTCGACGTGAGATCACCGTGATGTTTCGTCAACTATTCAATCGGCTGCCCGACATCAGGGCCAGTGGCGAGCCGGTGCAACTGGCGTCCAGCTTCATTCATGGGATTAAGCATCTACCCGCAACCTTCAGCCCGGCCCGCTAGCGCAGCCCTTCGCAGCCGTATGGCCGACTACAATATGGTCGATGGGACCAACCAAGACTCGGCAGGATTGGACCTCGGCCGCACTGGGTGTCATTGCCTCGGTTGGGGTCGAGCGACTCTCTGTGGAGCGCTTGGCAACCGAGCTTGGTGTCACCAAGGGGAGCTTTTACTGGCACTTCTCTGACCGAGCGGCCCTCATAGAGTCGGCTTTGCTGTGGTGGGAAGAGCAGGGTACTGATCGCGTCATCGCCGAGCTTGAGGGTATTGCTGATCCCGCCGCCCGACTTCGGTTGCTTTTACTTACTGCTTTTGGAGATCTTGAGCACGGTCCTGTCGATGTCGCGTTAGCAGCCCGCGGAGGCGATGCTCTGATTGGTCCTATCATTCAACGGGTGATGGCCAAGCGAGTCGATTTTGTCACGGAGATATTCGCTGAACTCGGTTCGACCCCGGCCCAGGCGAGGCGACGGGGGCGGATTGCCGTGGCTACCTATATCGGACATTTTCAACTGCGGGTTGCATTGCCCAACGACCGATACCTAGCCAAGCCAGCCAAGCCCTATATTGACGAGTTGATGGAAATCATCGCAGTCCCCTCGACTTGAAATCGTATCGGTGGCGCTCGTTTGGTCTCGCCGGTCCTAGGGTCACGGGATGTCTTCCCGTGGCAGCCACGTTCCAACAAGTGAGGTTCTGGGCGTCCCTCAGGGTTCATTCAGCTTGACCAGAGTTCCGGCTCATCACAATCTCCGAGCTTGGGATGCAGCGGATGAGTATCTGCTGACGTATCTGGCGGATAGGGAGGGGGTCGAAACGGAAGAGTCTGTGTCGAGGCCCACCCTGTTGATCAATGACGCCTTTGGTGCCTTGGCTTGTGCTCTTGCTCCCTGCCAACCTATCAAGTGGGGCGACTCAGTTCTGTCCGAGCGCGCGACTATGACCAACTTGGTTCGCAATGGTTTGGCTGTCGGGTTGGTCGAGCAACTTCCCGGTTCGGCTGCTCCCGCCGTACCGGCCGATATTGGGGGCGGAAGCCCGGACAGGCTAAGGGTTCTGATCAAGATCCCAAAGACGCTTAGTCTGTTGGAGTATCAACTGCGTGCACTCCGACCCTTGCTGAGTTCACAATCAACCATCGTTGGGGCTGCCATGTCCCGCCATATCCATAGCTCAACCCTGTCCCTGTTCGAGGAGATTCTCGGACCAACCACGACATCGCTGGCCAAGAAGAAGGCTCGGTTGGTGTTCACAGACTTCGATCCTGACCTGGATCCAGGCCCCCGCCCGCCCGCTGCGAGTTATGAGTTTGGTTCCGGGCTGTCGGCCATCACTTTGCCGGGGGTCTTTGCCAACCGCCGCCTGGACATTGGAACCCGGTTCCTGCTTGATCACCTTCCGGTGCCCAAGAATGGCGATCGGGTTCTTGATCTTGGTTGTGGCAATGGCATTGTGGGAGTCACCCTTGGGGTGTCCAACCCTGCATCAACCGTACTTTTTAGCGACATCTCCTACTTGGCTATCGCCTCGGCCCGGGCAACCCACAACAGAGCCTTGCCCAAGGGTCGTCAGGATGAATTCTTGGTGACAGATGGAGCGGAGGGGGTTGATGACTCCAGCATTGACCTGGTGGTCTGCAATCCGCCCTTTCACGATCAACATGTGGTGGGTTACGCCGCCGCCCAACACCTGTTCGCCGAAGGGCGGCGGGTCCTTCGCTCTGGGGGTCAACTGGTTGTGGTTGGCAACCGACACTTGGGCCATCATGTTCGAATCAACGAACTGTTCGGCAATGTGAAGACCGTGGTCTCCAACTCGAAGTTCGTGATATTGAGCGCAACCCGTTCCTAGCGGCGCCGCCAGCCCTGATCGACATGGCGTAGCAACGCCGGGTAAACTACATAGTGGCGAAACGGAGCGATGGCGGCCATGTAGAGGCGGCCAAGCCTGCCGCGGTTCTTCACATACACTCCAAGTTGACCGTGGTATTGGTCAGGACTGTCCTCCACCCAACCAAGATGGAGGACAGCATGAACGGTCTTGTTCGAGAGTTCGGCCGCATACTCAACGTCCGTCTGGAAGACGACCTGGAAGTCGAGGTGTTTGTCACTTGGGTCTATTGGAGGAGCAGGTAGGTCTGTGGGCAGCCGTTCCCGCAGGGACATCTCTGTGCAGCCAGGGATCGGCAGAGCCTGGTCATCCCAACCAAGGAGCTGCCCGGCTTGGAGCCTCACAGCAAAGAGGAAGCCCGTTAGTTTGGCCGTGGCGGACTTCGCCGTTGGCTCAGACAGAAGTAGGGCCGGAAGATCGCCGAATTCCTCTCGTCGACCCTGGGCCGGCAGGCGCCAGACATCGATGAGTTCGAAATCGTGAGCGATCTCGCCAATCCTCCAACTTTGAACCCGGTGTTCTTGGGGATCGAGTCTCGTTTCCGTACGCATACGTATGGATCCTAGACGATTCGACGCCTCGCGGCAATACGCATACGTATGGAAGTGCTACGCATTTTCAAAGTCGAGCAAGTACTCGTGGTGAGAGCAGTAGGGTTGTGTTCGTGAGCATCAAGGTCGAAATCAGTGAATTGTCGAGCGAACTTGAGCGGTATGGCAGCGCCGCCTTCGTTCTGACTGCACCCCCCGCAGGGCGCCCCCACATCATCCAGGTCGATCTTCGGCTGGTCGATGGCGTGTTCTTGGCTTCGCCGGGCCGAAGCTGCTCACGTAATGTTGCCGCCCAACCAGAACTGAGCCTGCTGTGGCCTGCCTTTGAAGAGGGTGGATACAGTCTTATTGTGGATGGGGTTGGTGCGCTTCGTGGCGACGAGCAAGCATTGGAACTGGTCGTCACTCCAACGAACGCGGTTCTGCATCGTCCAGCCAAGAGCGCTGAAAGCTGACACCGCAAACGTCGGCAGCGGCCCTACCTTACGTCGTAAGTGAAAATGGTCACACTTGCTCCCTGTAGGGTCTTTCGTCCCTATTTGTTCGAGCCTGACCATTCTTAGGTTCGAGTCACCAACGAATCACAATGGGGACGAACAATGGCCGACTTCTTGAACTCCTATTCAATCCAGCGGTGGCTGGAGCTATGCCCACAGGGCTACCTAGAGGACACTGTGTATGGACACGAGGAAGGAGAAAGTGAGGCCGAGGTCCTACTGGCTGACGATGACCTCCGGACTGACGCCATCCGCAGCACGGTGCAACTTGTGGTGGGTGAACGAGCGGCGTTAGCCGCGTCATCGGGCCTAGTAAACGCCGCCCCGGACTATCCCTCCAAGCATTTCCTTGCCACTCAGACCTTGGATGAAGCCCGCCATGTAGAGATCTTCACCCAGCGACTCTTTGACCTTGGGGTAAAGAAGGCCGACCTGGAGTCAACGATCGATCACTTCGCCAACCCTCACCTGGTGAAGTTCGCCGAAGTGCTTCTGGAAAAAGTTGATTCCGGAGATTTCATCGCCGGAGTCGTCGGCCAAAACATTGTGTTGGAGGGCTTGGCATTCTCCGTCTTTGAGATGATGGAGACGTCGAACCGGGTTTCCAATCCGAAGTTTGCTCACACCTTGGCTGGCACGATTGCTGACGAGCGGCGCCACGTTGGCTTTGGTGAGAATCGTATTGGCTCACTTATCAAGGAACACCCGGAGAAAAAGTCCGAGATCGAGCAGATGCAAAAGGACATGGCCTATCACATGCTCAAGACTTTCTCGCTTAGTTTTGATGAGGGCAGGGACAATGTCGACAAGGCTCGCGATGTCATGGGTGATGTTGGTAGCGCCGACTTCCATGGGACCGACCTGTCGACTGCCACTTCCGAAGAGATGCAGACCGTCCTGGAGCAAACGGTTATTGGGGAGTTCAAGACCCGCTTGGCCAGGATTGGTTTGGAGTACCAAGCCCCGGTTGGCGTATGAGCCCAGAGCATGATTCCGACCGGGCCGATCTGGGTCATCCCGATCCGGAGTTTGATCCCCATGCTCTCAATCAGGAGGATTTCCTCAACGAAGTACATTCCTTTGAGTTCTGGTTTCAGGCGGTTGAGGGCTACCTGCGTGACCGACCCTATGGTCATGCTGAAGGTGAACAATCTTCGCCGGTCGGGGTCGCGGATCTTGGCCAGAGCGAGAAGGACTCGCTCATCACGACCCTTTGCAACTATTGCGTAGGAGAAACTGCAGCGCTTGAGGGTGCTAGTGGAATGATTGCCATCGCACCCAATCGGCACTCGAAGATTTTCCTCGCCACCCAGGTCGCCGATGAGGCCCGTCACCTCGAAGTTTTCCTCCATCGGTTACGCGACTTGGGGATAGCAAACCCGGAGGCCGAGATCGAACGCCGGGCCAATCCGACCCTGCTGGTTTTCAAGCGACGGCTTTTGGAGTTGGTTCGGTCCGGAGATTGGTCCGCCGCTCTTCTGGCACAGAATGTGATTCTGGAAAGCATGGAACACTCCGCCTTCATGGTGCATGCAGCAACTGCTGACCCCGTGACCGCGGAGATCCTCGACGGAGTCATGAAGGACGAGCGACGCCACCTGGGGTTTGGAGAGAACGACCTTGGCCGCCTGCTTGCCGATCATCCCGGCAATCGAGCACGCCTCGCCGGTATCCGAGGCGAACTCGACGGACTTGTTCTGGCCGTGTTCAGCCGGGCCGCCGATGACCTGGCCACGGACCGTTCGATGCGGGCAGACATGGGGCGAGAGTATCTGGAGACTATGGACCGACTGGGACTGGTGTGAACAATCAAGCATCCACAGATCCGATCACGCAGGCGGTCACCACCGAAGAACCTCGACGGACTTTTGAGTTGGAGGATCGCGGCTTTCGTGAAGTACCAAAGAAGTGGCGCAAGTTCTATCGCCACTGGGAGGGCGAAGACGATTGGCTTGGACCAAACGAGATCATCTGCCCGGTGTGCAAGGTGGTGATTCGTTCTAAACGAGAACTGCGGGTGGGAGATCGTCTGTACTGCATGCCCTGCATGTCACGCATGGTGGTGGTCGAGGCCCAAGACGGATCGTTGGCAACTGAAGTTATCTACTAAGGAGACCAATGGACTTTGCAATCTCGGACAAGATGGAAACCATCTTGGGCATGGTGAATGCCTTCATGAATGATGAGGTAATTCCTCTCGAGGGTGAGATGTTGCATGGCGAGGGGCCAGAACTTCAACGAATGATCACGGAGTGCCAGAACAAGGTCCGCCAGATGGAACTGTGGGCACCCAATCACCCGGTCGAGTATGGCGGGCTTGGGTTGAGTTTGTTAGAGCATGGTCTGATGAGCGAGGCGCTGGGGCGCACTCCACTTGGCCACCTGGTTTTCGGTACCCAGGCGCCGGACGCTGGCAATGTAGAGATTCTTCATGCTCACGCCACAGATCAGCAACGAGAGCGGTTCCTTGCTCCCCTGGTGGCGGGGGAGATTCGCAGTTGCTTTTCCATGACTGAGCCGAACATGCCGGGATCCAATCCGGTCATGATGGAAACAACGGCGGTCAAGGACGGTGATGACTATGTCATTAACGGGCAGAAGTGGTTCACCTCAGCGGCCGATGGTGCGGACTTCGCCATCGTCATGGCCGTTACCAATCCGGAGGCCGGGCCCTACCAGCAGGCCAGCATGATTCTGGTACCCACCAATACCCCAGGTTTTAATCGGGTAAGGAACGTCTCCATGATGGGTCACGCGGGAAGTGGCTATGCCACCCACGGCGAGATCATGTATCAGAGCTGTCGCGTTCCCCAAGACAATCTTCTTGGCCACGAGGGAGCGGGATTCGCCATTGCTCAAGAACGGCTTGGCCCGGGTCGGATCCATCACTGCATGCGTTGGCTCGGGATTGCCTCTCGCAGTTTTGACATGATGTGTGATCGAGCCAACGAACGGCCTATCACCGCCGATGGTCAAGCCCTGGCCAGCCGTCAGGTCATCCAGCATTGGGTGGCGGAATCCCGCGCCCAAATTCAGGGAGCCAGGCTGATGACCCTGCACGCGGCATGGATGATCGACCGGGTGGGGGCTAAGGAAGCCCGCGATGAGATTGCGGCCATCAAGTTCACCGTGGCTAACACCATGCTGGATGTGTTGGATCGATCCATCCAAGTCCATGGAGCGCTTGGTCTTACCGACGACACCATCTTGTCGTACTGGTATCGGCACGAACGTGGAGCTCGCATCTATGACGGCGCCGACGAGGTGCACAAGACATCCCTGGGCCGCCGCACCCTTTCGCAGCGGGCTAAGGCCACTAGTCGAAGCGAATGAGGCTTGGTTCGTAGTCCGCTGGTGCCTCGAAGCCGAGCAAGTTCAAGACGGTTGCGGTTACGTTAGCCAACCCGGCTCCCTCAACGCTGGCCATCTGGTATTCACTACCAAAGCCTGAGTCATGGATGGCGAAAGGAACCGGACTGAGAGTGTGGGATGTCTTGGGCGATCGAATCCCATCGGTTTCGGTAAACATGATGTCGGCGTTGCCGTGGTCGGCGGTGTAGACAACAATGCCGTTGAGTTCATCGATCACTTTGATGAGTTGGCCGACGCATCCATCGAGGATGGTCATTGCTCCAATGGTGGCCTCCAGATCACCGGTGTGTCCCACCATGTCACCATTGGGGAAGTTCAACCGTCCGAACTCGTAGCGGCCGCTACGCAAGAGTTCGATGGTCTGGTCGGTGATCTCGCGTAGCTTCATTCCCGGAGTGGTGTTGAACTCGACATTGTCGGAGGGGATCTCGATATAGGTTTCCAGATCCTCACATATATAGCCAGATCTATTGCCATTCCAGAAGTAGGTAACGTGACCAAACTTCTGGGTCTCACTGATGGCAAAACTCCTCACGCCCGCGGCGCACAGATACTCACTCATGGTTCGGTCAATGGCTGGCGGGTCAACAAGATAGTTGGCTGGAACCTTGGCGTCACCGTCGTATTGGAGCATGCCAGCGAAGTAGATCTCGGGGTGGTTGCCTCGATCAAAAGCGGAGAAGTCATGGTCCTCATAGGCCTGGGAAATCTCGATCGCTCGGTCGCCCCGGAAGTTGAAGAACAGCACCGCGTCATCATCATGCATGGCCCCAACCGGCTGACCAGCATCGTCGACGACCACGAAGGCATCCAGGTACTGGTCTCCCTTGTCCGATTCGGCGTACATGGTTTCCACCGCCTCGGTGGCGGAGGGAAAAGTGCGTCCCTCACCGAAGGTGTGACAGCGATACCCTCGCTCCACCATGTCCCAGTCCGCCTGGTAGCGATCCATGGTTATGGTCATGCGTCCACCACCGGAGGCAATGCGAAAGTCTGCCTCCTGGCCGTCGGTGGTGGCGTGCTCGTTGATTTTCTGAAGCACCTGTTCGGTCTGGGCGATGTAGTCCAGCGCCGAGCGGGCTCCAACGTCTCGGCCATCGAGCAAAATATGGACCCGTGCCCGTGTCACTCCCTCCTGAGCTGCCCGTTCCAGCAACTGGTAGAGCTGGGCGGTCTTGGAATGCACCCCACCGTCGGAGTGAAGTCCAAGGAGATGCAGGGTGCCAGAGCGGCCGTGAGCTATGACCTGGTTCCATACCTTGGTTTGGAACAGGCTTCCGTTGGCCATTGACTGGTTTACCAGCTTGGCCCCTTGGGCAAAGATGCGACCAGCGCCAAGGGCATTGTGGCCAACTTCGGAATTGCCCATATCGTCCTCGGTTGGGAGACCAACAGCGGGTCCATGCGCACGCAATTCGGTATAAAGCGGCCCGCTGGCTAGGTCATCCAAGACCGGGGTTGCCGCCTCAGTCACGGCATTGCTTGGCCCGGTCGGGGCCACCCCAACACCATCGGCCACAATCACCAGTACGGGTCCGGGGCGGCCGGTGAAGGATTGCAGCTTGGTTAGTTCGAGCACCATATCCCTCAGTTTAGGGCCTGGCCACCAACCCAAACGTTGGTGATGTCACCGGGACGGGCCAACCGCACGATCTTCTCGAACCAGCGCTCGTCATTGTCCAGGTCCCATCGTCGAAGAAGGCTCGGGGGCTGAGGGGAACAAACAGCGATGGCATCAAATTGACGGCCGACTTCGATCAAGCCGACCGGCAAATCTGCAACCGAGGCGCCACCAACGGTGGCGAGCCAAAAGGCAGCAATGGTATCGACCCGACTCTTATCGGTACCCCGGCTTCCAGCTGACTTTGCGGCGTCAACACCGTCCTCAAGCATGCGGGAGACCGTTACGGCATGGGCACATTGGGCCAAAAGGCTGACTTCACTTCCTCCAGCGATATCGGTACCGAGACCGATGGCCACTCCCGCATCCAGGGCTCGTCGAAGGGGGAAGACGGCATCGCCGAAATAGGCATTGGAGAGGGGACAATGAGCGATTCCCGCGCCAGCGGACTTGATGCGGGCCAGGTCGGAGTCCGAGACATGGCCGGCATGGGCGAGCACGGTTCCCGGCTTGATGAGGCCGAAGCGAGACAGGGATTCGGTGTCGGTCATGCCGTGGCGTTCCAGCACATATCCGTGTTCCCAATCCGACTCTGAGCAATGGGTCTGGACCTGTACTCCCGTTTCGGCCGCCAGGTCACCAAGACCCTGCAAGAGTTCGTCGCTACATGCCGGAATGAACCTTGGAGTGACAATGGGCTGAACCCGCTCACAAGCCAATGCTCGGATAGCCTCAATGGAAGCTCGCGACGCGGCAATCCCACTTCGGGCTGAGGAATCTCGGTACCACTCTGGCGTTCCGGTTGGGTGATCCATGGCCACCCGGCCAACCAGGGCCCGTTGGCCCAACTCGACACAGGTCTTGGCCAACAAGGTCGTCGCCTTCAGGTCTTGGCTGACGTAGTAGACCGCCGTGGTCGTTCCGTGAGCCAGCAAGGTGGTGACCATGTCGGTCCAAACCTCGGCGGCAAAATCGAGATCGGTGAAGCGGGCCTCGAGTGGGAAGGTGTACTCGAACAACCATTGCTCCAGGGGCATGTCGAGCCCGGTGCCGAGCTGGGGCCATTGGGGGGCATGGATATGGAGGTCGACGAGGCCCGGCAGGAGAACTGAACCTTCGGGAAGAGTCGCCTCTGGCGGTTCGTCGCATTCTTCAATGGGGCGGATCTCGGTAATGGTGCCGGCGTCTGGACCGGTGGTTTCGTAGCTGATCGCCACATCAACTAGGACCTCCAGCCGATCTCGTGTCGGGGTCTGCATGACAGTGGCGCCAATGGTCGTTGTCATGGTTCTTCTCCCAGGAAGACAAACTCTTCGTACTCATGGATCTGGATAAAACCCAAGTTGGTATAGAGCCGTCGGGCAATCAGATTCTCTGCTCGGACATTAAGGCCAACGAGGTAGCCATCCTTCAGGAGATTGTCGGCCAGCCACGAGGTGAGTTGGGTGCCGAAGCCCTTTCCGCGAACATCGGGTCGAGTAAACACACCACCAAGAGCGGCCACCTTGTACGTTGGGCTTCGCAGATGTGTTCCGCCAGCGGCGAGTAATACCCCGCGTTCTCGGACACCGGCCCACACGCCAGTGGACAGCATGTTGGGCAAGAAGAAGGCGGATCCGGGGTCGGTGTTATACAGGGCGGTCAATTCTGCCAGATCGCCTTCGTGAAGTTGGACAACCTTGGGCGAGGCAGATAAGCGGGCGTCATCGGGCAAGGAGAATTTGAAGTGAGGGCCATAGGCCTCAACCGAGCGACTCTCACTCGTCCACATGGCCGCTCCACGAGGGGCGACCGCGAGGGATCCATCTGGAATCTCCTCTGCCAGGTCGATAAGCAATCGGATGGTGGCTGACGGAGCAATGTCGGAGACCGCATAAACCAAGATGTTGAACGGTTCGGGACTTCCCAGGTCGACCAGGCCAACAACGGCGTCACCCCGACGGAACCACCGTGACCGGCTCCAGAACGGCTCGTCAAGGTCGCCGAGGCCATAGATGTGCACAGCGGGGCTCTGCCCAAAAAGGGTTGCAAGTTCGGATGGATCCGTAACCAGATTCACGCCATGAGTATGGCCGATGAACTAGGTCGCGCTGGTACTCAGTTCTTGCACGACCTGCTTGGCCGTGGGAAACAAAACGGTCCCCTCCTTGCGGATATGGAGCAATGTGTCTGCTTCAAGTTCTGCCAGACCGGCGTAAAGGGACCGGTAGCTGTCACAAGCATCTTCGGGAGGGG
>JAJRXF010000200.1 GCA_024276425.1 Actinomycetes bacterium | reverse complement strand
TGCCAGCATGAAACCGCCGAACCACCACCCCCAAGCCGAAGAGTTGGAGTAGGGCTTTTGGGCGGTGAAGAAATGAAACGACGCGAACACAAATGGAATCCCAAGCAGCTTGTGGGTCCAACGCCAGTACCGATATGGGACGAGACGGACAAGGCTGATTGCCACCAAGACATAGAGCATGGTCGCACCAAAACCAGCCAGGTCGGTTGCCTGGTCGGCGATAGCTTCGCCGGCTCCGCGGATTCCATTCTCTACCTCGGGTTCCACCTGGACGTGCCAGAACATGAACACCATGGCGAGGGAACCAGCCCACCGGTGAACGCGGTACATCTCATCCAAGCCACCGAAGATTGGTTCGAGGATTCGAAGCCTGGCCGCAAGCACGAAACTCCAAGCCATCAACATGATTGAGACGGCGCCAACATAGAGCCCGAGGGAGACGTTTCCGTGTTCTCCTTGGGCCCCGGTGAACGCGGGCCAGGAAACAATAAGTGACAATACGACCAGGCTCGGACCGATCCAGCCAATGTGTGGCTTTGGCCACCCAGGGCTGGGAATGCGCACACTCCAGTCCGATGGCTGGCCGAGAAGGGCTTTGAGTGCGCTCAACATTTCGTGATTCTGACCGTTCAACGCTGAAGCCAACCTGAATGGCCCTCATCGTTCGGCTTGTCACAGGTCGGGTACCGGAGGAAACCTAACAACAACTGTGGCGCCACCACCCAATGTCTCGCCGATCTCGATGGTTGCACCGTGATCTTCGACGATCTGTTTCACGATGGACAGCCCGAGGCCCGCGCCTCCGTCGCTGCGGGCCCTCGCATCGTCCAACCGAACGAAGCGCTCAAATACCTGTGAGGCGTCTTGTTTTGCAATCCCCGGTCCATCGTCGACAACCTCAACCACCACTTGGCCCTCTTGGCTGGTCGTGGCCGACAGGCTTACTGAGGATGCGGCATGGCGGGCGGCGTTGTCTGTGAGGTTGCGAACCAATCGGGCCAGGTCGGCTCGGTGTCCAAGCACGGTGGCCGGGCCGACATTGTCGATATTGACCGAGATGTTCTTGGTGGCCGAAAGGATCTCGGCCTCATCGAATACCAGGTCGTCCAGGTTGACGATGGTGGGTGTGCGGGTCGGTGCCGCTTCGGAGTGGGTGGCCAGGAACAGAAGATTGTCGACCAGGTTTCGAAGCCGTTCGCTTTCGGTAACGAGTCTTGGTTTCAGCACGTCCCACTCGGCGTCCGACACATCTGCTGTGTCGATGAGGGCTCGGAGGTTGGCCAGCGGGCTTTTCAGTTCGTGGGAAGCGTCGGCGGTGAACTGTCGCAGTGATAGTTCGTGGGCTTCGACTCGTGCCAGCATGGCGTTCATCGTGATGGCCAAATCGTGGATCTCGTCCCGCCCCTCGGGTACGGGTACTCTGCCAGCGAGAGTGGAGCCAGAGATTTCTGCTGTCCGTCTCCGAATGTTCTCCACCGACCGGAGTGCTCTGCCCGCGCTCAGCCAGGCCAGGCCAGCAACCAGCAGCACCATAACGGGAATGGCGGCTTGAAATAGCCCCCTCAGCCGGCCGAGGACATCTCCAATCTCCTCAGGCTCGGCACCAACTAGTACCACAAGGGACCCATCGCCCACGACAGCAGAGGCGACCCGCATCGTGAAGTCCTCGATCTCTGACTCACCATCGTGATCCACTTCGGCGGTGAAGGAGACGGTGGAGACACCGCCCAGTTTGGATGGCACGGGGTTCTCGATTGGAACGATTTCGTTGCCAACTGAAATAGCCTGACCATCGAGGGTTCCGATCCAGACCAGTGCCTCCTCCTGCAGGAGGTTTGTCAGAGAACCAGGATCAGTACCGGAGTCAACGAGGCGGGCTCGGTCCTGGGCATGGACCAGTAGTGTCTGGTCGAAACTAGCTTGGAGGCTGCGGGAGAAGAGGTTGAGCAAGACAATCGCCCCAACCACAAGCGCAATGGCTACAGCGACGGCTGACAACACAGCGGACCTGCCGCGGACAGTGAGAAACGGCTGGCGCAGACGCGAAATGTCAGCCACCGTTGGAGGCCATCTTGTAGCCGGCACCCCGGATTGTGCCAATGCTCCTGCGGTTGAATGGGATATCAATCTTTGTCCGCAGGGACCGGATGTACACCTCAACAATGTTTGGGTCCCCGTCGAAACTGAAGTCCCACACGTGTTCCATGATCTTGGCTTTTGACACGACGTTGCCGCTCTCGCGCATCAGGAACTCCAGGATCGAAAACTCGCGAGCCGTCAGCTTGATTTCGTTGGTTCCCCTCCGTACTTCGTGGGTAGCGGGATCCAAATGAAGGTCTCCGGAGCTCAGGATGGTTGGGCGCGCTCTGCTGCGCCTTCGCAGCAGAGCCCGTAGTCGGGCCAGCAGAACGACAAAGGAAAACGGCTTGGTCAAGTAGTCGTCGGCTCCGGTGTCGAGGCCCTCAGCCTCATCCAGATGACCATCCTTGGCCGTAAGCATTAGCACCGGGGTCCAGTCGTCTCGCTCTCGCAGGGTCCGACAAAGGACGAAGCCATTAACCTTGGGCAGCATCAGGTCCAGGATGATCGCGTCATAGGCGACCTCGCCTGCCAGCCACAGTCCTTGCTGGCCATCCGGGGCAACATCAACAGCAAACCCTTCAGCCTCAAGTCCGGCCTGAAGCGACTGGGCCATGGCCTGTTCGTCTTCAACCACAAGAATCCGCATTGCACTCAGCCTATGGATCCCCTGCTCCTCACGGCTCTTCGGGTTCAATCGTTGCGAAAGCTCCAGTATTCCTGAGGGCATTTGGCCATACTGGTGGACATAAACTGAGGGAAGCCTGAAGGACTTGAGAGGGGGCGTGTTGTTGGGATGGCCAAGCCCTCGAGCCCGGTCCGAAACCTAGCGGGACCAATAATGAGACCAAGAGCGAGACTAGATGAATGGATTGTGATCGCATCCTGATGTTGGCTTGCCGGAGGAGGAAACGTGTCGGATTACTACGATCTTGGTGATCACCACCGCAAGGTCACGACGAGTTCGCCAGAGGCGCAACTCTGGTTCGATCGGGGCCTCGTTTGGACATATGGGTTTAACCATGAAGAAGCGGTTCGTTGTTTTGAGCGATCGGTCGAATTTGATCCTGATTGCGCGATGGCGCACTGGGGGATCGCCTATGCGTCCGGGTCAAATTACAACAAGCCGTGGGAAGCCTTCGACGCCGATGACTTGGCCACCTCGGTCTCAACGGCCTACTCGGCCACACAGCGGGCCATGGAGACCGCAGTCGAAGCGACTGCGGTGGAACGTGATCTGATCGCGGCTCTCGCGGCTCGTTACCCGGCACCGGAGCCGGGAGCCGACCTCATTCCATGGAACGACGCCTACGCGGACGCGATGCGTTCTGTCTATGCCCGGTACGGGACCGACCTCGACGTAGCGGCACTTTTTTCCGAGGCGCTTATGAACCGAACACCGTGGGGGCTTTGGGATCTGACGATTGGCGAACCCGCCAAGGGGGCGGACACCGTGGAGGCTCAGGCTGTATTGGAGAAGGCCCTGGACGCTCCGGGCGGACACTCCCATCCCGGGGTTCTGCACATGTATCTACATCTCATGGAGATGTCCCCTCACCCCGAACTTGCCCTTCGCTGCGCCGACTGGCTCCGCAACCTTGTGCCCGATGCCGGACACCTTCAGCACATGCCAAGCCATATCGACGTGCTTTGCGGTCACTATCAAAACGTGGTGGATTCCAACGATGCGGCAATCGTGGCAGACCGCGCGTACCTTGAGCGCGAAGGGGCGATGAATTTCTATTCGCTCTACCGCGCTCACGACTATCACTTCAAGTTATATGGGGCGATGTTTCTAGGCCAGTACGAAACCGCCCTCGCAGCCGCAGACGAGATGGTGGCGACCATACCCAGCGATCTTCTGCGCGTGGAGTCTCCGCCCATGGCAGACTGGCTTGAGGGTTTCGTGCCCATGCGGATGCACGTTCTCATCCGGTTCGGGAAGTGGCAGGAGATCCTCGATACACCTTTGCCTGCGGACGCCGATCTCATGTGCGTCACCACCGCCATGATGCGTTACGCCCGCGGGATCGCCTACGCAGCCACGGGCGAAGTGTCTCAGGCTCTTGAGGAGCAGAGTCGTTTCGAGGCGGCTGTCGAGCGGGTACCGGATACTCGGTTTGTCTTCAACAATTCATGCCTGGACACTCTGGCAATTGCTGATGAAATGCTGTCAGGGGAGATCGAGTACCGACGCAAGAACTACGACGTCGCCTTTGCTCACCTCCGCCGATCCATCGAACTTGATGATGACCTGACCTACGACGAGCCTTGGGGATGGATGCAACCAACGCGTCATGCTTACAGCGCGTTGTTGCTAGAGCGGGGTCGCCTCGAAGAGGCAGAGGCGGTCTATCGAGCTGACCTCGGTCTCGACCGCACTCTTCCGCGGGCGTACCAACATCCCGACAATGTCTGGAGTTTGCACGGGTTCCATGAGTGCCTCAGCAAGCTTGGCAAGGTCGAAGAGGCTGGGATCATCAAGCTTCGTTTGGATCTGGCGCTTGCCCGTACCGACGTCGAGATCAATGCCTCTTGCTACTGCCGTCTGGACCACATCGATTAGGGTGGCGGATGCGAAAAGTCAACTACTGCTGCTAATCTCGCTGATGCTCGAGAGCGGCCTTAACCGGACCAAGATGGCGATTGGTTGAATGAAATGTCCATTGCGGTGTGCTCGAACCGCACTCAATTGACTCTTCGATCTCGATCGGAATCCCCTGAGACCGGAGCGATCTGGCGATTGTCTGAATTTGAGTCTCGGCAAGGTCTTCGACGGTGATTCCGAAGGTGAGATTGCGCCAGACCACTCGGTCTATGACGAGGGCCAGAGTCCACGAGAGGGCCATCCCCGATAGCGCTACGGGAACGAGCGGTAGGTTGGAAGTAAGGGCGACCGCGGCTCCGGCCGACAGGCCCGGTGCCAGACCAGCGGTCCAGCCAGCGAAATTCAGATTGGCCGATTGAAAGCCAAGTTGGTCACGTAGGTAGTGGCGAATCTGGCCAGGATGGCCAGAGCGACGAAGGACGACCCTATTGTCTGTGAAGTAGTCGAACCAGCCTCCGTCGCGTGCCATGCGACATTGTGTCACGGGCATCTGGTGGGTCACATCCGCTCGGCGAAGCTCGCCGTGATACGGCTAGAATGGCGAGCCCAGAAAGGGCGGTTTAGGGACAGAGCTTTCGGGTTGCACCGATAGATGGCGGGACTTATGGTGTTGCCATGTAAGAAGGTATTGAACATCGGGCAACGTCATGAACGGACCTAAACTGATGCCATCCAATGTGATGTTCGGCTCCACTTGGTCGTCCCGGCGGTTGCGGCTCGATGTTCACCAGTGAGTGAGCTTGGCGGTCGCCCGAGGGCGGCGTGGACGCGGCGGCAGCGCTGGCGGCGTGAAAGACAGATCGTCTCAGCGATGACGAGGCATGGTCTCGGTGTGACCTTGGCTCGCGCTGGGCTTGGATGGTTACTCCCTTTCCAGTGGGGTCTACTCGGCCATGGGCGTCGCGATCAGCCCTATTCAGGTCCCGAGCATCTTCGGATGGCGTTTGAGGATCTTGGACCGACCTTTATCAAGCTGGCCCAGATCTTGAGCACTCGCGGCGATCTTGTCGGTGAGGAGTACGCGGCGGAGCTAGCGAAACTGCAGAGCTCTGTTCCTCCCCTTCCGTTCGATCGTGTCGTCGAGGTACTGGATCGCGAGTTGGGTCGTTCCCATCGTGACGTCTTTGTCGAGATCGACCAGACGCCGATGGGTTCGGGCTCGATCGGACAGGTCCACCGCGCCACGTTGTCGTCCGGCGAGCGGGTGGTGGTCAAGATCCAGAAACCGGGTGTCAGCGACTTGGTGGCCCTGGATATCACGATATTGCGGGCTTGGCTGGTGCGGCATTCGGCCCGTCAGCGGTCACCCATCAAGGTCGATGTCGAGGGATTTTTCGATGAGTTTGCCTTCACGCTTTCGAATGAACTGGATTACACGAACGAAGGTGAGAACGCCGACAGGCTGAGAGGTATACACGAGGACGACGCCTCGATTATGATTCCTAAGATCAACTGGGAGCACACAACGACCCGCTTGTTGGTTATGGAGGAAGTAGAGGGAACCGAATTTGGCGACCAGACGCTGGAGACTCGATTGACCCCAGAGGATCGGAATCACCTCGCAACCACGGCGTTACATGCAGCGTTAGTCGAGATCTTCCAACATGGGTTCTTTCACGCTGATCCACATCCAGGAAACTTCGTCGTCACGACCGATGGCCGGCTCGGACTTCTCGATTTTGGCATGGTAGGAACATTGAGCGAGCGACAACGCGGCCATTTCCTCGATTTCGTCCGTTCGATAGGGGCGAAGGACAGCGATGGAATCGTTGACTCCTGGTGGCAAATGGGCGTCACCGAGCCTGAGGCGGAACGACAAGGAGTGGTTCGTGACTTGGACCACCTCTTTCACCGAGCCGGTAACAAATCCCTTCAGGACATCGCCGCAGCCGACATGGTTGGAGAACTCATGCGGATTGCTCATCGTCACCAACTCCAGCTTCCGCCCAACCTCGCTTTGTTGTTCAAGGTGCTAGCGATGCTTGAGAGTGCCGCAGTCCTCATCGACCCCAACTTCTTGCTCTTCGATGCCCTTGAATCTGAAATCACCGAGCTAGTCAAGAGCGAGGTCTCGCCCGCCGCCATGAGCAGACGCATGCGGCGGAATGCCCTCAACATGGCGCGTTTGGCAGAAGGGCTACCGCAGCGGGCCGAACGTCTACTGCAACGGGTCGAATCGGGCGACATTGAGTTCACGGCCAGGCAGGCAGGGCTTGAAGAAGTTCTTAGCCAGATGGTTCGAGCGATCGGCCGCTTGACGGCGGTTGTCGCTGTGGGCTTGTTCCTTGTCGCCTCTGGGCTCTATGTACTTGCGGCGCAGGCCGCCGGACCGGACGGGTCGACCCGGGTTGACGTCTTGCAGCTGTTTCTCGGGCTTGGTGCAGGATCCTTTGTGCTGTTTGTTGCGAAGTTCGTCTGGTCGAGGCGACCTTGAGGACCAACGGGCTCCGGACATTGGGTTCATCACTGGTTGAAGCCTGATGAACGAAACGACAAGTCCAGGGGCGGAACTGGAGGACGCTGATGAGCAAGGTCGATTTGAGTTTGTCGAGATCGACCGAAGCCTGTTAGCTAGCCCCGTCGTCATTCGAGCATATGCAGGAATCATCATGAGCCTGATGGTGCTCGTGTGGCCGGAGCGCAGTGCTGAGCTTTTGGCCCGTCTGGTGGGTGTTGCCATCGTACTGCTGGCTTGTCTGTCGCTCTGGATCGGGGTCCGTGATCAACCCCGAAACGTCTTCTCGATCCTGCTTGGCCTAGCGAGCTTGGTGGTTGGTGTCGCCCTCTTGGTGTTCGCTAGGCATTCAGAGGAATTGCTCGGTCGCTTGCTGGGGGTGGCGATTATCATCGCTGGATTAGGAGCCGTGGCACGGCATCGCAATGACGCGGAAGGCCGGTCAAGGGTGTCGGCTGTTTGGAGGATGTTGCCCTTTCTCGGGGGGGCAGCCCTACTGCTGGTATTTCCTGCTGAGGTATTCAGCGTCACCAGCGCGTGGCTGGCCGCGGGTTGGATCCTGATGTCGGTGCTGGTCATCGCCATCAGTCTCGATGCCCGCACCGCTGGTGTTGCTGGCTATGTCGAGTCCAGCCGCCTGATCGGTGACTGGTTGGCCGATCGATCCAAATCGGTTGATCGGCGTCAGGAACTCTATGACAAGATCCTGTTCGAGGGCCCCGATAATTCTCGGCGAGTCCTCAGGTTCTTTACTCTCATGGGGTTCGCTTCGGTCATTGCTTCGATGGGAGTAGTGACCGATTCGACCGCAGTGGTTATTGGCGCCATGTTGATCGCTCCGTTGATGACCCCGCTGATGGGCATGG
>JAJRXF010000199.1 GCA_024276425.1 Actinomycetes bacterium | reverse complement strand
CTCCAAGGCCTCGCCGCTGATGTCGAACATCGGGAGCGGGGCCTGCCCGTCGTCCGGGGCTGGTAGCGAATCAATCAAGGCCAGTGACAACTCGGGCTCATCCACGTACACCTGGCGGTTGATGGCGGCGATCCGAAGTTCGGCCAGGTTCGGCTCCCAGCCGTCGGAGAACTCAAGGTTGGGTCCAGGCAAGACACCGGCTTGCTGGTGCCGGACTGGCTGGCCAGCCTTGGCCAGATCGAGGCGGTTTCGGATGATCTCGTTGGTCTGGAGGAAGGACGTGAGTTTGCTAACCGTGAAGGAGTCCGACGAGGGGTCAAGAATCTCCCAGGCATACTCGGGGTGGCTTAGGAGATAACCAGCGGCCTGGCGCACCGCGAGGTTGTGACCATTGGTCTGGAGCTGTATTAGTTCATCCCACCCAAGCTCTCCGTCTCGATCGCTGTCCCCTGCAGCGAAGGCGTCCAGGAGAAGAATGACGGCCTGATCACCAACCAAGCTCTGGCCGCCAGATCGAACGCCCTCTCTTCCTCCTCGACCCGATCTCGATCCAAGCAGGTGGTCCCAGAGGGCCGAGCTGGCATCGACTAGAGGGGTCGGTCCAAGAATGGATGGGGCAATCGACAGTTGGTGCCCGCTGGCCAGTTGGGCTCGGGCACGGAGGACTTGGTCCAGGGTCACAAGTTCGAAATCGGCAGAGCGGGTACGCGACAGCACCGAGGAAGTAAGTTCGGCACGGGTTAGAGCGGCTCGAATGGTGAACTCGATGTCATCGAGTTCGTCGGCGTTCGCACGCTGGCGGCGTCCGGCTAGGTTGACTTTTTGCGGATCAATTCCAACCATAGAGAGCTTCTCTTTCGCGCTGGGGCATATGGGCTAACGGTGGCTGACCCATGGAGGCGGGGCGGGTGGCGGGTTGGGCCGAGCTGGCACCACCTCGCCCGGTGGCAGTGAGGCTCGTTGGTCGATCCACCGGTTGAGCTCTCGTTGGTAGCTGAGTAATTCGTTGTCGTATGCCCGGCATATGGCGGCCCGTTGGCGACAGAGAGCCGCAAGAGAGTCGAGGCTGGTCGAGGCCTCCCGGAGGTTCTGGTCACTAACCGCCAGCGTTATCTCGACCAACTCGGCCAAGGCGCCACCATTGACAACGTCGGGACCGAGATATGGACTGCAGGTACCAACGAGTCTTGCCACGTCCTCGGCGGCGTCGGCCAGAGACGTGGCAGCGATTTCGAAGTCGACAGCTGTTGGCATCTATCCGAGTGAGATTCCGATATTCATGACCTGGTCCAGGTTGGCCCGCTGGCTCTCCACGGCACTGGACATCTGAGTGGCTGAATCCTGAGCTGCACTGAGGGCGGTGGCGAGTTGGGTGACGTACTGCTCCAACGAGTCGGTCATGGCAGAGGCGGATTGCAAGAAGGCTTGGAATGCTTCGCCGGTGGTGCCGCCAGCCTGGGTCATTGAGGCCTGGAACTCGACGGCCCCCTGCCGGAATCGGTCGGCATTGGCGCCGGTCCACTGGGTGGCCTCGGCCTGGTTGGCCGATGAGGCTACGGACTGGGACAGAAGTTCCATTTGGGTAGTCATGTCACCGAGAGCTTGTTTGGCCGCTTCGACCACATTGCCAACAACATTGGCGGTCAGGGACACCGCTTGTTCCTTGATTGACCCAACGTCACTAGAGGTAGCTTGCAGTTTGGTTGAAAGACTGGACAGATCGTCGAGCTGTGCACCGAGCATGGACATGGAATATTCCGCCTTGTGTTGTCGTGTATTCTTTAGGGAATTTAACGAGATTAAATGAATATAACAGTAAAAGCAAGAAATTAGTCGCTTAGATTCTGGTCTTGTTTTCGGGGCTTCTAGTTTGTGCTACTGGGTCATTCATGCGGGGATCTACACTGCGTCAATCACACGTCGCCGGCAGTCGCCCCCTCAACCGCTTGGTCTGGCTCTACTCGGACTCCTAGCTACGACCATCGTCATGATTGGCGGGGTTCTAGCGGGCGCGTCAAATTCGGGTTCGGGCGGTCAACTTTGGGGAGTCCCGGCCATCCCGGTTGAGCCATCGATCAACCTGGCGCTCGCTCTCTCCCTGTTCTATGGCGGGATGATCCTTCTGGTTCGGGCATGGGTACAGCTACGACGATGGGTTCTCTTGCAGACTACTTCAAGCGACATGGCTGAACGCCAAGGGCGGACTCCGAGATCGGTCGGTGTAGTTGTCGCTGCTGTTCTGGGCGTCACCGGCATCTGGGTCATACCCTTCTTGGTCGGCCCACCGCTTGGAAGCCGGGACGTCTATGCCTATGCGGCCCAAGGAAGAATGGCCGAAACCGGAATCGACGTCTACAACTCGGGCCCGGGAGTTCTCGGTGATGACCCGGTTCTGACACCAATGGATCCCATCTACCGGGACGCTCCCGTGGTTTATGGACCAGTATTCGTCGAAGTCTCGGCCTTCATTTCCCGGCTGAGTTGGGGCCCAAACAGTTCAGTCTACTTCTACCGACTCTTGTCGGTGGCTGGCCTGGCAGCGGCCATCTTTGGGGTGTGGGATTTGGCTCACTCGCTTGGGCGAAATCGGGTTGATGCCCTGGTAATGACCATCGCCAATCCGCTTGTTCTGCTTCACCTTGTTTCGGGTGCTCACAACGAATCGATCATGCTGGGATTCCTCATCGGGGGAATGGCGATCGGCCGCCGTGCACAATGGCGATGGTTGGGAGTCCTCCTATGCATTGTGGGAGCCGCAATCAAGATCCCGGCCATCTTGGGGGTGGCATTTGTGGCCTGGCCGTGGATAACCGAGACTCGATCGCGGCTCGTGCAAGGAGCCAGGGCAGGGTTCGTTGGTGTGATGACCTTTGCCACCCTCGGCTTGGTCGGGGTTCTAACTGGTTGGGGATGGGGTTGGCTGGGGGCAATCCAGCGGGCTCGCCCAGTTGATGCGTACCTCAGTGTAACCAGGGTCATCGGCGGGGGAGTTCAGGTCCTCATCGGGACTGAACTCGACGTCATTCTCACAGTATTGCGTCCGGCAGGGTTGGTTGTGGCGGGGCTCGCTACCTTGTACTTGTTGATAAGCGGGTCCCGCAATGCCCCGGTCGCACTTGGCTGGAGCTTGCTACTGTTTGCGGTGCTACACCCGACTACCCAGCCGTGGTACCTCACCTGGGGGCTGTTGCTTATCGCCGCAGGGTCGGCGGGAGCCCGAAACCGAGCCTTCATGATGCTGAGTGGATTTGCGGCCTTCGTCGTCTTGCCCGCCGGCCCACAACTCGGCCTGGCCTTGCTGGCCGACACGGGAAGTGGCGTCATTGCCTTGATCATGGCGGGGTTAGTTTTGCTCACTCTAAGCCCAACACCAACTCCGATCATTGGTGGAGCGAGCGGGCTGAATCCGGACCTGATATCAGTCATCGTCCCCACCCGGAATGAGTCACCCAACATTGCGCCCCTGGTGAGAAGGGTTGGAGACTCGCTCCTGACCGTTGGCGGTTCGGCCGTTGAGGTCATATTCGTTGATGACTCGGAGGATCACACGGCCTTCGTCATTCAGGAATTGGTCGACAAGTCGAAGGGGCCCACATGGTCTGGCCCACAGATACGCCTAACCCATCGTCGCCGCGGTGGACGCTGGGGTGGCCTAGGGGGAGCAGTTGTCGATGGTTTCGCCAAGGCCAAAGGCTCCGTTGTAGTGGTGATCGACGGCGACCTGCAACACCCGCCAGAGGAAATACCGACCTTGGTGAGCCAGGTTAGAAGCGGGGCGGACCTTGTTGTTGCCAGCCGTCGGATAGACGGGGGGTCGGGTAGTCAAGGTCTAACAACGACGCGCGATTGGATGTCTCGCTGGGCGGCCAAACTCAGCCGAACCGTGTTCCCTCAGAGGGTGGGGCGCGTTGCGGACCCTCTGTCGGGGTTCTTTGCCCTTCGCCTGGATCGGATAGATCAGTCACGTCTTCATCCGGATGGGTTCAAGATCCTGATCGAGATTTTGGCCACTCATTCGGAGCTTTCAACCGTAGAAGTGCCATTCCGGTTTGCTCGACGAGTCGAAGGGGAGTCCAAGGTCAGTCTGGGCCAGGGAGCCCGTTTCCTTAGCCACCTAATGGATCTACGCCTGCGCACCAGTCGGCCATGGGCGGGATCGGTCGGGACCCAGAGGATCTTCCGGTCGTCTTGAAGGCCGGTCGCGGATTCGCAGCGCTATAGCACTCCGGATGATCACGCCGACAAGCAAAAGGTCGCGACTCAACAGACCAAGTGCTGGGATGGTCTGGTCGAGGTTTGGCGGGCCAGCGATGGCATGGATGATGACGGTTAGTACAACAGCAAGTCCGAGCAGGTTGGTAGGTGAATGGTCGAACGAGAGTCGGTGGTCGGATCTGGTCATGGCGGCCCAGGGGAGGAGCCAAAGAAGGAACTGGGGGGAAAACAAAGGTGAACTCAGTAGCAGTGCTGTGGTTATTCCCAGCATGATCAGACCAATTCGATCCGGGTTCGTTGAACGGTGTCCAAGCCAGGCAAAGCAAAGGGCGGCAACAACCAGGAGACCACGGCCCATCCAAACTAATTCGGGGTTGAGGGTGCCAATTCGGTAGGCCCCAGCCTGAAGTTCGGACTGCTCGTTTGCCACCAAGGCGGTGATCGAGCCAGCAATGCTCTCAACATGCCACCCCGTCGCACCTCGAAGGCTCATGACCTGGTTGAGAGCGTCGGTTCCGCTACTACCAAGCCACACGAGTCCGGCACCCAATCCGCCGAGGATGGCAAGGATGGCAACTCGCAACCGACCAACGCTCAACGCCACAACGATAAGCAGGGCTGGCCAAAGTTTGATCAGCGAACCGATCACAATTGCGGTCGCGATGAGGGCATCGGCACCCAATGCCCTCGGCCATCGAAGTTGGGCCTCCCGGTTCGGGCGACAGACTGGCTGGGCTAACAGCACCCCGGCGAGAACCGCCGCCAAGGTGGCCCACAAGTCAAAGCGAACAAGTCCAAAGACCACGAGAGGCGATCCAAGGACAAGGTAGGTAACGGCCGATTCTGGCCGCCAACGCCGCCAAATCAACCGGGAAATTGCAAGGTCCATCAACAGCGACGTCGCGACCAGAATGCGATGGTTCGTTACCACGGCGTTCTGGCTCTGATCGAGGCTGGCCAGTGCCCGTATAAGAACGAGGGAACCGGGTGGATATTCCACGTCAAAATCGACCCAGGCCCGTCCTGGACTGTCGGCTATTTCCTGGAAACGTGCCACGTCCCAGCCATTGAACGTTTCGGGCTTTGACAGAGCCGGGCTGAGAATAAGGACCACAGCGGCGAAAACTCGGAGGCCAATGGTCACCAGAAGAATCCTTCGCACCGCTGCACCATAGGCCGGGCATCGCGGGCTAGGAACTGATCTGGCTAGCTAGCGATAGCCTGGATCGGGTGACTACCACCGACACTGACGCCGTTCTGACCGTCTCTGCCGAGGCCATGGAAACGGTTCTCGAAATCCGAGCGAGCGAGGATGATCCCGAGAACACCGCCTTGCGGATCGAGATAACTGGCTCGAACATGACGGACTATCAGTATTCTCTCGAACTTTTCCCGATTCGTGATGCTGCGGATGGTGATGCCGTCTACACCCAGGGTGAGCACGGAGAACTGACCGTGATAATTCCGGCTGGCTCCATCAAGAATATGGTCGGCTCATCACTCGATATCCCGGCCCATGCCCCTGCTGGTGGTCTGGTGATCCGCAATCCCAACAACCCCGATCCCCTTGAGGGACTCGACCTTGATCTCTCTGGGGAACTGCCGGAGAAGATTCAGATGGTGCTGGACCAGGCCATCAATCCGATGCTGGCCTCCCACGGTGGAAGTGCGATGCTGGTCGGTGTCGATGGTGACAAGGCCATTATCACCATGGGCGGTGGTTGCCAGGGTTGTGCCGCGAGCGCCCAGACGCTTCGTGACGGCATTACTGCCATGTTGAAGGAGGCCCTACCCGAGATTAGTGAGGTGGTGGATGCCACGGATCACACGGCCGGTGAGAACCCCTTCTACAGTTAGTATTTTCGGCTCCTAGGCCGCCCCGGTGGCGGCAAAGTCGGCGATCAACTCGACTATCTCGGCCGCATGGGACTTTTCGTGCATGGCGTGTCCGCCACCTTCGATCGAGACGAAGCGACAGTTAGGCATCTTGCCTTCCAAGTATTTGCCCGATTGGGTGTAGTCGGGTCGATCGTCCGAGCCAGCCAGGAACAGGGTGGGAGTGTGCATGACCGAAAGCCGTTCCATGACCACACTGTCGGCTTGAAGGTTTAGCTCGGCGGCCTGGGGGACGACACCGAAGCGGTGAGCGTTGCGGCGAGACATGGCATTCCAAGCCTCACGCTTGTCAGGGTTGCGGAATCCAGGTCCGGTGTTGAGTACAACCAATCCCCGGGTCGCCGTCGGCCGAGTTGCGGCGTAAGCCAGCGCCAAGTAGCCGCCGAGGGAATGCCCCACAAGCAGTGGCAGTGGCTCGTTGGGGAGCCGGACGGCCAATTCGATCAGGACATCGTCGATGTCCTCCAAAGCTCGATCTCGGGTGTATTCCGAGGGATCCTCCGGAACGGGAGAGCCCCCGTGGCCGATCAGATCTAGGGCAGCCACCGTGTGGCGGTCCTCCAGAAGCCTCATAACCCCTTCCCAGGTGGCAGAGGTTGAGCCGATGCCGTGGAGAAACAGGATAGGTGAGCCGGTGCCGCATTGGATGAGGTTGACGCGCATGCTCGGGATAGTAGTAAGCAGAATCGAAGTCGTCGTCATCGTGGTTGGCTAGTTCGACAGAGCACCGATACCCCAACTAGCTTCGAATCTGGGTTAAGAATCTGGGTTAATCAGTCGAGCCACAACCGAGGTTGTAGGGGGATTGTATGAGAGGAATCATCGGCTATGGGGCGTATGTACCCTTCTACCGATTGCAGCGAAGCGCCATCACCGCTGCCCTTGGATCGGGCGGTGGCAGGGGTACTCGCGCGGTGGCTTCCTATGACGAAGACGCCACCTCCATGGCGGTGGAGGCCTGTAGAAACATGATTCGATCGGGTGGTTCGTCTCTACCAAAACCAGCCTCGGTCAGTTTTGCCACCTCGACTCCTCCCTATCTGGACAAGACCAACGCCACGGTAATCCACGCTGCGCTCGGTCTACCCAGTTCGGTCTTCGCCGCCGATGTCGGGGGCGCCCCTCGGTCGGTTAATGCAGCCCTTCGATTCGCACTTGAAGGGTCGAGTCCGGCGATGATCGTGGCTTCGGATGTCCGAACGGGTCGCCCCGGTTCAGCGGATGAATCCATGTCGGGCGATGGGGCCGTGGCCTGGATGATTGGTTCAGATCGTGACGCCCCGGTTCTGGCCCACTGGTTGGGTGGGGCTTCTGCCACTTCGGAGTTCTTAGACCGCTGGCGGCTCCCCGGCTGGAACTACTCCCGGGTGTGGGAGGAGCGATTTGGTGAGCATGCCTATCTGCCGCTGGTGGCCGAAGCTGCAACTGCGGCCTTCAAACAATGCGAACTCGGATCTGATGATGTCGATCTTGTGGTGGTGACTGGTCTGCATGCTCGGGCCGTTCGCGGCGCCGCTCGCTCCGCCGGTGTGGGGTCGGCCAAGATTGCCAACGACATGACGATGACGATTGGGAATACCGGCACCCCTCATGCTGGACTGGTTCTGACCTCGGCCTTAGATGAGGCAGAACCCAATCAGACCATCATGGTGATCCATTTGGCCGACGGTTGTGATGTCGGCTTTTACCGAACGACCGAAGCCCTCACCAACTTTGTTTCAGCCGAGCCGATCAGCGCCCAGATCGAACGCGGCAACGACACGCTGGACTACAACAAGTTTCTCACCTGGCGGGGCTTCCTTGATCGAGAACCGCCACGTCGTCCCGACCCGACGCCTCCAGCCGCGCCACCTTCCCAGCGAAACCAGGCATGGAAGTACGGGTTTGTTGGATCCCGGGACCGGTCCAGTGGTGCAATTCACCTGCCCCCGCATCGGGTGTCGGTCAAGGGGGGAGCGGTGGATGAGATGGAACCAATTCCTATGGCCGAGGTCAAGGCGAGTGTCGCAACCTTTACCATCGACCGGTTGGCGTACACCCTGTCGCCTCCAGCCATCGCCGTGGTCATCGACTTTGATGGGGGTGGGCGCTTTAGCTGTCAGTTGACCGATGCCGATCCTGAATCGGTCGCCATTGGCAATCGAGTGCAGATGACGTTTCGTCGAATGCGAACGGACAATGGCGTGCACAACTATTTCTGGAAAGCAAAACCAGCAACAATCGAGGAGCCAGCAAGCGCATCGAACCTGGCCGAGGAGGAGAAGTAGTCATGGCATCACGAGGAATCAAGGACCAGGTCGCCATTGTTGGCATGGGGTGCACCAACTTTGGCGAGCATTGGGACAAGAGTGTCGAAGACATGCTGGTGGAGGCTTCCCAGGAGGCCTATGCGTCGGCTGGGATTGAACAAGATGATGTTGATGCCTTCTGGTTCGGCACGCTGGGATCGGGAGTCTCGGGACTAACACTGAGTCGAGCGCTCAAGCTCGACTACAAGCCAGTGACCAGGGTAGAGAACATGTGTGCCACAGGCTCGGAGGCCTTTCGCAACGCCTGTTATGCGGTTGCCTCGGGAGCCTATGACGTTGCCTGTGCTATTGGAGTGGAGAAGTTGAAGGACAATGGCATGTCTGGTCTGGTCTCCACCCCATTGCCAGACGACGGCACCAGGCCTGAAATGACCGCACCGGCGACGTTTTCACTGCTGGCCCCGGCCTATGGCAACAAGTACGGGGTCAAGGAGGACGAGATGAAGGACGTCTTGACCAGAATCGCCTGGAAGAATCACTACAACGGTGCCCGCAATCCGCGGGCTCAGTTCCAGAAGGAAGTACCCAAGGACAAGATTCGCAACGCCCCGCTCATCGCGGGCCAGTTGGGCATTTTCGATTGTTCTGGAGTCAGTGATGGGTCGGCCGCCGCCATCATTGTCCGGGCTGAAGACGCCCTCAAGTACACTGACAAACCCATCTACGTAAAGGCGCTCGCTTTCGCCGCCGGTCCGGCCGCTGGGCCGATTGATTCGGACTACGACTACACCACCTTTCATGAGGTCGCGGCCTGTGCCGCCGATGCCTACAGTCAGGCTGGGGTGGACAACCCAATGGCCGAGATCGCCATGGCTGAGGTGCATGATTGTTTCACCCCAACCGAGTTGGTCTTGATGGAAGATCTCGGCTTTGCCGAACGGGGACTGGGCTGGAAAGAAGTCATGGCCGGCACCTATGACTTGGATGGAGAACTTCCTGTTAACCCCGATGGCGGACTAAAGAGCTTTGGTCATCCGATCGGGGCCTCGGGCCTACGCATGTTGTTGGAGTGTTGGCTCCAGCTTCGGCAGGAGGCACCGGAGGATCGCCAGATCAAGAGCGTGACCGAAGAAGGCAAGACACTGGGCATGACCCACAACCTTGGTGGCGCACCGGGTGAGTGCGTGAGTTTTATCTCCATCGTCGGTTCCGAGTTGGGTTGATTTCAGCACTTGAGCATTGGAAGATCGCCCTGGACGGAGGCCTCGATTGCCGTTCGGATTTCTTCAGAAGCAATGGCCCAGCCCGAGTCGGTTCCGTTGTTGGCGGCGAACACCACCCCAAGGACGGCGCCATTGTCGTCGAGCACCGGCCCACCCGAATCGCCCTTGGCAATTGGGGCCCGCAACTCGATGCCAGCCCGGTCGCCGACTCCGTCCAGGGTTAGCCGGGTATAGCGGAGGATGGTGGCTTCGCGAATCTCGGGTCCGTCATCCTCGGCAAATGAGACGTATCGCACGGAGCGATCGCTCCCTTCAGGGGAGAGAGGGAGTCCACTGATCATGCCCGGCTTCAACCGGAATACAACCAGGTCCCGCTCGGAGTCCAAGTAGGTCAGTGTGGCGCTCACCTCTCGCCCGGAAGAATCGAGGAGAGTCGGCGTGCCAGCTCCTTCGAGAGTGTGGGCCACGGAGACGATTGAGTTGTTGTCGATGACCACAGCAGATGCCCGGTTGGTCAATCCGGTGGCGCACTCGGTGACTTTGAGTTGAAGCGTTGCCGCTTCGACCTGTTTGTCTCCAATGGGTTCTCCGGCGGTGGTAGATGGGTGGGGCGAAGAAGTCGTCAGGCTTTCGATATTCGTATCTGACCGAGAGCATGCACCAAGCAACATGGCCATGGCCAAAAACACGGTGGGTCTCACCAGATCCTTCATGACCCGACACCGTAGGCCCTTAGGGGTCATTCGACCCTTCATGGCTGGGACTGGCTCACCGAGGTCCGGTCTTCTAGTGTGTCGCACCATTGCAAAGTTCAACCCCAGCCGCAGGTAATGACGGAAGGCGAATCTGCTATGCGAGTGGTGTTCTTAATCCTCGATGCGATGCCACCGGGGGTGGTGTCCCCCACAGCGACACCCAATTTGTGGGCTCAGGTTCTTGAGGGAGGTCGGGCCCCGATGGGTGGGCAGTCGTTGCCCATCTCGGTCACCTATTCCAACCACGCGGCGTTCATGACCGGGGTTGGTCCGGAGCAGACAGGGCTTTGGGGAAACGCGGCATGGGTCGATGGAAAATTCTTGCCTACCTACGAGGCTGGACCGCGGGCGACTACCCTGTTTGACCGATGCAAGCAGGCGGATCTGCGGGCTGTCGTGGCCGTTGGTGATCACAAGCTGATCACCACCATGGGGGCCTTGGTCGCAGATCGGACATGGCCGCCGACGGCTGAGACCCCAGTTGGTGCTGACCTCGACGCATTCGGCTACCTTGCTGACTCCGCTGTCATTGAGGCGGTAGGGAGGATGGACCTTGAGGCAGACCTGATCGTGCTTCACCTCAACGAGCCCGACACCACCCTTCATGTCTATGGGCCAGACAGCGTCGAGTTCGCCGAGCAGGTTGGGCTTTCGGATGCTTCCTATGGTCAACTAGTCGAGTTTTTGAAACCGGACTGGGACAACACGATTTTGATCACGGTGAGCGACCATCAGCAGGAACAGATCACTCATCCCGAGTCGGTCAACCTTCGAGCTGCCTGCGACGAGCAGGGCTGGAACGCCAATGTGGTTCATGACGGTACTGCCGCCGTGCTTGTTGGTGAGCTACAACCCGACGTTGTCCGTGCTGTCGATGGCGTTGAGGCGGTTTGGCGAGCCGATGAGCAGACGCTAATTGCCTGGACCGAGCCCGGTCGGATGTTCAGCATCCGGGAACCAAGAATCAAGGGCAATCACGGTAGCCCTCGCTGCCGACCACAGGTTGCCATCATTTCCGGTGGGCACGAGTTGGTACCGGCCCTGGCTCGACAAATCGAGACACGGCGGCCGACCACGCTAACGTGGGCGCCGCTGATTCAGAGTTTGCTGGGTTTCGAGGGTTCGGCTCTCGACTAAAGCTCGGACCACTCTCCCTTTTGCCAATCATCCCGCAGTTTGAACTTCTGTATCTTGCCGGAGCCAGTTAGGGGGAACTGATCGACGGAGAACCACTGTTTTGGGGTCTTGTGTTTGGCGAGGTGTTGGCGTAGGTAGTCGAACAACGTGACCTTGTCGACCTCGTGACCTTCGGCCGGTCGAATAAAGGCGCCCACGGTCTCACCGAACTTGTCATCGGGCAGGCCGACAATCGCGACCTCGGCCACCGATTCGTGCTCGAAGAGGAGGATCTCCAACTCCTTTGGGTAGATGTTTTCTCCGCCCCGGATAATCATGTCGGTCAATCTCCCCTCAACTGAGCAGTACCCCCGCTCGTCCATTGAGCACAGATCTCCGGTGTGGAGCCACCCTTGGTCGTCAATAGCCTTGTTGGTGGCTTCAGGATTTTGGAAGTAGCCCTTCATGACGTGGTAACCGCGGGTGAGAAACTCACCAGCCTGGCCAACCGGTAATGTTTGCCCGGTCTCTGGATCGATGATCTTGACTTCGACTCCTGGCATCGGTGGGCCAATGGTGTTTGCCTTGTCTTCGACCCGATCGCCCGGATTGGTCATGGAGGCGACCGGGGAGCATTCGGTCTGACCGAAGACGATGACGAACTTTGAATCGAGTTCTTGCTCGAATCGAGTAACGAGGGGAGCCGGGACGGTGGAGCCGCCAGAACAGATAGCTCGGATGCTGGACAGATCACGTTCGCCAAAGCTGGGGTGTTCAAGCATGGCGATGAGCATGGTGGGTACCCCGACCATGGTGTTGCCCCGGTAGGTCTCGAACAGTTCGAGTACTAGGCCCGGATCAAACGCCTCGACCAGAACCTGGGTTGCCTGCTTTGAGACAGCCCCCAACACACAACACACGCAGCCGCCAGTGTGGAAGAGGGGCATGGTCGTGACCCACACGTCTCCCTTTTCTACGCCCAATCGGTGGGCGGTGTGGGCACCATTGTTCACCAGTCCTCGATGGTGGAGCAGCGCTCCCTTTGGGAAGCCGGTGGTACCGCTGGTGTATTGGATCATGACCGCGTCGTCTGGATCCGGATTGGGTAGTTCACCGTCGAATTGTTCGGCGCTGGCTATGAACTCGCTCCATTGATCCAAACGAATGATGGTTCGGAGCTCTGGGCACTCCGGTTGCACCTCTTGGGCTGTGGCCAACATGGGGTTACCACGAAAACTCTCCATAACGAACAACCCACTGGCCTGCGATTGGTTGAGTACATAGGAGAGTTCACTGGCTTGGAACCCCGGATTGACGGTCACGATGACCATGCCTGCCATGGCAATCCCAAACTCCAATAGTACCCATTCGGGGATGTTTGGGGCCCATATCGCGATGCGCTCACCAGGCTCGAATCGGGTGAGGAGAGCCCGGGCGACGGTTCTTGCCTGGTCCGCCAGTTCGCCGTAGGTCCATTGTCGCCGTTGAGTGGGATCGGCAACCCCGGCGATTAGGGCGACTTGGTCTGGGTTCTCGTTGGCTACCTCGCTCAAGAGTTGACCGAGCGTTATATCTCGGACCGGAGGCTCGGACGGACCGACGGCGTAGGAAAGGGTGAGTGGGGAGTTGGCCATAATGCAGTCCTTTCGACCGGAGTCGGAAAATTTCGGCCTCAACCCCGACCCTAGATCATGAGAGGGATCCGATCGAGACCAGTTCCGGACCGATATAGCGCGCGCTCGGGCGAATAATCTTGTTATTGGTCGTCTGTTCGATGATGTGGGCTCCCCAACCGGCGGCGCGAGAGACCATGAATGTTGGGGTGAACATCTCGGGTTTGAGGCCCGCCAGGTGAAGAAGGATGCCAGCGTAGAATTCAACATTGGTCACGATCACAGCGTCAGGTTTCCAGCTTCGCAGCACAGCAAGAATTCGGTCCTCAATGTCGACTGCTCGCCGGACCAGATCAGAATCGAACTCCAAGGCCACTTGTTTGAGCAGTTCGGAACGGGGGTCCTCGGCCCGATAGATGGCATGGCCAAAGCCCATGATTCTCTGTCCATTTTCGAGCCGATGAAGCACCCAAGCCTCGGTGTCTTGAGGCTGTCCGATTTCCTCGATCATGGTGAGGGCCCGGCTTGGAGCACCACCATGTAAGGGACCGCTCAAGGCGGCGAGGCCACTGAGCATGGCTCCTACGACGTCGGATCCGGTGCTAGTCACAACCCGAGCGGCGAAGGTTGAGGCGTTGAACCCGTGGTCTATCGTCGAGCTGAGGTAGGTCTCGATGGCGCGAATCTGAAGCTCGCTGGGGTGTCGGTTACCAGCCATGCGAAGCCAGTCTTCGGCGTGACTCAGGCTTGGATCGGCATCGAGTGGCTGGCGGCCCGCATGGGCAGCGGCAACGACACCCAGGATTGTTGGAAGGGCGGACCCTAGGCGAATGACGTCGGAGCGGCGCTCCCCGGGTGTGCTATCCAGGGTCGGGCGAGCGTTCGGAAGCAGCAATGGAAGAATAGCCATGGCCCCAAGGTGAGGTTTGTGGACCGTGGATCCGATTGATGTTGCCAGATCGATCAGATCGGGTTCGAGGACGCGGGACTGGCCAACGATCTGGTCAAAAGGTGTGATGGTTCGTGAGTCCCCCGAACTTGGAAGTTCGCCGTCCAAGAGGAGCTTCCAGATTGATTCAAAGGAGTGGCTACGGGCCAGTCCGGTGGCTTCGTATTGGCGGTATTGGTAGAGGCCCTCGTGTCCGCGAACATCGCTAATGGCGGTGTCGGCCACGAGGACGCCCTTCAAGCCCGGCGGTGCGATCATGGTTTCCATGAATCTATCCTTCATCGTATTGTTTGATTGATCAACGTTGATTCAATCAATATTGACGAACTCAACTCGTGAAGCCAAGCTAGGGAGATGCCAGATACAGCGCAGTCAAAGTTGCTAAGCGCCTCCGAGGCAGCTGCTCGTCTCGGAGTGAAGCGGGCGACGCTCTATGCCTATGTAAGTCGAGGTTTGCTGGACCGCTCGGTCGCCCTGGATGGCAGAACGAGCCTGTTCGATCCGGGCCAGGTTGACGCGCTACGAACCAGCAGTAGACGGACGACCCGAGGAGAACTGGCCACGGTTATCACCTCATCGATCACGAAGTTGGATGAATCGGGCCACCTCTATCGCGACCAGCCAGTGAGTTCCCTCATTGAGCGGGGTCTGAGCTTTGAGCAAGTGGCAGATCTGATCTGGCAACGAGACCACCTTGTGAGCAACTGGACTCTTCCCGAATCCTTGAGGTCGAATCTCCTCAAGGTTCGGGCCGATCTACCTCATATGATGCCGACCTTGGAAAGGCTCCGGGTCGCCACCTCGGTGGCCTCGACTCATGACGAGTTGCGTAGCGCGTTGTCTTCGGCCGGATTCGCCCAGGCCGGAAGGTGGATCATGCTGGCCCAGAGCATGAGTCTGTTGCTCGGACGCCAACGGATGGCATCTGGCGCGGGGGTGGCCCAGTCCTTTTGGCCCGGTCTCATCCAAGAATCCCGTCGGCCGGGCGCAGCAGCGACGGCCGATCGAGTCCGCTCGCTAGAGGTGGCCATGATCCTGCTTGCTGATCACGGGTTGGCTGCCTCAACCTTTGGCGTCCGCATTGCCGCATCCGTTCGCGCTGATCCATATTCGATTGTGGCCACGGGACTAGGTTCCATGGGGGGTGCCCTGCACGGTTCGGCGGCCTTGGCGGTGGTTCGTCTATTTGAGCGCGTCGCTGAATCCGGGCCGTCCGCCGTCGTCGGTGAGAGGTTGGCGAATGGTGAACGTATCCCCGGCTTTGGCCACACGGTCTACCGCAAGGCGGACCCCAGGCACGCTCTGCTCATGGATGCCATCGCTGACGGATGGCCCGAGGATTCGCGCCTCGACACGGTGCTCCGGGTCACCGGGATGGTCATGGACCGGGTTGAACAGCCGCCAAATATTGACCTTGCCCTGGGAGCTTTGGCCTGGCTCGCCCACTTCGACCAAAGAGTCATCGCCGTGTTTTCTGTCGCCCGTACCGCCGGATGGATTGCTCATGCTGTTGAGGAGATGGCTGAGCGGCCAGTGCGTTTCCGAGCGACGGCACGATACGTGCCCAATCACCCCGATCCTAATCGGCTCGATCTTTCTTCGACATAAACATGGTCGACTCGGGTGGTCCGCTCAAGTCGACCACAACTCTCGCACCTTCGTCGTAGCGAGTTACTCTTCGTCCGGTACGTCGTCCTCGATGAACTGCAAGGCGATCGCAGCCATCGCTGTGCCGAGGAGATTCCACTCTCCCTTGTGAGGGCTAGGTGCGTGGGCCAAGCGCTCGGGCACAATGCCCGAGCGCAGCGTGACTCCGTCGGTGAGGGCAGCGACGATGATGGCGAACTGCTCTATAGTGTAGGGCTGGCGGAGCCGAAGCCCCAACCGTTCGAGCATGGCCTGATAAAGAAGAGCGAACTCCTCGATCGTGACCAAGTCTCCAGCCCGAAGCCTGGGCAAAAGCTCGGCTCCTGCCTTAGAATCGGACATAGCGGTGGCCCAAATAGATACCCACATGATCCAGTTCCGGCCAACCTCAGGGTCAATAGCGCCGTTGAGTAGGCCGGCCGCTCGACAGAGTTCGAGTAGGATGTCGATTCGTTCAGCCACGGGCTGATCTCGGGCTTCGGGAAGTAGATCGACCAGTCCGGATGTTGATTGGTTTGGGCCATCGCCCGTGCGATCGCTGATGGCCATGGTCAAGAGTTCTAGTTGGAACTCCTTCACGGAGGGCCATAGGCGGTCGGGTCCGAAGATGGAGCCCATGCCAACCTTGATCTGCTTGGTTCTCTCCAGAACAGCTAGGGCTTCGGTCATCGGAACATGACTGGCCGTGGCCCGAAGACCGCGGTGGTAGAGAACGGAGAGGCCAGCATCGACGATGAGGGAACGAAGTTCAGATGAGGATCGGCGTGGCGTTGGGCGAGACGGCACCATGAAAGTGTAGGGGTGTCGAGGGGGTCACTCCTAGTGGTGGTCCTCGGATTGATGCGATACAGTGTCGCAAGGGCGATGCTGACGGTTGACCGAAGGTCGGCGGCCAGAGGAAAACCGGCGGCGGCAACCCGGATGGCTGGGGCCAAAACCCCAGCCATCCCATCAAAGGCCGCCGACTAGGGTAAGGCCGTGAACGACTACTCATCCTCACCTCTCGTTCGGATTTTTCGCCACTCCTCGACCATCCTTGGGTTTCAGAATGAGGAGTTGGCCGCATCGGAAATAGCAGACCTCGCTTGCTCAATGGCCGCGGGCCTGGCCGAGTCTGGCTTGATGCCAGGAGACCGAGTGGGCCTATGGATGGCTAACGGTCGAAGCTATGTTCAAGCATTTCTCGCCTGCGCCGCGGCGGGACTGGTTGTCGTTCCAATCAACCTTAAGTACAGCGATCTTGAGGTGGAGAGCCTGCTCGTTCGATGTGGAGTTCGACTGGTTGTGAGCGATCGGGACCGCCTCCCGGCAGCAGCCGATGGTGTGGCTAGCCTCGTGAGCATCGGGGATCTATCTGGCCCTGTTCGGCCAGCATCAGAGCAGTCTCATGAACTGGGTCCCAGCCGGTGCGTGATCTTCACCACTTCAGGAACAACGAGTCTTCCAAAGTTAGTGGCCCACACCCAGTCCTCTCTGGCTGATCATGCGCGAGATATCGCCGACAATTCTGGCTATTCCGAAGCTGACACCGCCCTTATCGCCATGCCACTGGGTGGCACATTTGGGTTGACCTCCCTGCTGGGTGCGGTCGCCACCGGTTGTCGGAGCGTGCTGGTTCCCAACAAGTTCGAGGTGCTCGAGGCAGCCAACCTCATCCAGAGGGCCCGGGTTACTCTGATCAATGGCAGCGACGACATGTTCCATCGGTTGCTCGACACTCCGGCCGATCTGTCCTCGGTCCGTATTGGTGGCTATGCCCGGTTCAATACCAGTTTGGATGGGATAGTTGAGCGAGCTCAGGAGCGTGGAATGACCTTGACTGGACTATATGGCATGAGTGAAGTACAAGCCCTGTTCACGATTCGTGACCCGAAAGCCGGGCCTGCGGTTCGAGCTCGCGCTGGTGGCTCCATCATTTCGCCGAAGGCTCATGCTCGAATCGTGGAGGGTGAGTTGCAGCTTCGAGGACCGAGCCTTTTCGAGGGATATCTGGCCGAGGGCGGGAGTCGAATCGATTCCGAGCTCACTGCTTCGGTAATGGCCAATGGTTGGTTTCGGACCGGCGACTCGGCCACTCAGCCGACGAACGAAGGGTCGGTCGAGGTCAGGGAATTCACGTTCGTGGCGCGGATCGGTGATGTATTGCGGATTGGTGGTTACCTCGTGGCGCCATCAGAAATCGAGAAGGTCTTGATGTCCTTTCCCGGAATCGAACGAGCACAAGTGGTTGCCGTTGATCAACCCTCGGGTGCCCGACCGGTGGCCTTTGTGACCCTCGGCGATCCGGCCGCGACGATCAACGAGGATGCGGTGAAGGCTCATTGTCTGCTGGAATTGGCCAAGTTTAAAACTCCGGTACGAGTTGTCGTCGTTGAGGACTTCCCAAAGGTAGACGGCCCAAACGGCCCAAAAGTCCAGCGGAACGAACTTCGCGCCATGGCCGACAGCCTTGCGGGGCTCGCCGACTAGGCCAGGCTTCGTGCAAACGGCGGCTCGGCGTCCGGTTCCGTGCGCGCTCAGCGACCCTGAAGTGGGTCGTCCAGCGCGTAGAGAACCAATAGGTGACCGGATTCGGCCATGAGACGCTGGCCAATTTTGGAGACCAGACAACCAGAATGGCCGCTGAAGCGTCTAACAATCTATGACGCGCCTGCCTATCCGTAGCAATAACCTGCTGACCATGGCGAGGATCGACCAGAGGGAAGGTGCGCCGTCTTGGTGGACTCCGCCACGAATTCCTATGGTGAGGTGACGATCAAGGCCGCCCTTCGCCTGGTTTCTAACTTCCTGGCCGATCGAGCGAACGGGTCTCGGGCCCAGCAGTGTCTCACGCCCTCGGCCCTAGTTTCCTTTGAAGGTGCCGCGAACCTCTCGCTGGACGCCTCCACTGCCAGCGACGTCGAACTCGGCCAGACCCTGAGCTGTCTGTTCTCCTGCGAGGATGGTTTATCGCCGACCTTTGATGTCGAGCCAACACTGCAAGATCATGGCTATGAAGGATTCACTCGTGAAGTGACGACCGTTCTGATCCGCAGCGAGGACGGGGGCGTCCAGCGACGGGTCCGCGAGACCTACGCGCTCACGGTCACAACCGGGCCGGATCAGCCCAAGCAGGTTCTGATCAAGTCTGTCCGAGCCGAGCCAGAATCCTATGTTGGCTTTGAGCGCGCCGCTGAGCATCTCCGGGGCTTTCTGGATGCATTGGCACAAGCGCGATTCGACGAGGCCTGTTGTCTGTTTAACGAGGGGGTGTCCACCGAGGTGGAGGAGAAGCTCGGGGACGTGTGGACTCAACCTCTTGATCGACTTCTTTCCGAATACTGTCAGCGAGCCTACTGCGATGCCCCCTATGAGATCATCGGGTCGGGTGAAGTCCGGATACTCGGTCGCCAACTGCTTGTTCGGTTCAGCACACCCCACGGAGAGATCGAGCAACCGATTTGGATCGGGATGTTTGAGGGATCATTGTCAATTGGTGATTTGCCGCCGGAGAAGCCCTGAGCGGGTCGTTGCCCCGGCTTGGCGGCTTCTGGCGATGCAGCTTCTGGCGATGCGGCTACTGGCGATGCGGGTCGCGGCCCGGTCACATCGTTGCCTACGCGCTCGGCGACCTATTTGGGGGTCGCTGAAGGCGCAATGAACTGAGATTTCCCGGGTTCGAGTGGGTTCGGGGGAGACTGGGAGTTGGAGGGCGCGGGAGAGACTGGGAGTCTGCCTAGTCGTGGAAGGCGGCGTCGTGGACCGGAGCATCGGTGGCTCCGTCGCCGCTAGCCATGTTGGGGTAGACCTCGGCGAAGGTGGCCATGATCTCCTCCAGAGGCAGGTCTTGGTACTGACCTCGATCCAACACGTACTCCATGTGACGGTTGCCAGCCTCATCGAAGCTGTGGAGAAGCGCATCGTTGTGCCCATCGAACTCGAGAACCCTGGTGCCAAAGCGTTCACACAGTTCCTTGTTGAAGGCAGGCGAAGCCTTGCGCCATTTGCCGTCGATCCAGATTACCGCATAACCATGCCAGGTAAAAAGATCGCTCCCCATCCGCTCGGACAATTTGTTGGTCTGAAGGTGGTTCTTCACATCAGAGAATCCGAGCCGAGTTGGTAGCCCGGCAATCCGACAAAGAGCAGCGAGGAGCACCGCCTTGCTGACACACCATTTCTGGCTACCACCCAACACATTGCTGGCCCGATAATCCGCCGGATCAGAAGAGATCGTGTATGGGTCATAGCGAAGCCCATCCCGAACGGCTACGAAGAGTGCAGCAGCCTTCTCGGCGTCGCTGCCTAATCCTGCTGTCACCTTGTCGGCATAGGACACCAGCTCGTTGTTGCCCAGGTCCATGAACTTGGTTGAGGCGAGGTCGGCTGCGACCGGCTTGGGAGGAAGTGGGTCGTTCTCGTTAGCGGCTGAAAATGTTGAACCTTGCTTCATGGAGTCGACGCTAGTTCCGCCTCGGGCTCTGGTCGAGTTGGCCACAGGAACCAGGCAACCGAGACGCCGAAGGTCATACTCAGGAGAAGCGGCATCAAGATGATCAGGCGGGTGGGAAGCTGTCCAAGATTTGCGGTTGGACGGGCCACCATGTCCCGCGTGGTGGGGCGCGAGCTGTCCGAGGTTGTTCGATTGTCCCCGGTCATGGTGAAGCTGCCATCGGGATTTTGGGAGGTTATTCGGTGTACAACCAGGGAATCGGCGCCGGGTTCTCCCTGGGGGATTGAGTACACGGCAACATCTCCCACCTCGTAATTGTCGGTTCTTCTAGCGTAGAGAAGGTCTCCGCTGCTGTACAGCGGCTCCATGGATGAACCTTGAACAATCACGAACTGTGCTCGTCCTCCGAGGGCAGTGGGCCACAAAAGCCACGCTGAGCTCGCGAGGCAAATGACCCAGAGCGCATTCCAGAATGCTCCCCGAACGCTCATGGCGTGTCCACGTGGAAATTGTCGAACTTGGTGGTGGTATCAAACTCGGTCCACAAGCCATAGCCGTCATGGCCAGCCGACTTGTAGACACTCTGTTCTGCTGGGGTCAGGGTATAGGTGAACAACAAGATGCCATCGAGAAAGGCTTCAACAGTGGCACCACTGGCGCGGGCCCGCACGGTCACCGTCGCCGGAGCCGTAGCGATCCCGGCTGGATAGAGGTTGGGCACTGAGGCCAGGAGCGAATACCCACCGTTCCAGCCATAGAGGGCCAGGGTTCCGTTGGTGGCCGACTGGTAACGAAGGATGAGCACGCTGTAGTCGTTGTCGTTGAACAAGATGCCAGCATCGAAGGTTGTTGATCCGAAGCGGTCCAGGGTCACCTCGGTGGCCGCGTCCAGCAGGCCAGGGTTGTGAATGTTGATCGAGCCGAGGCTGACCGAAGTTGAGTCGGCCTGGTTGCCCTGAATCCGCCATACGCCTCCAATCGATCGCCACGTGCCTGGGCCCCAGTCGGGACTGGTGCCGCTAATATTCGTCCCATCCGGGCCGTCAAAGTTCTCCCAGGAGAGAACTGTTGGCGCCCCTGTCGTTGAGGCTTGGGAGAAGGAAGACAGGCTCGCGGCAGTGACCCCTCCGAGGCTCGCGGCCGAGGCCGACCGGATCGGAGAGGCCGATGCCAGTGCTGAAACACCGGCGGCCAGTACACAACTGACCAGGGCCGCACGGAGCGTGCCCATTGGTGGGATCCCTACCTCATACCGAAACCAACATCAGCCGTCGATAATGACAGCGATGCCGGTTACGGCGGAAGAGTCGGCCGCCGTACTCAGGGTGATTGTTGCGGCCCCGGCGGCGACCGTTGAAGCTCCGTTACCCAAGGAGGCGTCGGTCGCGTCCTTCAGGGTCAGGTCGATGGCCATACCGTTGCAGGCGGCATTGATCGAACTCACGTTGACCGCGGTGGTCTGATAGGTCCCCGTCGTTGGGTTGTATCCATTTACGTAGCTGACGCTTACGCCATCGGTGTCGCAGCTTGCGACCACACCGACATCGGCCCCAAGGCTGGTTCCGGTGATTCCACCAAGGCTTGCGGCCGAGGCGCCAACGATCCCAAAGGCTGAAACTCCGGCGACGATCGCAAACAGGGCGCGTTTACGACGTGAGTCGTTTGATTCGTTCTGTTCCATTATCTGCTCCCGGCTAGAAGGCAATCCCCGGGCGCACACGTGCCCGTACTAGAAGATTTTTCTTGCTCGGGGGGAGGATCGACACGAAACGACGACGCCTTGAGAGATTCTTTCGGACCATTTCAGGTCCGAGCCGCTCGGTTGCAGTTAGCTCGGTTGAAGTTTATGGTTCAAGTGTCTAAAGGCGGTCCAGGTCCAGGAGTTGCCGAGCTTGGGCTGCCAGTGGCTCGTCAATCATCTGGCCCTCGAAGGACACCGCACCGCGCCCCTCTGACTGGGCCATTTCGTACAGATCAATAAGACGTCTAGCTCGATCAATCTCATTTGCGTTGGGGACAAAACCCTCATTGACGATCGTGACCTGCCTCGGGTGGATGCAGATCTTGCCGCGATATCCCATGGCTCGGGCCTCGGCCACCTCTCGGGCACAACGCTCGTCATCGCCGAAGTCGGCCACGATCTGATCGAGTACTGGGACCCCAGCCAGGCGACCGGCCAAGGCCACCTGGGACCGGGCGTAGTGAACCTCATGGTTCGACCCGGTTCGCACACCACCCATATCGACGATGAAGTCTTCGGCCCCGAAATACCCAGCAATGGCTCGAGGGTGTCCCAGGAGGATACGGGAATCAGCCACACCGAGCGCAGTTTCCAAACCAACCATGATTCCCAGACTGCCTAGGCCGACCTGATCGAGAGCCTCTGACACGGTCTCCATATGGTCGAGGGTCTCAACCTTGGGGACGATGACACCGGCGAGGCTTGGGTGGAGACCAAGTCTTATGTCCTCAACGAACCACTCCGATGCCACGGCATTGACTCGGACAAACACCTGAGTGTGGACGTTTGGATCCTCAGCAAAGCCAGATGCCAGTTTCTTGGCCAGTTCTCGCCCTTCAGCTTTGTTGGCCGCTGGAGTGGCATCTTCATTGTCAATGACCAATCCATCGGTTCCGGTCCGCGGCATTTTGGCCACCATGTCGGGGCGAACGGCCGAAGCGAACAATAACGAACGTAGCCGCTTAAGAGGCCGAGGATTGCTTGGGTCAAAGCCGTGTTGGGTGGTCACAATCACTGGATGTAGGAACGCTTGGCCACTTCTTCGAGCATGACTTCGGTGGCTCCACCACCAATGGGAAGGATCCGTGCATCGCGAGCCAGGCGGTCGACCGCTGATTCGGACATGTAGCCCATACCACCGTGGAACTGCACACAATCGTACATTACATCGTTGACCACTTCGGCTCCCCAGGCCTTGACCCCCGACATCTCCTTGACGTTGTCACCGCCCTCATCATGGATCCAGGCCGCGTGATACATGGAGGCTCGAACCGCGTCGATCTTGGCCTGATTCATGGCCATACGTTGGCGAATGGCCCCGAGGTCGAACAGTGTCTTGCCAAAGGCCGGTCGGTTTTGGGTGTGCTCGAGCGTGATGTCAATGGCCCGTTGGGCTGCACCCACCCCCATCCCGATCAGCACCATGCGTTCGTTCTGGAAGTTCTGCATTGTTGCGTAGAAGCCGCGATGTTCGACCCCTAACAGTTGACTGTCGGGAACGAACACGTCGTCAAGAAGGAGCTCGGCGGTATCGGAACAGAGCCAACCGTGTTTGCGAAGCTTCTTGGTGACGGAGAAGCCCTCAGTGTCCGCATCGACCAAAAACATCGAGATGCCGTATTTGTTGTCGGGGTTGGTTCGGGCGGCCACGATGGTGAGATCCCCATACACCGCGTTGGTGATGAACATCTTGGTCCCGTTGATCCGCCAGCCGTCACCGTCTTTGACCGCGGTAGTGCGAATACCAGCCACGTCTGATCCGGCATCGGGCTCGGTCACCCCGATGCTGACGATGCAGTCGCCGGAAAGGACTCCGGGCATGTAGCGAGCGAGTTGCTCATCATTCCCGGAGTGGATGAGGTGAGGCGAGGCCATGTCGGTGTGGACTAACACGGTGACGTCGAAACCGGCGAAAGTCGAAGACCCAAGAGCTTCGGAAAAGACGGCTGAGGCCAGCATTCCCATTCCAAGTCCACCGTGCTCAACCGGGGCCCGCAGCCCGAACATACCAAGGGCGCCCATCTTCTTGAGCACCTCGCGGGGGACCTTTCCGTCCTCCTCCCATTGTTCTCCGTGAGGGGCGACTTCATTGGCGACGAAGTTGACGGTCTGGTCATAGATCGCTTCGAGTTCATCGGTCATGTAGACATTGCGTTTGATGTGAGTGGTGCTCATGGTGTTTCCTTCACGGGTGCAGCTTGATTCGGTTGGTCCTTGGTTGGTTCGAAGGTGACCAGAGTGGCTCCGCCCTCGACGGTGTCGCCGGTGCTGATGGCGACGCTGGCGATGGTGCCATCACCGTTGGCAGTCAGGCTATGAAGCATCTTCATAGCCTCGATCACAACGAGGGTGTCCCCGCCTTTGACTTCGGCTCCGGCCACCGCGACCACCTCGACCACCAAGGCGGGGAAGGGAGCAACCAGGGCTGAGGCATCTTCGCTGCGGCCGACTTGTTCGGCATGGACAAGATCGCTGGCTGTTGGGACTGTGAAAGTCAGGTTGTGGCCTTCAACGTTGACGGCCACGACACGCTGGTCTATGTCGACAAGCGTTTGGTGCGGGGTGTCTGGCTGCGGGAGCGGCTCAACATCAAGTCGTTCCCCGCCTCGATGACGCAGAGTCATGATGGACGAGGCTCGGTGTGGGGTGGGGCGATAGGGCCCAATCTGCTCCCAAAGGTTGCCTGAGCTTCGTCGTTCGACTTCAGCCACAAGAAAGTGATGGGCCGCGATGGCCGCGGCTGATTCCAAATCGGGGCTGGTTAGTTCATTGGCCGAAGGGGCTTTGTCAGCGAAAACCATGTCGATAAAGCGGGTCGTGGCCGACGCGTCCTGGACCGATGGATTTTCCGCTAACCAGCGCAAGAATCCGGTATTTGTTGGTACTCCAGCAACAATTACCTGGCCAAGGGCAGCGCTGAGGCGGCGCAGGGCTTCGGTCCTGTTCGAACCGTGGGTGATGAGCTTGGCGATCATGGCATCAAAGTGAGGGCTGACCACGCTGCCGGGTTCGATGGCGGCATCCCAGCGAACGTCAGGCGGAATTGCCAGGCCGAGGACCGTCCCTGTTTGGGGTATGAACCCGGCAGCTGGATCCTCGGCATTAATCCGAGCCTCGAACGCATGGCCATGGTAGGTGATGTCCCCTTGAGCGAGAGGAAGAGGCTCCCCCTCAGCAACACGGAGCATGAGGGCCACAAGGTCTAGGCCGGTGATCGCCTCGGTCACGGGATGCTCAACCTGGAGTCTGGTATTCATCTCCAAGAAGAAGTGCTCTCCGGTGATGCCATCAACCACGAACTCCACGGTTCCGGCCGAGTCATAGCCTATGGATCGGGCCAGCAGCAATGCATCGCTGCGAAGCCCGGTATCGGTTCGGTCTGAAAGATTGGGGGCGGGGGCCTCCTCAATGACCTTCTGGTAGCGACGCTGCAGCGAACACTCGCGGGTACCAAGTTCGATGACGTTGCCGTGTTGGTCTCCAATAATCTGGACTTCGATGTGGCGAGGGGATTGGACGAAACGTTCGACGATGACGCTTCCATCGCCGAAGGATCGTTCGGCCTCGCTCGATGCCTCGGAAAGGGCAGCACCGAATTCGCTCTCTGCATTGACCACCCGTATTCCCTTGCCTCCTCCTCCGAAGGCCGCCTTGATCAAGACGGGGAATCCGATCACCTTGGCGGCGGCCAACAACTCGGCCGGATCTTGGGAGGTATCGAAGCCGGGGATGAGGGGGACCCCGGCATCGGCGGCCAGCCGTCTAGCCTCGATCTTGGAACCCATGGTCGCGATGGCGGTGGGCGAGGGTCCGACCCAAGCCATCCCGGCGTCGATGACGGCCTGAGCGAAATCCAGGCGTTCGGCCAGGAAGCCGTAGCCGGGGTGAACGGCATCCGCCTCGTGCTTGAGGGCGGTGGCGATCAGCGTGTCGATCGAGAGATAGCTCTGACTGAGGTCGGCGGGCCCGATATGGGCGGTGATTGTGGCCTCGACGGTGTGAGGGGCACCACGGTCAGGATCGTTGAACACGGCGATGCTTTGGTGACCGAGTTCGTGAGCGGTTCGGATGATTCGGCGGGCGATCTCGCCTCGGTTTGCGATGAGGATGCGCATGGTCTTGCTCTCCTACATCCGGTACACGATGCCACCGGAGTTCGGGGCATCTTGGCGGGCGGCAAGGGACAGGCAGAGGCCAAGGGCGTCGCGAGTGTTGACAGGATCAATGAGTCCGTCCTCCCAGATTCGAGAGGTGGCGTAGTAGGGGTTTGAATGCATCTCGTACTGGTCTCCGACCTCTTTGCGCAGCTTGGCGATGTCTTCATCAGTGGTCTCGGCGGCCTTCAACCCGGCAACACGGATGTCGACTAGGACGGTTTGGGCCGTCTCGGCCGACATCGTGGCGATGCGCGAATTGGGCCACGCGAACAGGAAGTGAGGGGCGAGCCCTCGTCCACACATTCCGTAGTTTCCGGCTCCATATGAGTTTCCGATAAGAACGGTAAAGCGGGGAACTTTCGCGTTGGCCACTGCGGTGACCATTTGGGCTCCATGTTTGGCGATGCCGCCAGCCTCGGAATCCTTCCCCACCATGTAACCGGAGGTGTTCTGCAGGAACAGCAGGGGGATCTGGCGTTGTTCACACAATTCGATGAAGTGGGTGGCCTTCTGGGCGGAGTTGGAGAACAAGATGCCGTTGTTAGCCAAGATTCCTACTCGGTGACCCCAGATTCGGCTGAAGCCACAGGTGAGGGTCTCCCCCCACTCTGGTTTGAACTCGTTGTACTCCGAACTGTCCACCATCCGGGCAATGATCTCTCGGGAGTCAAAGGGGATGCGGGCATCCGCGCT
>JAJRXF010000198.1 GCA_024276425.1 Actinomycetes bacterium | reverse complement strand
TCTGTCCCTGAGTTACGAGTCCCGCTCGTTCGAGTACTTTGATGTGGCGAGAAATTGCGGGCAGGGTTACATCAAAAGGCTCAGCTAGCTCGTTCACGCTGGCCTCCCCATTGGCAAGGCGAGTGAGAATTGCCCGCCGCAGTGGGTTGGCTAGAGCGGCGAAGGTCCCACTCAGCCGATCTTCGGTCAAGGTGGCAGTCATCAGTTGATGCCGTACTTTACATATTCATTAATTAACACATAGATAAAATACAGATGTGACACCTTGCTGTCAAGCGGAGGTGACGAGATAAATCCGTTAGCCCGAATGATCACTCGGTTAGCGAATCCGCCCGGTCTCATAAGCCCACATGGCGATCTCCACTCGATTACGTGCGCCGAGTTTCGTCATCACGCTGGCCAAGTGAAACTTCACGGTGCTCAAACTAATAAATAACTGGTCGGCCATTTCGGCGTTGGTTCGTCCCTTGGCCACCTCCACCAAGATTTGCTCCTCGCGCTCGGTAAGGGGATCGATGGGTTGAACGACGGTTGGGCCCGGCTCGGCAAAGGTTGCAAGTAGTCGAGCGGTCTTGCTCTTGGCATTTGGCTCGATCATCACCTTGGGGTTACCAATCGGCATGGCACTATTTGGGCTGACTTTGGGCGTGAGTTCGATGTCGCTGATCACCTACGTGATCAAGATTCCTTCGTTTGCTCCGCAGGTTGGTGCCATGGTCGGCCTGGGTGTTGGCATTGACTATGCGTTGTTTGTTGTGACCAGACACCGGGAGTTTCTTGCCCGGGGGCTGGGTGTTGAGGAGTCGGTTGGGCGAGCGGTGGCCACCGCTGGCCAGGCTGTAGTTTTTGCCGGCGGCACCGTCGTCATCGCCATCCTTGGCTTGGCTCTGGCTGGGGTTCCATTCATGACCGCGGCCGGAGTTGCTATCTCGGTGATTGTCCTGATCATGGTGCTGCCTCGGTGACACTGCTTCCGGCTTTCCTGGGAGTCGCCGGGCATTGGATCAATCGGCTGAGCGTGCATCGCCGTGGTAGGTCCGGCGAGGCCGACTCGGATGTGTCGGTCAGTCCCAGGTGGGAGCGCTGGGGCCGTCATGTGTCGGCCAATGCCTGGCCCTACGCCACTGGGACCTCGGCTCTTTTGTTCCTTTTGTCCGCCCCGGTTCTGGGTTCGCGATTGGGTTTCCCCGACGAGGGGAATCAGCCGGAGACCAATACCCAGCGACGGGCCTACGATTTGGTGGCCGAAGGATTCGGTCCCGGGTTTAACAGGCCGCTTCTGATCGCAGTCGAACTCGGCGGTGGTTCGGGTGGCGAGTCGGGGGTAGTACGGGATGAAACTCTTGTTCAGGATCTAGTGGCTGCGGTCGAGGCAGACCCAGGCATCATGTCGGTCAGTGGAGCAGCGGTTGACCAGGTATCGCAGATAGCGACCTTCCTGGCCTATCCGACCACGACGCCCGAAGCTGACGCCACAGTGCAAACCGTGGATCGTCTTCGGACCGCAGTGTTCCCCGATGTGCTTGGTGAGGGGGAGAGTCGGGCTCATGTCGGCGGCCAGACTGCCATCGCTTCAGACATCGCCGGGCGGGTTGCCGATCGACTGCCACTATTTGTGGGTGCCGTCATTGTGTTGGCCTGGCCAGTACGGCCAGGGTTATCACCTCCGCGGCCCTCATCATGGTCTCGGTATTCGGCGGCTTCGTCTTGAGCGATGACCCGGTAACGAAGATGTTTGGCCTGGGTCTAGCCGCTGCCATCCTGGTCGATGCCAGTGTTGTTCGGGTCATCTTGGTGCCAGCCACCATGCGACTCATGGGCGATGCCAACTGGTGGGTCCCCGATTGGCTGGACCGAGTCCTGCCGATGGTTGATATCGACCCCGACTCCGAAGATGTGGCAAGGCCGCGGGAGGTACCGCCGGTCTAACCAGCTTGATTGTCTGGTTCCCGAGGTTTGTGTTTGTAGAAAGTTGGTCCTAGTCAGCCTGTGGTTCGCGGTATTGATTGAGTCCGTCGCTCCAATAGGTCATTCCCTCTTGGCCGATGAGGTAGACGTCATAGTCGGGAAAATCCTTGACCCACTCCAGGGCTAGCAAAATGGGTGTATTCCAGACGCCCCTGTCGACCACCCCGGAGCGGTCCGGTCAGGTGCCGCGCTATTACATCGAATGCTCCAGGATCGAGCCATTGCTCCTCGCATCCAGAAGATGATGTATACCGAGAACCAATGTGAGAAGGTCTTTACCATCGACGGTTCTCATTCGCCCTTCTTTTCCAAGCCAGACGAAGTTGCCGATCACCTCTCGTCCATCTGAGGAGCCCACGATTTCAGCTCATGATCCCGTTGCACGTCACATTGTTGCCCTTATTGGCCGTTCTGGTCGTTCGCCTGCGGGCCACTCTGGAGCATCTTGCGGATCAACGTCGTGAGTTGCGTGCACTCCTTTTGAGTAAGGGCTAGCGTCCAGTCTCGCTCTCGTTGGTTGTGGGCCACGAAAGCCTTCATGACTGACTGCTCGCCCTGCTCAGTGAGTCGGACAGTAACTAATCGTCGATCTTCGGACTCTCGGAGGCGTACGACTAGTCCATCTCGCTCCAAGGTATTGAGGACGCTGGAAACACTGGCCCGAGACACATCGGACAGGATGGAGATTTGCCGCGGCTCAAGTTCACCAAATACCAAGGTCACGAACATGATCCGGAAGCCAGCCCAACTCCAGCCAGCAGCCGAGTGAACTTGAGACTCAATGTCAGCCACCATGCGGTTGGCCAACCGAACGACATTGTAAACCAGCGACATTGCCTCGGCATGCACATTTGGCGTCAGTTCGGAGACGCGCTCAATGGCAAGCTTCTCGAACTCCTCCCCAGACATCGGGTCGGGTACGACCTTCGTCATGACACTGACTCCGGGCCGTGATTGAGGACTGATGGAGTGGTTGGCACAGCGGGAGCATACCCGCTGAAGGGGCTTAGTGGTTACATTATGTGAGGCGAGATTATTCGTGGAAAGATCGTTAGAGCATAGACAATCAGTTATTAGTTCACTATGGTCTCGGCATCGCGAGTGACTCGACCCATGGGGGGACCATGAGATCAACCAGGCGACTAATCGCCGTGCTAGCTGCCCTTGCTGTCCTGACTGCTGCTTGTAGTAGTGGATCCACTGACGACGGCGAGGCCGAACCAACAGAAACTTCCGCCGTTGATGCAGGCGAAACAAGCGAGGAAGGGGGAGGCGATCAGGGAGACGCCGCGGGGGATTCCAATCAAGAGTCGCCGGTAGGATCTCGGCCACAGGTCATGATCGGATCGGTAAATAGCCTGACCGGCCCTGTACCGTTCCCCGAGGCTTCAGCCGCGGCCGCCGCGGTATTTGATCGCTACAACGCCAATCCCGAGGGTCTCATCACTATCGAATACATCATTGAAGATGATGCTGCGGATCCCGCCCTCGCCAGCCAAGCGGCACGAAAGTTGGTAAGCGAAGACAACGTAGTCATGATGGCGGGGGCCGCCAGCTTGGTCGACTGTGTTGTCAACGGTCCCTACTACGCCGAAAACGGACTCTATGCCGTTCAGGGAACTGGTGTGGATGAAAGCTGCTTCGTTTCCCGCAACATCGCCCCGATCAACACCGGTCCCTATGCTGGCCTCACTGCCTCGCTCTACTTCACCTCCGAAGTCTTGGGACACGACGCAATCTGTTACTTCCAGTTCGACACTGGCCTGCCGCCTGACCCGCTGGAAGCCGCCATTGCTCGCTGGAGTGACATAACCGGCAAAAGCCTGGTGACCTTTGACCTATATACCCCCGGGGATGATTTCACCCCCTTTGTAACCAAGGCCATGGATGAAGGCTGCACAGCGGTGTTCGAAGGCGGGCTCGACTTCACCGCCATTGCTTTTGATGAAGCGACCCAGGGGCAGGGTGCGACATTCGACATTGTCCACTTCACCTCTGCCTATTCGACGGCGGTCGCAGAAGCAATCGGGAGCCCGGACAACAACACCTACGCCAATTCCGAGTTCGAACCCTTTACCGATCTGGACTCTCCGGCTCTGGCCGACTGGATCGAGCTGATGAATTCAGCTGATGTGCCGCTCACGTCCTTTGCCGAGGGTGGCTATCTTGCTGCCCTGGCCACTATCCAGATCTTGGAGTCGGCTGGCTTGTCCGAGGGAGACGATCTTGCCGCTCAACGGTCGAAGGTGGAGGCGGCGGTTCTCGGAATGGAACCATTCGAGCACCCGATGCTCGGTTCACCCTATGTGTTTGGTGACGCTCCCGCCCATAGCCCCAATCAGGCCAGCAAGTTTGTTCAGATCGTTGACGGAGCCTGGCAAACGGTTACCGATGACTTCATCGTTCTGACTGACCTTGAATAGCGATGTGATTGAGGTCGTCCACACGGATCCAAACCAGAGGGCCGCATAAGTGATTAGTGCAGCTCTTAGCGGCTTGTCCTCAGGTGGGGCCTACGCGTTGGTTGGAGTGGCCGTTGTCCTGATGTATCGACTGGCCGGTGTCATGAACATTGCGGTCTCGGTCTTCGGGGCTTTTGGGGCCTTCTCCATGGTGAGCGCTTTTGATGGGGGGCTGGGACTTTGGCCATCAGTTGTTCTGGGGGTTTGCGTCGGCGCGGCGACTAGTGGGTTGATGGGCTTGGTTATGGCCTGGCTGTTTTCCGACAGCGACGCCATCACCCGATCGGTGGCCACCATTGCCATGGCCATCACCTTCTTGTCCGTCGCATTCCGCATTTTCGGAGACACTCCACGCTCTTTTCCGGCACTGTTTGGTGACTCGGCGCTCACTGTTTCCGGAGTTGTGGTCAAAGCCACCAACGTCTTCGCTATTGGGCTAGCCGTTCTTCTGGCAGGCCTACTTGTCTTGGTTCTGGGCCGAACCCGCCTTGGAGTGCGCATGGTCGCCATGTCGAACCGCCCAGTCAGCGCGGAGTTACTGGGCATACCGACTCGCCGCTACACCGTAGCGGTATGGCTGGTCGGAGGAGCGGTTGCCACTATGGCTCCGATCCTGGCCGCACCCACTCGTCAGGCAGATTTCACCTCACTCAGTCTCCTGGTCGTAGCAGGGTTGGCCGCCGCCTTGCTTGGAGCGTTTCAGAGTTTTGGCCTGACTGTGGTCGGAGGGCTCGGCATTGGGGTACTCGAAGCAGTTGCCGTCCGCTGGGACTTAGTCAGTTCATACCGATCAACCCTCCCATTTCTGCTCATTCTCGGGGTCTTGATGTGGTCACAGCGGGGGGAGGTGTGGGATGAGTCTCGTTAGCCGATTGGGCCTGGGTTCAGCCACTTTGGCGGGCTGGGCCCTGGCTGCGGTCATGGTGGCTGTGGTTTTGTGGCTGTCGAACTTCTGGACCTTTGTATTCAGCGGCGGGCTGGCCATGGCGGTCATTGCCCTCAGTGTTGGGGTGGTCTATGGCCGGACGGGAATGGTTTCACTCTGCCAATTCTCCTTTGCCGCTGTCGGTGTGTGGGCCATGGCCTGGCTCAATGTCAACACCAGCCTGCCCTTTCTTGTTCTACTTGGCGCCGCTGGCCTGGCCGCGGTCCCGGTTGGGCTCATCATTGGGGTTCTTTCGCTTCGGCTTCGCGGCATCAACCTGGCGGTTGCCACCCTCGGGTTCGCCAGTGCGACCCTGGTCGTGTTGCGCCGCAACTCCTTCCCCGGAACGTTCTCCAACCAGCCGATCATGAGACCGAGATGGTTCGAAAGTGAAAACGGGTACTTTCTCTTTTGTGTGCTGATCTTCGGCGGCCTGGTTGGCTTGTTGGCGTTGATGGCTCGAACCCGAGTGGGAAAAGGTTGGCTTGCTGTTCGCCAGAGCGAGCGGGCAACCGCCGCGCTCGGCCTCAGCGTTACTCACGTCAAACTGGCGGCCTTTAGCATGGGTGCCTTCCTGGCGGGTATTGGCGGAGGTCTCCTGGCAGGCCAAAATGGGGTCGTTAGCAACAGGAGCTTTGAACCATTCGACTCCCTGCTGATCTTCGCCGTGAGTGTCCTGGCCGGTGCCAGATATGTTGATGGTGCCATCGCCGCAGGCCTACTGGGAGCAGTCCTTCCAGAATTGTTCCGCAAATGGGGTATTCCCCTGGATGTGGCCCCAATGCTGTTCGGTGTGGGGACCGTGGCCATCCTGAGTCGGGGAGCTGAAGGTGCCCAAGGCCAGCTTCGGACCCAATGGCGCGAGTTCCAGGCAGGCAAGATCCAGTCGTCTCCACAGACAGTTCCAGGCCCCCGCTTCGCTGGCCAATCAGCCAACGCTGGGATGGGAGTCAACGCTGCTGATCCACTTTCGACCACCAGCCTGTGTCTCGACGGAGTATCCGTTTCTTATGGTGCGGTGCGGGCCCTCAACGATGTCAACCTGGAAATCACTTCGGGACAGGTCCACGGCCTCGTTGGGCCGAACGGAGCAGGCAAGTCCACGTTGATCGACACCATCACTGGCTTTGTCCAACCGACTGCGGGACGAATCGAATTGGATGGGATCGATCTGTTGGGCTTGCCGGTGCACCGGCGAGTCCAAGCAGGAGTGCGTCGCACCTTCCAACAGGGACGAACCATCGAAGACATGGCGGTGGGTGAGTACCTCGAGTTCGCCTCCGGGCGTCGACTGGGGGCTGAGGAAACCGAGTCGATTCTGAGTTCGTTTGGTTGCCCAGAGCGGGAGCAGCAAATCTCCTCGGTCGATGTCGCCACCCGACGCCTTATTGAAGTCGCCGGCTGTGTCATTTCGGGCGCTCCCATCGTTTTGTTGGACGAGCCGGGCGCTGGTTTGGGCGAGAATGAGTCTCGACACTTGGCCGACCGCATTCGAGAAGTCCCGGCCACATATGGCTGCGGAGTGTTACTGGTCGAGCACGATATGGAAATCATTCGAGGGGCTTGTGATGAGTTAACGGTGCTGGACTTCGGGGAAATTATCGCCAGTGGCGATCCGGCAGTTGTTTTGGCCAACGAAGAAGTGGTTGCCGCCTATCTTGGTATCAGCCCAGAGTTGGCCGGTGAGTCGGTATGAGTACAGCGCTCAAACTTGATCAGGTCACTATTGTTCGCAGTGGTTCAACCATCATTCGCGATCTAAGCCTTGAGGCCACGGCCGGTGAGATCACAGTTTTGCTTGGGGCGAATGGGGCCGGCAAAACTACCCTCTTGGAAGGGATCTCGGGCGTGATTGACGTGGCGTCCGGACAGATCAAGCTGAATGGGACCGAGATGCGGACCCTGAAGAGAGAGAAGCGGGCCAAGCTCGGACTTGCTCATGTCGAGCAGGGTCGGACCGTCTTTGCCGGTCTCACCACCGAACAGAACCTCTTGGCCGCTGCCCCATCTGACCGTCTGGCTCGGGCCTATGAGATGTTTCCGTCCCTTGAGCGGCGGCGCCTCACGGGTGCTGATCAACTATCGGGAGGCGAGCAACAGATGTTGGTCCTGGCCCGAGCGTTTCTAACGGAGCCGAAGGTGGTTCTGCTGGACGAAATATCGCTGGGGTTGGCCCCAACGATTGTGATGTCCCTCTTACCGGTGGTGCGGGACTTGGCGGACTCTGGGGTAGGGGTGGTGTTGGTCGAGCAATTCGCCGATCTTGCTCTGTCCATCGGGGATCGAGCCTATGTTTTGGATCGGGGTCGGATCGTCTTTGATGGCCCGTGCCGGGAGTTGATTGATCGCCCTGAATTGTTGCATGGTGCCTACTTGGCTCGGGCCGATTCCGGGTTGCAAAATGGGGATTTGTTGTGAGTGGAGTGCTGTCTGGAAGAGGGGCTTTCATCACCGGAGCCGCGTCGGGAATCGGCGCGGCCTGCGCCCGGTTGTTCGCAACGGAAGGGGCCGAGGTGGTTGTCGCTGACTTGCCGTCGAGCCAGGGCTTGGCGTACAGCGTCGTGGCTGACATTGCGGCCGCCGGAGGGGTCGCTCATTGGGTGGAGTGCGACGTCACCTCGATCCAACAAACCAGGATTGCGTTCGCCGATGCCAACGATCTGGTCGGTGATATCTCGGTGGTTGTCACCTCGGCCGGGGTAGCAACCATGCCTGGTGTTTCTCACCATATGAGCTTGCTGAAAATGGACCCTGAGCACTGGAATCATGTGCTGGCTGTGAACCTGACTGGCACCTTGACCACGACCCAAGTCGCTGCCGCCCAGATGATTGATCGAGGGATATCGGGTTCGATCGTCACGCTTTCGTCCTTCGCCGCTAAGCGGCCGACCCGAGGGGTGTATTCGGTATCCAAGGCAGCGGTTTGGATGCTGACCAGGGCTCTGGCCGAAGAGTTGAGCCCGCAGGGCATTCGAGTCAACGCCTTAGGCCCGGGCATTATTGACACTCCAATGCTGGGAGACGCCGCAGATATTGGAGTCGACGAGTGGAAACAAAGCCAGGTTGGTCGAATCTCGATGAGGCGAATCGGTGACCCCTTGGATGTGGCCGAGGCCGCTTTGTTTCTGGCCAGCAATCAATCGAAGTACATCACCGGCGCCATCGTGCCAGTGGATGGTGGACTAACCAGCACCTTTGCTGGTGGATAAACCCAAATGATCGAGCCATGACCGACGGAGGAGATTGACCATGACCGAGAACCAGATTCCCAGTGAGTACTGCCTAGAGGAGTTCTACCCGGGCTTCTCACCTCACGATATGGATTCGGCCTACAAGTGCGACCGTCTGGACACCTTCAAACCCGATGACGGGGATCTGTTTTGGCCACTGGATTTTCACTATCCGCGGGGATTTGTGCCCCTCGGGTTCTTAGTTGTGGCTGATGGGCCGTGTTGGGGCCTGCAAATAGCGGCCGACAATGTCCCACTCCCGACCAGCCGAGGTATTAAGGCTCGTATGGTCGGCACCCACCTTTACGCCACCGAGATCCCGGTAACAGACCCTTGGGAGATCGAAAGCAGAGCGGTCGCTGCCGGTGAGCACATCCCAGCATTTCTGGAGACATTTCCTGAGACCTGGACCAAAAGGGTGCGGGAGCTTGAGACCTGGCTTCACCATTTGGAGGGTTCAGAACCGAGCGGGTCACTGGCCGACATTGGCAACTATTTCGAGAAGTCTGTCCGCCTCATTCGGCGTGCCTGGGAGATTCACTTTGAGATGATGTATCCCCTGGTAGCCAACTATGTGGGCTTTTATGGGCTGTGTGAGGAACTCAACATTGACCCCTCACAAATCGGACGGTTTCTGCAGGGGTATGACACCAAGATTATGGAGACCGATCGCCAGCTTTGGGGCTTGACTCGACGAGTCCGAGAGCTCGGGCTTGAAGACCTCTTCTCGGTTACCTCGCCCGACCGAATTGCTCCGGAGTTGGAGGTAGCCGGACCGGACGCAACCCAGTTCCTGAGTGAGCTTCGTGAGTTTCTCGACGTCTATGGGAGGCGTAGTGAGGGCATCATCGATCTGGCATCGGCTCCTTGGATTGAGGATCCGGCTTCTCCCCTTGGCAGCATCAAGACCTTTTTGCTCATGGACCATGATCACGATTTCGAACAGGCTGGCCGCGAGGTTGTGGCCGAGCGGGAGGAGGCAATTGTTAGTGCGCGATCTCGCTTGACTGCGGAAGAGTTGGCCCAGTTTGATGCAGCCCTTGGGGCCTGCCAACACGCCAACTTCAACTGGTGGAACGAAGAGCACAACTTCTACATCGACCTGCGAGCACACCTGCCTCTGCGCCGGGCCGCCACTGCGCTGTCCGAAGCGGTCGGGGCCGACAACCCAGATGATGGGCTGTTTTTGTTCGGTCCGGAGATCCGTTCCGTTGTCGCTGGCGACACGAAGTGGTCAGAGATGTCGAGCCTGGTGGTCGAGCGTCGAGATTACTACGAGGACTGGAAGGCACGTCGTATTGACATGCCCAAGATGCTGGGTACAACGCCGGAGGAGGTCACCGATCCCGTTATGAAAGAGGTATTCGGAATGGGTCACCACTTCTTCGCTGCTCTAGCAGACCCGTCGAGTGAGATCCTGAAAGGAGTGCCGGCGTCAGCGGGCAGCGCCGAGGGTCCAGCTCGGGTGCTGTTCTCCCCCGATGACTTGCATACGGTACTGCCAGGCGAGGTGTTGGTTTGTGAGGCTACCTCACCCAACTGGACACCGGCATTCGCCAAGATCGCGGCCTGTGACTGCGATTCGGGGGGAACGCTTACCCACGCCTCCATCGTGAGTCGCGAGTATCGAATCCCTTGCGTGACTGGGGTGGCCGTGGCGACGTCGCGCATCTCGACCGGTGATCGAATACTGGTCAATGGCTCAACTGGTGAGGTCACCCTGCTCGACGAGATCGATTGAGGTGGTGCGCTCAACAATGCGAGCCCTGACGCTTCTTGATGGCGCTCTAGAGGTTTGCGAGGTGCCGGAGCCAGTTCCGCAGCCCCATCAGATTCTGGCCCGGCCCCTCGCTTGTGGAATCTGTGGGTCCGATCTGCACATGGTGGACCATGGGCAAGAACTCTGGTCCCTTCACCAGGAAGTCGCGGCGAACGCATCCCACAGTCCGATGCGGGGCCCAGCGGTCGATCCTCAGATTCCGGTGGTGCTCGGACATGAGTTTGTGGCCGAAGTAGTTGGCATGGGGCATGAGGTCCGGGGATTTTCCCTCGGCGATGTGGTGGTGTCGGTCCCTCGGGTGTTTGATCGCGATGGTGGTCGGCACACGCTTGGCTACTCGGCCACCTATCCCGGTGGGTTCGGACAAGCCATGGTGCTCGATTCTACTCTGGCACTCAAGGTCCCAACCGGGATAGATCCTCACTTGGCTGTCTTGACTGAGCCGTTGGCAGTAGCCTTTCACGCCTTGGCCAAGGTGGCGATAAACCCCGGTCAGCCCGTGGCCATTGTTGGTTGTGGACCGATCGGTATGGCCTTGTTGGTGTGGCTAAAGGGCCGTGGGCATTCCCCCGTTGTGATGGCCGATGTGGTGGCCAAGCGCCGGGAGCGGGCTCGGGCCGCTGGAGCAGACCTCGTGGTTGACCCTGGGGTGGTTTCGCCTGGTGCTCCTCCACTTGGTGCAGTGGTCGCCTCGCTAGCCGAAGCATCAGTCATGGCAGGTCCCCCCATCTTCTTTGAGGCAGTCGGTCTTCCGGGGATTCTTGATCAGTTGCTGATGGAAGCTCCGTCTCTCAGCCAGATTGTGGTAGTTGGGGCATGCCTTGGCTCAGATCGATGGCGTCCGATGCTGGCGTTGGGCCGTGAGCTGACCCTTCACTTTGCCTTGGGCTATTCGGATGTGGAGTTTGCCCAAAGCTTGGATGCCATCGCAGATTGCCGGATCGATCCGTCGGTTCTCATCACCGGTACGGTGCCGCTGGGTGAGGCTCTCGACGCCTTTCAACGTCTTGCTAGCGAGGCTTCAGATCTGAAGGTGTTGGTGACATGAGCGGTGCTAGGAAAAGCGGAGACATGAACGGTGTGATTTGGGTGGATGAGATGGATACCTCGTCCTCGGACTGGGCTGGACCGAAGATGGCCAAGCTTGGGGAGTTGGGGCGGCTGGGCCTGGCCGTCCCAGACGGGTTTGCGCTCACGACCGACGCCTATCATGAGGTGTTGGGTAGTCGACCCGTACGCAGGGAGATCGATCGCCTTCTCGCCTCGGCTGTGGCGGATGATTCTGCCAGCGTGACTCGGGCCGCGAGGTTGGTCCGGCACTATGTTCTTGGGTTGGGCGTCCCAGCCGGCATCGAACACGGCATTGTCGAGGCCTACAACGAGCTTTGCCTTCGTCGCGACCAGCCGAACTTGGCGACGGCGGTGCGAAGTTCGGCCACTGGCGAGGATGCGGCCGATGCAAGTTTTGCCGGCCAGTTTGACTCCTATCTCGGAGTCACCGGACCTGAGTCAGTGGTAGAGGCGGTGAGATCGTGTTGGGCCAGCCTGTTCACCGACCGGGGGGTGGCGTACCGAATGGAGCGCGGTATCAGCCATGTTGATTGCCCGATGGCCGTTGGGGTACTCGAACTGATCGATGCGAAGGCTTCAGGGATAGCCTTTAGTATCCATCCAGTTACCGGCCGGTCGGATCGGATTGTGATGGAGGGCTCTTGGGGCTGGGGAGAGGCCATCGTGCAGGGCCTGGTGGTGCCCGATCGGGCTGAGGTTGGCAAGAGTGACCGGCGAATTCTCGACTATGTGGTCAGTGCGAAGTTGGTCATGTCCGCCTTTGACCAAACGGCGGGCGCTGTGGTCGAGACCGGGGTTCCAGAATCGCTTCGCCAGGCGAGGGTCCTTCGGGATGATGAGGTTCTGGCCATTGCCGATTCGGTGATCTCGATTGAATCCCACTTCGGTCATCCGGTTGATGTGGAGTGGGTGGCTAGCGCGAGCCAGGATGGCCAACCGGAGGTCACCATCGTTCAGGCTCGGCCAGAGACGGTCCATGCTGGTGAGGAAAAGCCTGAACCGGCCTGGGACCCATCTAGCTATGCCCTCAAGTATGCCTTCGGAACAAAGCCAAAGAAGTGAGCCGTTCTGGGAGGGATTCCAATTATCGCTTCGAAAGCTACACCCGAGTTGTCCTTGATGTTGATGGAACCCTGTTACTAGGGGACCGGGCTTTGCCGGGAGCAGTGGAGTTTGTCGACGTCATTCGATCACGAGAGCTTGCGGTGTGTTTTGCTACCAATGCCTCGTTTTTGTCGGCCAACCAACTGATTGACAATCTCCAACGGGCGGGAATCGACGCGCGTGGTGGCGAGTCGGTGACCGCGGTTGATGAGCTAGGGCGGAGGCTTCTGCTTCAGCGAGGCTCGGCTCCGATTCCCTTCCTGGGATCGGGTCGGGCGGCCGCTGTGCTGACTCACATGGGGTTAAGCCTGGTTGACCCGTTGGAGTGTGCTCGGGGTGAGAAATTGGCCCTTGTGGTGGTGGCTGGGTTGTTGCCAGAGGTTGACGCGAGGCGGGTAGCGAAGGTGGCTGACTTGTTGGCGCCTGACACGGTTGTTTATTGCCCCAACCATGAACCAGGCATGCCTTCTGCTGACGGACTCATTCCGGGTTCGGCGGCCATCGTGGCTCTAATGGAAACCCACTGCTTGTTTCCCATTCCGGTCGCCACGGTGGGAAAGCCGTCAGCGGTTTTTGCTCGGGCCATTGACGCGTTGGTGCCGACGAGCGGCCAGACCTTACTGATTGGCGACGGGCCTGACACGGATGTCGAGATGGCTCGCAGGATGGGCTGGGACTCGGTCTTAGTTGACTCCAACCATGGTTCTCATCCCGGTATCTCCACTCAGGCCGAGTTTGAGCGGAGCGTGTCCGGTCTGGTGGTGGCTCATCTCCGCCAACTATTGGCGGAGGTCGATTGGTGAGTCCGCCTTCGGAACAGAGTAGGCGGGCAGATTCGACGGAGCGGATTCCGCTGTCGCGGATTCGGCGACGAATTGGGGACCACATGGTCAAGTCGTTAGCAACGAGTGCTCATGTCACGGTTTCGGTTGACGTGGACTATTCAGCCATTGATGGGATCCGTCGCCGGGTTGGCGCTCGGTGGCGAGCCATGAACGGTTTCTCGCTGTCCTATTTACCTTTCGTTGCCCGGGTAGTGGGAGAGACATTGGGTGAGTTTGGCGATCTAAATGCCTCGATCGAGGGTCGAGATCTGGTTCGTTGGGGTGAGGTTCACGTAGGGGTCGCGGTTGACCTCTCCGGTCGTGGATTGGTGGTGCCGGTCATTCGCCATATCCGTTCACTCAGTCTCGATGAGATCGCTCACGGTGTGAATGATCTGAGCCAGAGAGCTAGTTCCGGCGAGCTGGGACCCAACGACGTGCAGGGAGGAACGTTCACGATTTCGAGCCAAGGGGTAAGGGGGGCTGACCGGACTTCGCCCATTATCAATCAGCCCCAAGTTGCCATCTTGTCGATCGATGCAATCCGTCAGCGCCCGGTTGTTGTTGAGCACGGATCTATTGTGGCCCGACCGGTGGGTGCTCTGTCGCTGAGCTTTGATCACCGGGCCGTCGATGGGGTGTACGCGTCGGCCTTCTTGCGGTCTGTTCAGGCTGGGCTCGAAGCAGAGCGCCGTGGTCCAAAGTCATTTGACATATGATGATTAGAGATTACACTAGACTAATCTCACTGATGGAGTGGCTATGAAACGCATGAGGATGAATCAGGCAATCACCATGGCCATCCGTGATGAGATGGCCGCAGACAACAGCGTGGTCTGCTATGGCGAAGACGTAGCCGAGGCTGGTGGCGTGTTCAAAACCTCGGTTGGGTTGCTAGATGAGTTCGGCCCCCTGCGAGTTCGGGACATGCCGATCTCGGAGATGGCCATTTTGGGCAGCGCGGTTGGGGCCGCCACCCTCGGCTTGCGTCCGGTGGTTGAAATCATGTTTGTTGAGTTCTTCGGTGTCTGCCTCGATCAGATAGTGACCCAGGCGGCCAAACTGCGCTATTTGACCAACGGTGCGGTGACTGTGCCGATGGTAGCCAGAGCATCAGTGGGGGCCGGTCGGGGTTTTTCTGCCACCCATTCACAAACGTGTGAAACCTGGTTCATGTCCTCACCAGGGCTCAAGGTGGTTCACGTCTCCGATGGGGCTAGTGCCTATGGATTGCTGAGGTCGGCCATTCGGGATGACAATCCGGTGGTCTTTCTCGAGCCCAAAACTGCCTACGGAACCCGATCGGCGGTAACCATCGGCGAGGAGGGCATCATTCCGCTGGGTCAGGCAGCAATCAAACGCGCTGGCACCGATGTCACCATGATCAGTTTGGGGCAGTTGGTCAGCTCATGCATTGAGGCCGCAGAAGGGTTGAATCAGATTGGCATCTCGGTTGAGGTCATCGATCTCCAAACCCTCAAACCATGGGACCGCCCAACCATTATGGAGTCGGTGGCCCGAACCAAACGCGCTGTCATCGTGGAGGAAAATCCCCTCACCGGAGGTTGGGGGGGCGATCTCGCTTCAGCCATCGGGTCCGGTTTGTTTGGTGAGTTGGCGGCCCCAGTCCACCGGGTTACCACCCCCGATGTGCCCGTTCCCTTCAGCCGCGAACTGGAATTCCAGTTCCTTCCATCGGTTGACTACATCACGGCCCAGGTCAGCGAACTGTGCCAGACAAACAAAGTTCCCGATCCGTGGTGGAGGCCCTACCAATGACCGACGTCTTATTGCCGAAGCTGGGGGAGATGACCGAGGATGCCATTGTGATCGAGTGGTTGGTCGAGGTCGGTGACCGGGTTCTGGTCGGGACTCCGCTGGCCATGGTTGATACCGACAAGGTTGAGGCCGAGGTGCCCTCACCCATCGGGGGAACGGTGACCGAATTACGGGTAAAGGTCGATGAAGAGGTCGCGGTTGGTTCCCCGATCTGCACCATCGAAGAGGAAGGCACCTGATGGCTATTACCGACCTGGAGCCGAACCAAGAAGCTCTAGCCCGGAGGGAAGCCGTGCGCACCAATGGGTTAGAGCGCTACCGCCGGATGGTAGAAATCAGAGCGGCCGAGGCCAAGATCCGAGAGTTTCATAGTGCTGGCCAAGCATGGGGGACAACTCATTGTGCCGACGGGCAAGAGGCGGTGGCAGTCGGGTTGGCGGCCGCGGCCAAACCGACCGATTCGATCTGGATCGCCCACCGCGTTCATGGGCTCGGCCTGGCCCTCGGCTGCAGCCTCGAATCGGTTTTCGCCGAGAACCTTGGGCGACAAAACGGCTCGGTGGGGGGCATCGGTGGTTCGTTCCACCTAACCGAGATAAGCGTTGGGCTTATCCATTCCTTCACCATCATCGGAACCCAACTTGCCCAGGCAGTGGGTGGAGCCTACGCCGCCCAGGTGCAGGGATCCGAAATGGTGGCTATCGCCCAATTCGGCGATGGGGCCGTCAATATTGGGGTCTTTCACGAGGCGCTCAACCTGGCCAAGATCTGGAATGTACCGGTGGTTTTCTTGCTGGAGAACAATCACTATGCCGAATTCACGCGGGTGGATCGAATGACCCCAATCGAGCCTTTGGCCAGTCGAGCCGAGGCCTATGACATGCCATGGTCGGTGCTGGACGTACAAGATGTTAATGATGTTCGAGATGGTCTTGGGGAGGCGATCGATCGGGCTCGCTCCGGTGGTGGCCCGACCCTGGTTGAGGCCATCACCTATCGCTACCTGGGCCATTCTCGGTCGGATCCGGCGGCTTACCGTCCGGCCCAAGAGCTTGAGGCATGGGCCGAACGTGATCCGATCCTGGTGAATGGTCGTCACCTGGTGGCCACCGGAATGGCGACTGAGGGCGAGCTTGCGCGTGTCACCGAAGAGGTCGACTCCACCATTGAGGCTGCAGCCGAAGCTGCTTTGGCTGGGCCTCCTCCTGAACTTGGAGCGATGTTCGCCAACGTGTGGGCCCCGGATCGGTAGAACAAGGCATTAGAACTCAAGAGCAAGGGGATGGAAATGGCAGATACTCATGGTGAGGTAGCGGCTGGCTTTGAACCAGTGCGAGAGGCGTTCGCCGCCAACTTTTCAGAGCGAGGAGACATCGGTGGCGCATTTTGTGCCTACCACAATGGCCAGGTTGTGGCCGACCTATGGGGCGGACAGGCCAGCCGAGATCAGGCCTGGGAACGCAACACGATGGCACTCGTTTGGTCAACAACCAAGGGGATGTCGGCCTTGGTCGCGCACCTCCTAGCCGACTCCGACCGACTAGATCTCGACGCTCCGATTGCCAGCATCTGGCCCGAGTTTGGGGGCAACGGCAAATCAGACATCATCGTTCGGGACATCCTCACTCACGGGGCCCGTCTACCTTATGTGCCCGGCTACCGGTCGGTGGTTAGCGCTGATAGCCCCGACGGATGGGCTAACACCTCGGCTCTGGTTGCCTTGTTGGAATCGGCTGAGCCGGTTCTCCCGGATGGTGTTCACGGCTATCACGCCGTCACTTTTGGTCTTTTGCTTGGTGAGGTAGTCAGGCGGGCAGCCGGCGCCTCCCTCGGTTCAATCTTGCGGGAAGAAGTGGCGGGACCCTTGGGGTTGGAAACCTACATTGGCCTGCCTCAAGACGCGGCCGACCGGGTGGCGGAGTTGTCGCTCACCATTCCGCCACCACCAACGGATGACCCCGAGTTCCTCGCCATGATGGCCGAGGCGTTGGGGCCCAATGGGCCAACCGGTCAGGCACTTTTCGTAGGTGATGGCGGGCTTGATGGTTTTGCTGCTATCGGCAACGACCCGGCTTTTCGGGCGGCCGAGCATCCGGCAGCCAATGGGATCACCGACGCCCGTTCCCTGGCGCGAATGTACGCCATGCTGGCCAATGGCGGAGAGTTGGATGGTGTCCGGGTGGTTTCATCTGAGTCAATCCGTCGCCACTCGGCCCAACAATGGCGGGGGGTGGATGCCAGTCTTGGAGCAGAGAAGCGGTACGCAATCGGGTATATGTTGGCTGGCACCGATACAGAAACCTTCGGACCCAATCCTGATTCCTTCGGGCATCCGGGCATGGGTGGCTCGCTCGGTTTCGCCGACCCGAAGCATTCGGTTGGCTTTGGCTATATCACCAATCACATGGTGTTCGAAGTGGCGGTCGATCCCAGGGCTCGGTCCCTGGCCGACGCCGTCTATGCCTGTTTGCCGTGATCGGGCAAACAGGTGGGTTCTGAGTCCCAACTCACGTGGAGCGAGGTTGGTCCCCGGAAGCTGATATTGGCGATTCGATCCAACTTCTGGCCTGGCTCTAGTCGTAGGGTGGGGAGCCTTTCGGTTAGAACTTCCATGGCCACCTTGGCTTCGAATCGTGCCATCTTGGCCCCAAGGCAGTAGTGGTTGCCCTTGCCGAAGGAGATGTTGTTTCGAGCGTTGGGACGCTCGATGTCAAAAACTTCGGGCTGGGGAAACTCGCCGGGCTGGTGGTTGGCCGCCCCAAGGCTTAGGAAGATGCGTGTCCCCTGAGGCAGATCGATGCCACCGAGGGTGGTTTCCTGGGTGGTGACTCGGCGCCAGCCAATCTGTGGTGACTCGAACCGGATGACTTCCTCGATTGCGCCGGGAATCTTGTCGGGCTTGTCGCAGATGGTATTCCAGGCCTCGCGTCGGGGCAGTAGGCACAACAAGATGTTTGTTAACAGCAAGGTGACTGGCTCGTGGCCAGCGAAGGACAAGCCATAAATAATGGACTCGACCTCTCGGTAGGACAAGAGGTCGGGGTTGTCATGGTGTGCCGCCAGGAGTTCGGAGGCGTAGTCGTCCCCTGGGTCCTTCGCTTTGTTTGCGGTGAAGTCCCTGCAGTAGCGCCAGTAGGCCAGCATTTTGGCTGCAATCTCGGCCTGTTCCTTGGGTGTTGGATTTCCCCACGAGAACGACAGTCGGTCTCCGCACCAGGACCGCAACTGGTCATCGTCTTGTTCGGGGAATCCGATAAAGCGGAAGATGGTGTCACCAGGGAGGGGGATGGCGAAGGATTCAACGAAGTCAGCCGAGGTATTGTCGGCCGTCATGTCCTCGACCAGTTCGTGGCTGCGGGAGCGAATGTAGGGTTCCAGAATTCGCATCCGTCGATTGGAGAATCCGCCCTTGGTGAATTGACGGATCCTGCCGTGGTCTGGTTCGGACCGGTTGGACATGACGGCCACGGGATTGAAGTCGGGTGCGGCCAGGATGTCTTGAGCCTCTTGAGCCAGCGGGAACACAGGGTCCTGGACGTTCTCTGAGCTGTAGGTCTCTGGGTTAAGAAAAACCTCGACGATGTCTTGCATTCTTGTGACCACGGCGAAGCCGAGTTTCTTGGAGTAAAAGACCGGTGTTTGCTCTCGTCGTGGGGCTAGATCGGCGTAGGGGTCGCTCACATAGGTGGCACTAAAAGGAGAGAAGTCGTGGTCGATGGGGCAGCCGCTGGGTGGGGGCGGAACGGTTGGCTGCACCCGATGGTAAGACGGTTGTTTCATGGGGACCTCCGGTAGCGAACGTGGCCGGCTC
>JAJRXF010000197.1 GCA_024276425.1 Actinomycetes bacterium | reverse complement strand
TATATGACTCAGCCACCCCGCAAGCTGCGCACTAAACCGAAGCCGGAACCAGGACGCCCAAATCCATTGCCAGGTCGCTCCTACGTTTGTATAAAACCAAGTTACCGTCACCCTGCATGAGCAGAATCACATCATCGAAAGAGACACCATTAGCATCTACGACCCTTGACTGGTTCGGTGTAAGGACGAACACATCATTCCAGAACGCCGCCTCGGCAGTGGGTACATATGACACATATGAAACCATCAGCATTAAGCCAAGCAGCACAGCTTTCATTAGTCTTCTCTGCATGAGTCTCCATTCCAGTGGTAACCGTATGTTGTCGTCGAGCAATTGTCAAGAGTTGTGGATCGAGGATCCGACATCAGGCTGCGACGTCCTCCTGGATGGTGTTGGTGTCGAGACTGTCAGATTCTTTGTGTAAATAAGTGAGTCGGTTGCTTACGTATTCTTACTTAACAGCGTTGGTCACACGGTCACCATAAGCGACAACGAGTGCATTGAGAATCTGCCCCCAACCTACTATCTTTCCAGTCGGATTGGAACGATTCTTCTGTTTTCTCTTGATGCACAAGAACAAGACTTTCATCGCAGCCTGCTCAGTCGGGAAATGCCCACGCCGGTTCACCGCGTGACGGAACCGGGCGTTCAACGACTCGATCGCGTTCGTCGTGTACATGACCTTGCGTAGCTCCGCCGGATGCGACAGGAACGGAATGAACTCCTCCCATACCCGTTCCCACACCCCGATCACCGCCGGATACTGGCGCTTCCGGTTTCAACGGGGTTCGATCGTGGGGAGTAGGTCCCAGTTGGGTTTGCCGGCGTAGAGCAGCGCGCGGATGCGGTAGTTGCGGTGGTTCACGATCCCGAACGCGACCCGCTTCACCCTCTTGATCAAATTGTTGATCGCTTCGGTCGGTCCGTTGGTGACACCTGAGGCGTGCCAGGCGCAGATCTGGTGACGCCAGCGCAGCAGGGTCCGGCCGAGCTGGTGGGCCTCGACGGGGTGGTCTTCGTCTTGGAGGTCATGGCCGAGGCGGGTGACGAACTCGAGCGCGAGCACGGGGTCGCGGTGCGAATAGATGGACCTGACGACCTCTTTCGCATGCCACATCGTCTTCACCTCGCCACGGGGGTCGCCCGCGTCGAGCAGACCCAACAGTCTGGTGCGGCCTCGTTCGTCGAGGCGTTCATCGGCCTTGGTCAACAGACGCCGGCATCGATACAGCGGGTCGTCTTTGCGGCCTCGATGACCCATCGTCTCGTTCTGGACCCGACGTCGGCACTCATCGAGACGGGTGCCAGCCAACTTTGTGACGTGGAACGGATCGGCGACCTGCTGCGCTACGGGCAGCATCGTGTCGAACACTTTGCGGTACGGCCCTGAGAGATCCAACGCCGCCCAACGGATCCCATCACGCCACTGCGGTGGCTGCTCGGCGAACCATTCACACGGCCCGGCCGCGTTGCGGCCCTCGGCCACATCGAGAAGCTGCCCGGCGCCCACGTCAACGATCTGCGTTGACCACTGCTGGGTCTTCCACCGCCCGGTTTTGCAGCGCAGCGTCTCATCCAACCCGATCGCTTCGACATCTGTGAACCGGTCAGGGTCATCGATCAACACCTGCCCGTAGCCGGCCACCGCGTCCATCACCGCGTCCCACCCCGCGCCGAGCTCACCAGCCACATCAGACACCGGCCGGCCTCGACGGCCGACCTGCACCGTTGCCCACCGCCCAGCACGATCCGTCAGGCGCTGACGCGGCGCCGCGATCGCCGCTGCGGTCTCGGTGAACGATCTCGCTCCGCAACCCGCCACACACGCCCAACGGATCTTGCGCCACACCAACACCGACCGTCGTCCGAAACACGGCAGATCTGCGTACTCGACTTCGTCACGATCCTTGACCTTCACCAGCCCGCCACAATCCCGACACGTCGGCCGGTCACCGCGGGTCTCGATCTTGACCCTCAGCGCGTCGTCGGTCTCGGTGACCTCGAGCACGTTCACGTCGGGCAACCCGACCAGCAGCTCACACATGCGCGTAGGATCTGATGACACAGGGGCTCTCCGGCTCGGCGTGTAGACAACACCGATTCTGTGAGCCCCTGTCTCGCGCCCCGCGGACCCCCGCTCAGATCACCCGACCCCGCCCAGACCGGAAGCGCCCTTAATGTGAGCCGTTCGAGCAATGACATTCTTCCACTCGGTGTCTCGATGATGGTGTCGGCCTCGTTAGGTAGATACGCGGCAATGATGGCTGAACCCACAGGCCTGGGGCCCGAAACCTCTGGAGGCTCGGCCGGAGATCGAGCAGCCCGGCTTTCGGCCACAATGGTGACCGATGTCACAAAGAGCGCACCAACGACCATGAGATAGATGACGCCCGTAAAATCAAGACCAGCGCTATCAAGGGCAAGATAAAACGCCAACGGCAAACCCAGGGCTATTGCCTGTTGACCGATGACCTGCATTGGTGTCCTCACCATATTGAACAAGCGGACCACCCTCGACTTGGTCTGATCCTTGGCCGACATTGCCGGATCCCACCTCGTGGGATGCAGGTCGCGCTGTTCGGCCTCATAGGCCATGGCAGCCCATGCACGGTCCTCGACCTCTTCCAGCTCCAGGTCTCCATCGGACTCGGAGTAGCCAATAATTGGAGTGAGGCGGATCATTGTGCCTCGAAGAACAAATTCCTGCTCAAAGATCAGCTTCGACAGCCGGTCAAGTCGAGTCTGAGCCCCCTTGAGCGGCGTTGCTGGCATAAGAAGGCCCACAATGCCACGGGAAAAGCCAACGAAGTCAAGACTTCTGCTGTCCTGCTCAATGGTCTCGATTATCTGGGCGACAATCTCGTCGCGGGCACGAGAACCGTGTTCTGCGTCGATCGCTGGCAATTCGTCAATAGCCAGATAGGCGAAGACTCCAACGCGTCCGCCGCGATAAACCCGTTCCAACTCTCGTCTGGTCTGCTCGCGAAAGGCCCAGGGAACCAGCGCTCCGGTAATTGGGTCGACTTGGAGTTCGTTCCTTGGAAGGGCTCGCCGTTCCATCCGAGTCCGAAGCCGGGCGATCAACTCGACCTCGACGGGGCGTCCAACCACCACATCGTCGGCCCGCCTAGCAAAGGACTCAACAAGGAGTCTCCTGTTTCGACGGGCCAAGTTGCAAACGATCGGAACCCGGTTTCCTTCTGGTTCGGCCCGAAGAAGGTCGACTGTTTCGAGCTGGCTAAAGTCGATTCCGCTGAAGGCAACGAGTACCAGATCGGGTGGAGCTTCGCGAAAGAGTTCAAGCGCCTCGCTGGCATCTCCCGCTCGCAATGCCAGCCATCCGGCGCTCTCGATGATGGAACCCAACTCAGACCGTCTGAGGGGATCGGCCGCAATAACGAGAACCGACTCCTGGCGCGTCAAGGGGTCAGCGGACAGGATCTCGGGAGAATCGGCAACTGTGATGGTGCTCGGGTGCTCCACCGCAGCAGGCTCGGCTCATCGTTCTCGACCATGAGCGTGCCACGAAGGCTCATAACGCATGACCAGCCGGGCCCATCTAGTCTCAACCGGATGCAACTCGCCGAACTTCAAGTTCTGATGGACGATCTCTACGGCTCAGCCGACCGTCGTCGGGGTATTCCCTCGACGGTGGCCTGGCTTTGCGAGGAACTTGGCGAACTTGCCCAAGCAGTACGCAAGGGAACCAGGGAGCAACAGGTGCATGAGTTTGGTGATGTTCTAGCCTGGCTGGCTTCCCTAGCCAACCAGATGGACATCTCTCTTGATGAAGCCGTTCAGCGCTACGTCGAAGATCCCCCCTAGTCCAGCACGAAGTTCGCCGGGAACAAAGCTCATCACTAGTGTCACGGCATGGCGTACGAAACCGTAAACGGATACTGCTGGCCCCAATCGGTTACTGGCGGGGACCGAGTCGGGTTCCATCTATCCTCCGCCGGTGGCCGCCCAACCTCCATCGAGGTTGCACGGGTCGGGTCCGAACGAACCGTGGTTCACCACGAACCGGACCTCCCAGTGGATGACCATCCGGTTCCGCCCGATGCCCACAGTCGGGGATGCGATTGGCCAGTCGCGTTCGAGCTTCAGGTCGACCCCGGCTGGCTATCTGGCTACTACGAGGTTGTTCTCACGGTCGACGTAGGGGGTAAGACTCGACGAAATCACGCGTTCTTCGTTGTTCGGCCAGACCCGGCAAGGTCCAAAGCGACCATCTTGTTGGCTCTATCAACTAATACCTGGCATGCCTACAATGACTTTGGCGGGCGCAACCTCTACACGGGCGGAACTTCGGTATCTCTTCAGCGACCAATGGCCGCCGGCTACCTCCATAAGCCTCCGGGCGCGGGCCAACGAGTGACCTGTCTGCATCCTCCCGATCCGCAAATGGCCAGCCATGTTGGCTACCTGATCATGAACCATCTGTCTCCATACGCGGGCTCTGCCGGATGGCCCAACTGGGAACTTCCCTTTTTGCAGTGGGCCGAACGGGAGGGCTATGCCATCGATGTCGTCACCAATGCCGATCTAGCTGACCATCCCAACCTTCTGGGACCCGCGACAAAGTATCGACTTTACCTTTCTGTTGGTCACGACGAGTACTGGTCTGGTCCAATGCGAGACACCGTCGAGGCCTTCATCGCCGCGGGAGGCAATGCCGCGTTCCTCTCCGGGAATACGTCCTTTTGGCAGGTTCGGCTGGAAGATCCAAACCCGGCGCAAGGACCAGCCACGACAATGGTCGGCTTTAAGGGTTACCTCAAGGACGATCCGGTCTATCAGACCGACAAGCAGGCAGAGCTGACGACCTTATGGTCCGATCATCTTCTGGACCGGCCCGAGAACCATATGACCGGCGTCAGTTTTGTGCGGGGCGGCTACCACCGAATTGGGAAAAGAGCAACTAGAGGCGCTGGTGGATACACCCTTCACCGGGCTGATCACTGGATATTTAACGGCACCGGGCTGGACTACGGAGATGTCCTCGGGTCTGAAGCGGCCATCGTCGGCTATGAGTGCGATGGCTGCGATTTCACCTATCGGGACGGCCTGCCTTACCCGACTGGTAGCGACGGCACCCCAGCCAACTTCGAGATCCTTGGCACTGCCCCCGCCGCCCACTTCACTCGAACAACGGCCACCCGCCCTCCTGCCCCGAATGAGCCGGCCGAAGACGAGTTTGTGGCCGCCCGAGTGTTTAACACTCGAGACCAAAGTGCCATTGACAAGATCTCCTACGGTCACGCAGTGCTCGGAAGTTATGTCTCACCGACTGGCGGGGTCGTCATCACCTCGGGCAGCACCGACTGGGTTTGGGGCCTCGCAGAGCGAGATCCCTTGGTCGAGCGAATCACCCGCAACATCTTCGACCGGCTGGGCTCGGTGTAGACAAAGCCAGCCTCTTTGAAAGCAAGCCGCTGACGTCGGCGGTTCGTTGCGCGCTCAACGACCCCCTAGGGGGTCCCAATCGCGACAATGAACCGCGGACAATCGGAGGGTCGGCTTGGCGACCTATCATGAAATCTCGGAAGCCGCTTCCCGACTCAGATCAAGTCAGGAAGCCACGAGATGCCGCGATCCAATCCACGCTCCGACCCTCGAGCTAGGCTCGAACGAAACGCCAGACGTAACAACCACGGCGTCATCACCCGAGAACAGGCCATCAATGCCGGGCTATCCAAAGCCCAACTGGATCGGCGAGTGCGTCGAGGCCAATGGTGTTCTGGCCCTGGACGTCGCACCTTCATTCTCGCCAGTCACAAAAGCGACCCATTGGCTTGGCTTCAGGCCGCAGCCCAAGGCCTCAACGCAATCGCCTGGGGTCGCTCGGCCCTCGCTCTTTGGGACCTATCGGAGCATCCTCGGATTCCGACCTTGGCCACGATTGGCCGCTCCCGTGATCGTCGAATCTCCCTCACGCTACGACAAGACTTAGGCGCCCTCCCCCAGACCGTCCGCCACGGGATTCCAAGCGTTCAATTGAGCATTGCCCTGGCCTCGATTGCCAGTTCTACCACCGAACCAATGCTACCAAAGCCAGCCTTGGACGAATTCATCGACGAGGCCCTCCGTCAGCAGCTCATTAGTTGGCCGCGGATCGAGAGCGCCTTTCGCCTCTTCATCCGCCCTAGTCGACCAGGGTCAACTCTGCTACGAGTCATCCTTCAGGAGCGATCGATGGATTCGACCATTCCCTTGTCTGCATGGAGCCGCAACTTCTCCCTCAAGCTAGAAGAGGTCGGCCTCCCTCGACCGGTGATGGAACACCGAGTCCTTGGACGGCACGGATCACTGCTGGCTCAGGTCGACTTGGCCTATCCGGACAAGCAACTCGCCATCGAACTCGACAGTGTTCAGTTTCATCTCAACCGAACGGCCTTTGAAACCGACCGCAAACGGGATGCCCTACTGGCCCAAGCCGGTTGGCGGGTCGCCCGCTTTACCTGGGACCAATACCAGGATGATTGGCCATTGGTGGTTCAAACAATTCGAGCACACCTACAGGTACACACGCTTCGCCGAGCGTCCTGAAGCCACGCTGAGGTGGGCGTACGCGCCCAACGACCCCCAAACGGGTCGCAACCGCGACAATGAGTCCGTACACCCTCAAGCAGGCTCAAGACCGGACAGAGCAGGCCAGCGAATTCGGTAGACGGGTGGTGCGCCATGCCCCTAGCCTGACGAACATGCGCGTAGGAATCGTTGGAGCAACCGGACAGGTCGGCGGAGTAATGATGGCCATCCTGGCCGAGCGAAACTTCCCCACAGAAGAGCTTCGACTCTTCGCCTCAGCCCGCTCGGAGGGGCGAATCATCGACTGGACTGATGGAGATGGCCTCACTCATAAGCTGGCCGTCGAGAACGCAACAACCGCCGACTACTCCGGGCTCGATGTGGTCATCTTCTCCGCTGGTGGATCCACCTCCAAGGCCTTGGCTCCCAAGGTGGTCGATGACGGCGCCATTGTGATCGACAATTCTTCTGCCTGGCGGATGGATCCCGATGTCCCCCTGGTTGTGGCCGATGTCAATGACTCCGCAATGGCCAACCGTCCCAAGGGAATCATCGCCAACCCGAATTGCACCACCATGGTGGCCATGCCTGCCTTAGGTCCACTTCATGAAGAGGCCGGTCTGAAAGCGCTGGTGGTCTCAACGTTCCAGGCCGTGTCTGGTAGCGGCATCGCTGGTGTGGAGGAACTTGCCCAGCAGGTAGACAAAGCAGGTGACCCTCGCGCCCTTGCCCACGACGGGTCAGCCCTTGATATGGGTCAACCCAAGGTGTACGTCGAACCCATTGCCTTCAACGCGGTGCCTTGGGCGGGAGACTTGGTTGAGGATGGCCTTGGCGAAACCAACGAGGAACAGAAACTCCGCTTTGAGAGCCGCAAGATTCTTGGCATCCCCAATCTCGCCGTCTCCGGCACCTGCGTACGTATCCCGGTGTTCAGTGGCCATTCGTTGGCCATTAACGCCAGCTTCGAACGTCCACTGTTGCCTGGCCGGGCGGCAGAAGTGCTGAGTGCCGCAGCAGGTGTTGTCCTGGACAATGTTCCAACCCCGCTAAAGTCGGCCGGAATCGACCCTTCTATCGTGGGGCGCATTCGAGGGGACGAAACAGTGGAGAATGGCCTGGCCCTTTTCGTGTCCGGTGACAATCTGCGCAAGGGCGCGGCACTCAACACCGTCCAGATTGCCGAACTCTTGTTGGCCGAAACCAGCTAATTTGCGTCAAGTCCGTATACGGCGTGCAAAAGCTGAACGGCTTCCTCGCATCGATCTGCATCAATCACACAACTCACCCGAATGGCCGAGGTGGAGATCATCTCGATGTTGATGTTGTTGTCAGCCAGTGTCTCAAACATGGTGGCCGCCACGCCGGGATTAGACTTCATGCCCGCGCCGATGACCGAAACCCGTCCGATCGTGTCATCGGTTCCGACCCTCGTAACACCAAGTGCTGTCGCCGAATCGCTGGCCAGGACCGACTCTGCCTTGGCGAGATCTTCGGTGGGCACAGTGAAGGAGATGTCGGTCTTCCCCTTGTCAGATACGTTCTGCACGATCATGTCGACGTTTATGTCAGCCTCGGCCAAAGCCCGAAAGATGCCAGCAGAAACGCCGGGCCGGTCTGGCACATCTGAAACCGTTACCTTTGACTCGGAAAGGTCGTGGGTGACCGCTCGGATAATCGGCTGTTCCATTTCTGGTACCTCTTGAGTAACGAGGGTGCCGGTCTCCCAGGTGAAGGCCGACCGAACGTGCAGGGTGACTTGATGATTGTGGGCAAGCTCGACGGACCGCATCGCTGGTTTGGGGCAACCAGACGCGGTCATTTCGAGCAGTTCATCGAAGGTGATATACGACATCTTTTGTGCCTTCGGTACCAATCGAGGATCGGCACTGAAGACTCCGGATACATCGGTGTAGAGTTCGCACACCTCAGCGTTGAGGGCTCGGGCCAGGGCCACCGCGGTGGTATCTGAGCCACCTCGACCGAGGAAGGTGACGTTGCGCTCGGGCGAGACCCCTTGACTACCCGCGACCACCGGAACCACGCCATCGGCTATCGCACTCTCGATTCGCCCAGGAGTGATCGTCGAGATCTTGGCGTTGCGATGGTTACCGTCAGTCAGGAAACCAGCCTGACTTCCAGTAAAGGACTGGGCTGAAACCCCGATATCAGCCAGCGCCATGCAAACGAGCGCACATGCCTTGCGTTAACCTGCGGTGATGAGCATGTCCATCTCACGCCCGGGTCGAACGCTTGAAACCTGCGATGCCATGTGTAGCAACTCGTCAGTTTCCTTGCCCATGGCTGAGATGACCAGGACAACTGAGTCTCCCCGACGTTGACAACGGGCGACATGATCGGCAACAACCCGCATCCGCTCGGGATTGGCGACCGACGTACCACCGAATTTTTGTACGACAAGAGCCACGCCAGACACGCTACCTGGCCCCGTGCGCTGGCACGAGCGAAAATGGTCGTTAGTCTCTTGGGTCGTGGGAACTGACAAAAGAGAGCGCCAGAAAGCCAACCGCCTAGCTCGCCTGGAAGAAGAACGGCGGGCCAACAAAAGAAGCGAACTCACTCGAAAGGCCGCATCCGCCGTCGTCATCGGTCTCCTAGTATTTGGTGCCCTATACCTCTACTCAGCAACCAATAGCAGTGAGGACGGCCAGATCGACGCATCGTCGTCTCTGGAAACGGCACCAATCGGAGACAACACCCCCGACGGTCCCGTCGATACGACCCCACTTGTCGTCTTGGATCCAGTTGTTTGCCCGGCCGAGGACGGGTCGTCAGAACCAGTCAAGGCGTTCGCCACCGCTATTCCCATGTGCATCGACGAGACCGCCACCTACCTAGCCGAAGTTGTGACCGACAAGGGTACCGTCACAATCGAACTCGATGCTTCCCGGGCCCCCAACACGGTGAACAACTTCGTCAGTCTTGCTCGCTATCACTTCTACGATGGGGTGGCCTTCCACCGGATCATCCCTGGTTTCATGATCCAGGGTGGCGACGCGGTTGGAGAGCCTGCCGGAACCGGCGGACCCGGCTACCAGTTTGACGATGAACTCCCCCAGGAAGGTGACTATCAGATCGGCTCGGTGGCCATGGCCAACTCTGGTCCCAATACCCAGGGTAGTCAGTTCTTTATCGTGACCGGTGAGTCTGGCGTGGCTCTCAATCCTGCCTATTCCCTGTTTGGACAGGTCGTCGAAGGCTTAGACGTTGTGACTGCCATTGAGAGCACGGGCTCTGCCAGTGGAGCCCCGAGTGAAGTCAGCACAATCCAGAGCATCACCATCACCGAGAAATAGAACTGCGCTATCGCTCCCAGCATAGGCCAAATGGCCCCAAGCATAATTTCTTAGGTCTCTCACCTTTTACCCACCAGTAGCACTCATGTACGGTCGCGGCATGATCAACGGCGATCCAACACCTCAAGACAAGACGAACGTCGATCCCAAGCGAATCGGCGTTGTTGGCTCCGGCATCATGGGAGCCGGACTGGCCGAAGTCGCCGCCCGCGCTGGCTATGCGGTAACCCTTCGGTCTCGCCAGCAAGGCTCCGCTGACCAAATGATGGCCTCTCTGGACAAGTCGCTGGCTCGGCATGTGACCAAGGAACGCCTCACTCAAGATGAGGCTGACGCTATCGCGTCGCGGGTTTCAACCTGTACCAAGCTGTCGGGCCTCGCCGACTGCGACCTCGTCATTGAGTCAATCGTTGAGGACCTAGAAATCAAGAAGGGCATCTTCACCGAACTTGACTCTGTACTCGGCCCCGACGCCATCATGGCCACCAACACCTCGACTCTGCCCGTGGTCGAGTTGGCCATGGCCACCAACCGTCCGGACAAGGTTTGCGGGATCCATTTTTTCAACCCAGCACCTGTCATGAGCCTCGTTGAGATCATCGCGCCCCTCACCGTTTCGCACGACACCATCAGCCAGGCCACCGCTTTTGTTGAGGCCTGCGGAAAGGAATCCGTCCAGGTGAAGGATCGGGCTGGATTCATTGTTAACGCACTTCTTTTCCCCTATCTCAACAACGCGGCACGGATGCTGGAGCTTGGAACTGCCAGCGCCGAGGACATCGACAAGGCCATGCAGGGCGGCTGCAACTTTCCAATGGGCCCTTTGGCCTTGCTCGATCTGGTTGGGCTCGATACCTCCGTTGCCATCCTCGATGCGTTGTACGCTGAGTTTGGGGACCCAAACTTTGCAGCCGTACCGTCGCTGCGACGCTGTGTCGCCGCAGGCCACCTCGGACGAAAGTCGGGCCGGGGGTTCTACCACTACGGGGGCTGATCCCATCTCTACCACGAGCGAGGACCAAGCTTCTCCCGACAAGGTGTGGCGCTTTCCCGCCGTCGGGGACCTCCCAGAAGGTGACCTGGTTGCCATCGGAGCCGACCTCCGGCCTCGGACACTCCTCGATGCCTACCAAGCGGGAGTTTTTCCAATGCCGCTGGACGATGAGATTGGTTGGTTCTGGCCGGAGGAACGAGGAGTTTTCCGCCACGCCGATCTGGTGGTTACCCGTTCGCTTCGCCGCTCGCAGAAACGGTTCAACGTCACCCTTGATCAAGCCTTTGACGAGGTAATCGTCGCCTGCGCAGACCCGTCTCGGCCTCATGGCTGGATTGATGATGCAATCATCGAAGCCTACGTCCAGCTTCATTGTCTTGGTATTGCTCATAGTGTTGAGGTTTGGGAGAAATCTACATTGGTCGGTGGCCTCTACGGCGTCTCGATCGCTGGGCTGTTCGCTGGCGAGTCGATGTTTCATCGTCGGACCGACGCCTCCAAGGTGGCCCTGGTGGCCCTGGTTGATTTGCTCTGGCCTAATCGGGCTGCCTCGCCGGTGCTTTTGGATGTCCAGTGGGCAACCAAACACCTTCGTTCCCTGGGGGCTAGGACGATTCACCGTCCCGGTTATGCGAAACTGTTAGAACAGGCCCTGGCCCACCCGACTCCAGCTGCTTTCCAGCCCTCTGACCGTAGGGCTTGATTCATCCATCGAACTCGTCCTACTTCTGACCGACTAAGGAAATGACCGGACTAATGGCCAACAGCCAACTCCAACCCAAACCCGACCGCCAGCGACCATCACAGGATCGCCCCTGGATGATGCGGACCTACTCGGGTCATTCCACCGCGACCGCCAGCAACGAGTTGTACCGCTCAAACCTGGCCAAGGGCCAGACCGGCCTTTCGATCGCCTTCGATCTGCCAACCCAGACCGGCTATGACCCCGACGATCCCCTCGCTCGGGGTGAGGTTGGCAAGGTAGGGGTGCCGGTGGCCCACCTTGGCCATATGGGAACCCTGCTCGACCAGATCCCGACTGGTGAGATGAACACCTCGATGACAATTAACGCCCCTGCCGCCTGGATGCTTGGGTTGTATGTGGCGAATGCTCAGGCCAACGGTGTGCAATCACGGCAACTTCGAGGCACTACCCAGAACGACATTGTCAAGGAATACCTCAGCCGAGGAACATACATCTTTCCGCCCGAACACAGTCGGCGACTGATCGTTGACATGTTCGCCTTTTGCACCGAACACGTTCCCAATTGGAACCCGATGAATGTCTGCTCCTATCACCTTCAAGAGGCGGGAGCGACACCCGTGCAGGAGATTGCCTACTCCTTGGCCACCGCCATTGCGGTCCTCGACGCGGTGAAGGAATCGGGACAGGTCAACCATGACCAGTTCAAGCGGGTGGTCGCATCGGTGTCGTTCTTTGTTAATGCGGGTATCCGCTTCGTGGAGGAGACCTGCAAGATGCGGGCCTTCACCCAAATGTGGGATCGGATCACGGCCGAACGCTACGACATCACCGATCCCAAGGCTCGACGGTTCCGTTACGGAGTGCAAGTCAATTCCCTTGGCCTAACCGAAGCCCAGCCGGAGAACAATGTGCAACGCATCGTGTTAGAGATGCTTGCCGTCACCTTGTCCAAAGATGCCCGTGCCCGATCGGTGCAGTTACCGGCGTGGAATGAGGCCCTTGGGTTGCCTCGCCCATGGGATCAGCAGTGGTCGTTGCGGATCCAGCAGGTCCTGGCCTATGAGTCAGACCTCTTGGAATACGACGACATCTTTGCCGGGTCCCACGTTATCGAGGCCAAGACCAACGAGCTCATTGACGAGGCCACCGCCGAATTGGAAGACGTGACCGAGCTTGGTGGGGCCTTCAATGCCATCGAAGAGCTCAAGGGGAGACTGGTCAGGTCGCACACCGAACGTATGCGTCGAATCGAGCGGGGCGAGATCACCATCGTGGGAGTGAATGCCTATTAGGAGTCGGCCGAGTCGCCCCTCGGGGGCGCTGAAAGCATCCTCAAAATCGACCCTGAGGTCGAGAACCAGATGATTGCCGATGTCGTATCTTGGCGGAAAAACCGAGATGGCGGAGCGGTTAGGGCCGCCTTGGACGAGCTGCGGGCCGCGGCCGAAAGCAGCAAGAATGTGATGCAACCAAGCATCGCCCTGGCCAAGGCTGGGGGAACAACGGGGGAATGGGCTGGACTGCTGCGGGAAGTGTTTGGGGAGTACCGGGCACCGACCGGCATTTCTGCCGCTGCTGGGTCAGGCGGAGGGTCCTCGGCTTTGGCCGAAATTGCCGAGAGAATGAAAGTTCTGCCCGGTGGCCCGCCCCGTTTCCTGGTAGCTAAGCCCGGCCTGGATGGACATTCCAATGGGGCAGAGCAGATCGCCGTTGCCGCTCGAGATGCGGGAATGGAGGTGATCTATCAGGGAATCCGAATTACGCCACAGCAGATTGTCACCGTCGCCACCGACGAAGATGTCGATGCCATTGGTATCTCTATCTTGTCTGGTAGCCACCTTGAACTGGTGCCAGAGACCATTCGCCAGCTTCGGGCCGCCGGGGTCGATGCCCCAGTGATTGTTGGCGGCATCATTCCCGAGGATGACCGAAGAACTCTGCTCGAAGAGGGGGTGGCCGCGGTGTACACACCGAAAGACTTTGAGCTGGGCAAGATCATTGCAGAAGTGGCTGATCTGGTAGTTCGCTACCGCCATTAGACGCCTACAATCAGTGTTTGACTAAACGGGGCTTCTGTGAGCACACTCAATCCTGAGCCTCCGTGGTGAGCGGGCCTGGCAAAGCTAGTGTGATTCCACTTCAAATCTGGGCGAACCCGCCGATGGAGACAGCAATGAACGGACGAGACTCACTACCAGGGCTGGTTACCGGCGCTCTTGGGCTAGCTGCTGGGCTGGTTGCATACGGGCTGCAGGAACCTATTTTCGGCGCTGTCTCCGGGCTCCTGGCCCTAGCCGCTGGCGTTGCTGGTGTTCGGCTAGGTCAACGCCTATCCGAGCAGTCTGCCATTCAACGCCTGGTCGAAGACGAGTTGCGAGCTGTCCGTTCCGAAGCCCAGGAGACCGAAGAGCAGCTTCGAACCGAACTGGAGAGCGTTGCTTTTGAGGAGTATGAGGTTGTTGAGGGTTCCGAAACCCTGACCGATCCGGCTACTGGCCTCTTTAGCGAGAGCTTCTTCAATGTTGCCTTAGAGTCACGCATCGCCGCCGCTCGACGTCATCTGCGTCCGGTAGCCGTTGTCCTTTTGGAAGTGGTTCAGGGCCTTCCTCATGGTGAACCGGTCGACGCCGAAGCCAGCGCGGTGGCCGAGAGCATCCGAGTCACCCTTCGAGAAGCCGATACGGCCTGCCGCTTGCAGAACGGCTACTTCGCTCTCTTGTTGGAGGACACCCCAGAAAACGGTGCCATCTGGACCGTGGAACGCATTCGCCGCCAACTTCTTGGCAGCGAAACGGGCCTCACGATGTGGGCGGGGGTCGCCTGTTACCCGGCTCATGCCTTCAGTTCCAGTGAGATCATGAATGCCGCTGCCACTGCTTTGGAGTTGGCCAAGGAATGGCGTCAAGATCGCATCGAGATCGCCGTTACCGCCGCCGACTAGCCAGAATTGTTGCTCAGTTGGGTTCACATTCAGGCTCGATCATCTCGTCCAACAAGGCGTTGTCTGCGCCAATGGCCCGACCGGCCCAGCGCACTTCGCCTGGCGTTGCCGACAGCTTGGCCAATAACCCGGTCATTGGGTAACCATCGACGTCAATGAACATGTCACGCGCCCGAGCCTGCGGGTCGGCGCAGAGTTCGCTCATGTCATACACCTGGGCTGCGGCGGCGTCGGCTTCTTGAAAGGCCTCAAGTACTTCATCCAAGGTTCGTTTGCTGGTCCAAGCCGACATTCGATCCTCGACCAGATCTCGGTTGGTCATGCGATCTTCCACGCTAAGCACGCGGTCATCTTCACCAAGCCCAATGAGCTTCATCACCCGAGCAGCTACCGTGTCCGCCGAACTGGAGACGGCCACCCACTTGTCGTCCTTAGTTCGGTAGGTTCCCCGCGGAATAGAATAGGGCAAGCCCGACCCAAGCCGGGGTTGGAGTTCGCCTGATTGCATCCAGAGCGTCGGCAACGGGCCCATCATTTGGACCAGGCTCTCGATAAGCGACACGTCAACGACTTGACCAATGCCCGAATGCAACGCCACCATGGCCGCGAACGCCGCGGCTAAGGCCGTGACCTCATCGGTGAGGGCGACCGGCGGCAGGGTTGGAGCGCCATCGGGGTCGCCGTTGATAGCGGCGAAGCCAGACATGGCCTCAGCCAGCGTGGCAAAGCCGGGACGATCTTTGTAGGGACCCGTCTGACCAAAGGCGGTAACCCGCACCATGACGAGCTTGGGGTTTCGAGCCAGGAGGTGATCGGGCCCAAGGCCAAGGGCTTCCATCTTGCCGGGACGCATGTTCTCCACCAGGATCTGAGAGGTTTCAACCAGCCTCAGCAAAAGCTCTAGATCCTCGGAGTTGCGGAGATCCAATTCGACGAATCGTTTGTTGCGGTTGGCGTTCTTGAAAAACAGGGTTTCGGAATCATTGGAGTCCCGCCAGCCCATGTTTCGAGCCGTATCGCCAACACCAGAACGCTCGACCTTAATGACGTCGGCTCCAAAATCAGCCAAGTGGCGAGCGCAGCCAGGGCCCGCAAGCACGGTCGACAAGTCCAGAGCACGAACATCCGCCAATGGACCCTTTACCTGGCTCACTTCGGATTCATCGCTGGCTCATCGCTGACTCAGGGTGGGCTCCACCGTTTACCTCTTTCACCCTAGGGTCGCTGACGTACACGGGGCAGGGGTCCATTCCACCATCGACCGCTAAATCTCCAACGTGATTGCCTGCTTGACGACCGGGTTTCGGAAAAGGTGGGGCGCGGCCACAGGGCTTGCATCGCAGTGGCGATGGCGACGGCTTCCTCCTCGGTTGGGACGGGCGATATGTTGGGTGGACTCGGCATCGGAAACTCCCGGTTAGGCGACCCTACAAGGGGACGTTGCCGTGTTTGCGTTTTGGTAGGTCTTCGCGCTTTGCTTCGAGCATGTCAAACCCGGCGATGACTTTGCGACGCGTGTCGGCCGGGTCGATCACGTCATCAATGAAGCCGCGCTCAGCCGCAATCCAAGGATTGGCGAACTTTTCCTTGTACTCATCAATGAGTTCGGTCCGGCGAGCGACGGGGTCCGCAGCCGATTGGATTTCCCGCCTATAGACAATGTCGGTCGCCCCCTCCGGTCCCATGACCGCCAGCTCAGCCGATGGCCACGCCAAGGAGAGGTCACAACCAATGCCCTTGGAGTCCATCACGACGTAGGCCCCACCGTAGGCCTTGCGGGTGATGACTTGGATCCGGGGCACCGTGGCCTCACAATAGGCATAGAGCAGCTTGGCCCCGTGGCGAATGATGCCACCGTGCTCCTGATCTACTCCGGGTAGGAATCCGGGAACGTCCACCATGGTCAGGATCGGGATGTTAAAGGCATCGCAGGTGCGGACAAAACGGGCAGCCTTCGAGGAGCTCTCGATGTCCAGCACCCCGGCCAAGATCATCGGCTGGTTGCCAACAACACCGATAGCCCGGCCGTTCACTCGGGCAAGTCCACAGACAATGGCTTTGGCCCAATTGGCTTGGTACTCGAAGAAGTCGCCATCGTCGACGATTGTCTTGATGATGTCGATCATGTTGTATGGAAGATTCGGGCTCTCCGGCATGATGTCGGCGATCTGGGTGCAGAGCCGCTCGGGGTCGTCCTCAGATTCGCTGATTGGCGGCAGATCCAGGTTGTTGTTCGGCAGGAACGACAGAAGGAACTTGACGTCGTCCAGGACCTCTTTCTCGCTGTTAGCCACGAAGTGTGCCACACCAGACTTTGACGAGTGAGATCCGGCACCACCCAGTTCTTCCAACGTCACATCTTCGCCGGTAACAGTCTTTACGACATCTGGTCCGGTGATAAACATGTGAGAGGTTTCACGGACCATGAAGATGAAGTCGGTCATCGCCGGGCTATACACCGCTCCCCCAGCACAAGGGCCCATGATCACGCTGATCTGGGGAATGACACCCGATGCCTGAACGTTCCGGTAGAAGATGCCGCCGTACCCATCGAGGCTGACGACTCCTTCGGGGATTCGAGCACCGGCCCCGTCATTCAGGCCAATGAAGGGAGCCCCAATGGACAGGGCCAAATCCATGGCCTTGTGAACTTTGGAGGCGAAGATCTCTCCGAGCGAACCGCCTTGGATTGTGAAGTCCTGGCTGAATACCACCACCTTTCGCCCGTCGATGGTTCCCCAGCCAGTGACGATACCATCGGTGTAGGGACGGGAGGTGGCTTCGAGGTCTCGGGTTCTGGCCAGCATGTCCAGTTCGTGGAACGAGCCTTCGTCCAGAAGGTAGTCCAGCCGCTCGCGGGCCAGCATCTTTCCCTTGTCATGCTGACGTTGAACGGAGCGCTCGGATCCAGCGTGAAGCGCCTGCTCCTTTCGCTCCTGAAGGTCAGCAAGTCGTTCTGCGAGAGGTCGGTCAGCCACGGCGGCAAAGGGTAGCCGGGGGATCAGGTTTCGATGGAACTCGGCCCGCTCCAATCCTGAGCGGATCGGGTGAATTGTTGGGAGAAGGCCTCACTGGCTTCGACGAATAGCTCGTGTCTCGGATCGCTGTGGCGCCAGGCCAAGGCGATGGTTCTACCCGGAGCCGGGTCGAGGAAAGGCACCGTATTCACCCCGGTGCCCGGGCGCGCTTCTACCGCAAGGGCACTGGCTGGGAGCAGGGTGACTCCAACCCCGCTGGCCACCATTTGCGTCAGGGTTGACAGGCTGGCTGAGTGAACTTCGTTGATGTCGGCCTGCCCCGCCACTGCACAGGCGTCCATCGCCTGATCACGGAGGCAATGGCCTTCTTCGAGCATCAGGATGGGGAGTTCGGCCAGAATCGAAAGGGGCACCAGTTTCTGTTTGGCTAAGTGATGGGCGCTGGGTACAGCCAAACAAAACGGGTCCTCAGCCAGCGGCACCACATGCAACTTGCCGGTCTCAAAGGGGGTGGCCAACAGGCCGAGGTCGACCTCTCCTTGCTCGATGGCACTAACCATGTTGGAGGTTTTGAGTTCTTGAAGCTGAAGCTCAACCTCGGGCCATAGCTGACCGCAGACTCGAACCATGTCTGGTAGCAGGTAGGGCGCCATTGTTGGAATGGAAGCCAAGCAAAGGTGCCCACGAATGGACCCATGATGAAGTGCAGCCACCATCAACAACTGGTCTCGTTGGGCCAGGATCAGCCGAGCTCGCTCGATGATGTCTGCACCAGGCGAAGTCACTACGACACGACGAGTGCTCCGCTCAAACAACTGGATTGCTAACCGTTTCTCCAACTCATGAATCTGGCTGCTTAGGCCGGGCTGACTGACGTGGAGAGACTCTGCTGCTCGCCCGAAATGCAGATGATCCGCGACGGCGACGGCAAACTCCAGCTGTCTCATCGAGGGGCTCGGCATGCGCCCATGATAACGCCAGGGATGAGGTTCATAAGTTTAACTTATTGAATTGATAGAAACGATCTGTTGTACTTCTAACACGGTTGCCGTCATGCTCAGCCCATGACCGCATCACCAGAAGAAACCGCATCACCAGAGCCTGTACTGACTACGGAGTCCGGGGCACCAGTTGCCGACAACCAGAACTCCCAAACCGCTGGCCCATCCGGCCCGATCTTGCTCCAGGATCAACATCTAATCGAGAAACTGGCCCGCTTCAACCGAGAACAGATTCCCGAGCGAATCGTTCACGCTGTCGGTTCCGGCGCCTATGGACATTTCGAGGTCACGAACCCGGATGTGTCCCGCTGGACAAAGATGGACATGTTCGCCGAAATGGGCAGAACAACCGAGCTGATGGTCCGGTTCTCCACCGTCGCCGGATCAAAGGGAGCACCAGATGCCGTTCGAGACCCTCGCGGTTTCGCCGTGAAGTTTTATACCGCGGAAGGAAACTGGGACCTGGTTGGGAACAACACGCCGATCTTCTTCCTGCGCGACCCCATCAAGTTCCCTGACTTTATTCACTCCCAGAAATACGACCCTCACACCAACAAGCAAGAAGCGACCAACGTTTGGGATTTCTTCTCCCATTCACCCGAGACCACCCATCAGTTCACCTGGCTCTTCGGTGACCGGGGTCTTCCTCGCAGCCTTCGCCACATGAACGGCTATGGGGGGCACACGTTTCAGTGGATCAACGCCGATGGCCAGCGAGTCTGGGTCAAGTTTCACTTCAAGACCGACCAGGGCATCCAGACCAACACCAGCTCTGAGGCTGCCCAGGTAGCGGGGGATAACCCCGAACACCACCAACAAGACCTTTATCAAGCCATCGAGTCTGGCGACTTCCCCTCCTGGACCCTCAAGGTTCAGATCATGCCAGAGGACGAGGCCGCGGAGTATCGAATCAACCCCTTCGACCTAACCAAGGTGTGGCCTCACGCCGACTATCCCCTAACCGAGGTTGGCCGTATGACTCTGGATAGTACGCCGTCCAACTACTTCGCCGAAGTGGAACAAGCCGCCTTTGACCCCGGCCACTTTGTTCCCGGCATCGGACCCTCACCGGACAAGATGCTTCAGGGAAGACTCTTTGCCTACGGCGACGCCCACCGCTATCGATTGGGGATCAATCACACCCAACTAGAGGTCAACACCCCAAAGGGCTGTCCCTTTGATCACGGTCAGAACTATGGTCGGGACGGAAGCATGCGCGGTGGTGATAACGGCGGAGCCACCGTCAACTACGAACCAAACAGCTTTGGTGGACCAAGCCAAACCAACCAGCCCATCTACGGTGGCCTTGCGGTTGAGGGGGTAGCCAGATCCCATGAGGCTGAGATCCGCGATGTCGATGATTTCGCCCAGGCCGGCGACTTATACCGGATGATGTCAGCCGAAGCCCAACAGCGCCTAGTCGACAACATCGCCGGTTCGCTCGCTCAGGTTCGAGATGGAGAGATTGGTGAGGGCATCGTGGCCCGCTCCGTTGGCCACTTCACTAAGGCTGACTCAGATATGGGTCGGAGGATCTCTGCCGCAGTAGGAACTCTTCGTTCCTGAGCAGGACAGCGCAGCTGCGAACGCGTAGGGTCCAGGGGTGGACCTGCCGGTGAATCCTCCAATCAAGCCGATGCTGGCCAAGGCCGTCGCCGGAATCCCCGAACGGGACGACATTGTCTTCGAACCGAAGTGGGATGGCTTTCGCTGCATCGTTTTTCGTGACGGGAACGAGGTAATTCTTGGTTCACGAAATGAGCGACCACTCACCCGCTATTTCCCCGAGATGGTCGACCCAGTGCTGGCCATGTTGCCCGATCAAATTGTGGTTGATGGAGAACTCATCGTGGCAACAGACAACCACCTCGACTTTGACGCCCTTCAACAGCGCATCCATCCAGCCGAGAGCCGGGTAGCCATGTTGTCTGAAACCACACCAGCCCAGTTCGTGGCCTTTGACCTCTTAGCCATCGGTGACCAAGATCTGCGCAAGGCCCCGTTCTCCGAGCGCCGGGGAGCGCTCGAACTCGCCTTGGCCGACGTCGAAGCCCCCATCCACTTGACCAGGGTGACAGCGGACAAAACCGTGGCAACGGAGTGGTTCCACCACTTTGAAGGAGCAGGGCTGGACGGCCTTATCGCCAAGCCAACCGGCGACCCCTACCAGGAGAACAAACGGGCCCAACTGAAGGTTAAACATGTTCGTAGCGCCGACGCAGTGGTTGCTGGCTACCGATGGCATAAGGACGGAAACGGCATTGGCTCTCTGCTTCTTGGGTTGCACAACGACAACGGAGACCTTCAACATGTTGGCGTATCCGCCAGCTTCACTGCGAAGCGCCGAGCCGAGCTAGTCGAGGAACTCGCACCTCTAACTGAGGGCGCTCTGGCCAGCCATCCGTGGAAGGACTGGGGCTCCGCTCGTGAGGTTGGGGCTACGGATCAAGGCGGGTCGGTACGGATGCCCGGCGCCCCCAACCGCTGGAGTGGCAAGAAGGACCACTCCTGGGTTCCCCTTCGAATCGAACGAGTAGCTGAAGTCAAATACAACGCCACCCTTAACGGACGGTTCCGCGAAGTCACCCGCTTCCTTCGCTGGCGGCCAGATAAGTCGCCTGAACAATGCACCTTTGATCAACTCGACGAACCAGTCCCGGTGGGACTCAATGTTGTGCTCGGTATTGACAGCAACAAATAGGGAGATCGCCAATGGCGAGTGAGGCAATCATGCTTGAACTGGCTGGTCGAGAGGTTCGAGTCTCCAATCCGGACAAGATCTTCTTCTCACAGCGGGGTGAAACAAAACTTGACCTGATCCGCTACTACCAGGCAGTTGAGGTACCACTCCTGCGTACCATGGGAGGCCGCCCAACACTGATGCAACGCTTTCCCGATGGGGCTTCGGGCAAATCCTTCTTTCAGAAGCGCGTCCCCAAAGGGGCTCCGGAATGGTTGCAAACCACCACAGTCAGAACTCCAAATGGCACCGAGTCCAACGCCATGGTCGCCGCCGACATCGCCCACATAGCCTGGGCCGCCAACATGGGCTGCCTCGGTTTTCACCCATGGCCCTATCTTGCCTCCGAGCCCGAGTTCACCGATGAGCTACGCATCGATCTCGATCCTTCGCCTGGCATCGACTTCGACGACATTCGAGCAGCCGCCTATCGGGTGCGAAAGCTCTGCCTTGAACTGGGAATCGTCACCTTTGTCAAAACAACGGGAAGTCGTGGGCTTCACATCTACGCCAGGCTTAGCCCGCGTTGGGATTCCTACCAGGTTCGAGCCGCGGCGGTTGCCTTAGCTCGGGAACTGGAGCGACGTCACCCCGAGACCATGACCGCCGCCTGGTGGAAGGAGGAACGGGGAGCCAGAGTGTTTGTCGACTTCAACCAGAACGCTCCCCACAAGACGGTATTTGGCGCCTGGTCAGTGCGGGCCCGAGTGGGTGCCCAGGTCTCCACGCCTCTGAGCTGGGATGAGGTTCAAACTGTCGACCCCAATGCCCTCACGATGGCCGTTGTTCCTGCCCGACTGAACAAACTCGGCGACCCTTGGTTGTTGATGGCCGACCAGCCACAATCAATCCAACCGCTGTTGGACATGTCCGAACAAGACATGGCCGCTGGAATGATGGATGCCCCCTGGCCTCCCGTCTATCCCAAGCAGCCGAACGAGCCCCCGCGAGTTGCCCCCAGCCGAGCAAAGAAGGACGTTGCCGACCAAGCGAGCGGGGCGAACGAACGATAGCGTCTAGCCCGTTGTGAAAGCGGCGTCGCAGGGAAGTTCGGCGCCGGTGGGAAGCAGTCTGTTGATCGGAAACGCAAGCTCATTCGGGATCCCGGCCTGGCATCGTAAAGCCATTGCCATTGTTGTCGTTGGCTCACTTGTTAGCATTGCCCTGCTCGTGAGCTTTACCAGGGCAGAATCCAGGACGACACCCGCCATTTACCGTGACCGACTGGCAGCTCGAGTCGACAGAAGCGAACCATGTGCGTCCGACAGTGAAGAAGCTGTCATTGGCCTAAACCAGGCTCTGCAGTGCCATCGGGTCTTGGTCGAAGCGCTCGAGGGCCCAGACACGGGTCAGCTTCTCGCCCTGGCACCGCTGTATGTGAAGCGAGGAAGTTCAGACTCATCGCCCTTTGTTGACAATCAACTCATCTACATCCGAGGCTTGGCTGGACCGTCCTCGACGACCTACCACTTTGTTGGCCAACCCCGGTCGGCTTCTCTATTCCTGGTTCTGACTATTCTGGGAGCGGTCGTTCTTGTCACCGGCCATCGGCGCGGCATCCAGCTTCTCTTTCTGTCAGCGGCAACCCTCATTGTCTTAACCTGGCACACCGTTCCCGCCCTCGTCGGACTTGACGCCACAACGAGCGGTGTGGAGCTCACTGTCTTGGCCTCTGCTCTGTCAATCCTGACGGTCGCTTACTTCTTGGAGGGTCCGCTCCGGGTTTCAACCCAGTTGAGCTTCCTCGCGTCTGGAGTTTCTGTGGGTCTTGCGATTGGACTGGGAATACTGTTGACCACCGTTGTTGGCTCCAACGATCCAGTTTCGGCCGAGGTTCTGCTGCTCAACCCACTCGGAGCCGACTCGAATCTGGAGGGGTTCGTTCTCCTCGGACTCGTGGTCGCCGTCGTGTTCGCAATCGGTCGGTCGACAAAAGCTCATATCGACGCCGCCCTGGGCTACGAGAGATACCTCGAATCCGCAGCAACCGAGCCAGTGACTCGAAGTACGGTCTTTTTTGCCACCCTCACTCGCTGCCGGGCCGATGCGGCTTCTGGCGTGGGCATCTTTTTATTCGCCTCATTCTCGGGCGCGATTCCTCTACTGATGCTGTTCGGAGCCGACGGGGTGCAGGCCAGTCAAGCCCTCAACAACGAACTGTTGGCAGCTACCGTGGTCCGCATTAGCGCTGGCGCCATCGCCCTAGCTTTGGTCGGTCCAATCGCCACCGGGATAGCGTGCTTTGCGATTTCCCACCAGAGTCCGATCGACCGAAGCGGCGAGATCCACGAGCCTCGGCCCACGGTACGAAGAGAAACCTTGACCGGGGATGAGGTAGCCATTGAGTTGGAACCAACGGTGGACCTTGTTGACCAACCTTTTACCTCTCGACTACGGGTCGGTGTCGAGGAGTAGGGCTACCAGTGGCGTAAATCGATGTCCCAACAATCCCGAATCTGGTCATCCTCGACCAGCCACATCTGTTGGTGTTTGGCCACTGTTGGATCCACATGGGCCGGGAACAGCCGAATCTTGTCCCCTACGGCGTAGGAACCTCCTTCGGGCATGGCAAGGGTTGTGTGTTCATCGGAGCAGAAGAGAACCTTGCCGTCGGTCCATGACGGGTTGCCGTGGTCCATGGCAAAGGCCTTGAGCCCGCCGTCGACCACTAACCATCCCTTCTTGGATACAGAAATCACGGTCGTGAGCACGGTGAGCGCCTTTTGGAACGGAAGGCCCAACTTGTCGTAGTCTGTGTCCATCAGGGTGTAGGACCCAGCTTGAATCTCAGTGACCCACTTGTTGGCAGCAAAAGTCCCCGTGCCCCCACCGGAGACAATGTCGCCCCCGACTCGCTCATGCGCGCTCAATAAGGTGGCCATGCAAGCCTCAACCTGAGCGGCCTTGTCCTGGGGGTCACGGACCATCATGAGATGGCCCTCATATCCCATCACTCCCATCACCATCAGGCCAGCGGCGCGAGCGCGATCGGCCAATCGAGGGGCCTCATCGACCGAGCATCCACAGCGAGGCAAGCCGACCTCAACATCAACAATCACCGACCGAACCCCACCCGAAATGGCGGCATCGAGCGTCTGGTCCGAATCTATGGCCACGGTGATTTCCGCTTTGTCGCTTAGCTGACCAAGACGTTCGGCCTGAAGGGTCTCATTAGCCAACAGCAAGTCATCACCCATGCCAGCGGCAACCATGCCCTCGACTTCGGCCACGGTTGCGGCGCAGAATCCTCGATGCCCGTCAGCGGCGAGACGCCTGGCAATGGCGGTTGACTTGAATGCCTTGACGTGGGGTCGAAGCCTGGCGCCCGGCAGCACCTTGTCCATGGTTGCCAAGTTGTGGTCAAAAACTCCGCTCTCGACCAGCAGGGCCGGTGTCCTCAACTGGTCGATCGTCTCCGGCGTCATGAGGAGTCCGACACGAAGATGGCGGCATTGGTTGACCCTAACGGCTTTTCGTACATCGCTACCTCTTCGTCTGGGCCGTAGGGACGAAGGCGGGCAACCTCATGGAAGCCGTAGGCCAAGTGGAACCGATGAGAGGGTGCATTGTTGGGAATCGTGTTGACCTCGGCGCATAACCAGCGCCGGCCAGATTCGGCACCCCATTGCTCGAACTGGGCATAGAACCTCTGACCCCAGCCCTGGCCACGGCCAGCTTCGATGATGGCGATTCGGTCAATGTAGGCAAAGGAATGGTGGCGCTGACGGAACCAGCGGTAGTTGGGACTGGCGTAGGATGACGCCTGCTCACTCAAGCCAACCATGAACCCAACGACAGCTCCGTCAACCTCCACGACCTTCAAAAAGGGAGAGATCTCGCTGAACAGGGCCAGCTTGGCTGGATCCATGGAACCAACCGCAGGCATGTTGTCGGCGTTGATTTTGAGCACGACCGATTCATCTTTAGGAACGTAGTCTCGTATCACCGCGAGCCAGCCAACTTGTTCGATTTGGTCACGAGGTCAGGGGCATCCAAGTCGGCGGCGAAGGTAGACAGTTCAGTGGTGGGGCCTCTCCAGCGAAGCTCGGCTACCGATTTGGAAACCGGGGCGTCTAGGGCAAGCGTTGCGATCTTGCGAAATAAGAATGCGTCATCCAAATGGCTGGCCAAAGTTTGGGCTAGCTTGGCCCCGCCGCGCACGGTGATGTCCCACTGGCCTGCGGACAAGGGGATCTGCTCTAGGTGGCCATAACGAGCGAGCACTCGGCTGGAAGATTTCGCTCCCCATCCGGGAAGGCCAGGAAAGCCGTCGGCGGTATCTCCAACCAGTCCAAGGTAGTCCGGAATCGACTCGGGCCGAACGCCAAACTTCTCAACCACGTCCTCAACGTCATAGAGTTTGTCTTTGCGCCGATCGAACAGCAATACCTTGCCCTGCCTTACACATTGGGCCATGTCCTTGTCCGGTGTACAAATCAGGACCCGATCGACTTCAGGGTCAGCTGCGGCCATGGCCGCAGCAGCCCCCATGGCATCATCGGCTTCATAGGCCACCATGCCGTAGGTGACTAGCCCCAGTGCTCGCAAGCCATCATCAAGCAGAGGGAACTGTTGCACTATCTCAGGATCCATTCCCTCACCGGTCTTGTAGCCGTCGTAGAGGTCGTTGCGGAACGACTGGATAACCGAATCGGTGGCCACGCCAATATGGGTTGCGCCATCATCCAACATGGCCAACATGTCTCGCAGCACGGCCCTGGTTGCCCCAACTTCTCTGCCCTCGGCATTTCGGTGGCCGGGCCGGCCAAAGAACTGCCGAAATAGCTCGTAGGTTCCATCGACCAAGTGCACATCCATGACTGCACCTTATTGTCTTCGCTCCCGGGTGTCCTTGCCAGATGCGCCTCAACCTTGCCCAGTTCGGTAGCCTCGCGGTTCTAGAGTTCATGTGTATCGAACCCGATCTCCGTCGAGCCGATGGAGCGGCCACCTCTACTGGAGGAAACTAGCCATGCTGATTGTCGTATCTCCCGCCAAGTCCTTGGACTTCGAAAGCCCCTTGACCACCAAGAAGTTCAGTGAACCGCTAATGCTGGATCGCGCCGCCGAGTTGGTTTCCATCATGGCTAACAAAACGCCAAACGAAATCTCCTCGATGATGAGCATTTCGCCTGCGCTTGGCGAGTTGAACTTTGAACGCTTTCAGGATTGGTCTGCGCCGTTCACCCCCCATAACGCCAGGCCAGCGCTCCTGGCCTTTAGTGGCGACGTCTACCTGGGAATGGACGCCCCGAACACTTTTTCCGAGCGTGACTTCACCCACGCACAGAAGACCCTCCGTATCTTGTCGGGTTTGTATGGGGTGCTCCGGCCGTTGGATCTGATCCAGCCCTACCGCCTGGAGATGGGTTCGACCCTCCAGACCCCAGCGGGCAAGTCGCTCTATGACTTCTGGGGCGAGGACATCACCGACATCATCAATGCCGATATTGATGCCAGCCCCGGGTCACCCGTTTTGGTGAACTTGGCTTCCAACGAATACTTCAATGCCATCAACCCTCGTCGCGTTGATGCCCGCATCGTGGCTCCGGTATTCCTGGACTCCAAGAACGGAGGCGACTACAAGATCGTCAGCTTCTTCGCCAAGCGGGCCCGGGGCTCAATGGCAGGTTGGATTGTCCAGAACCGGATCAAAAGCACCAAGGCACTCAAGCAATTTGACGCCATGGGGTACCGGTTCGACCCGGAACGCTCCACCACCAACCGTCCAACGTTCATCCGCGAGAACGACAACTAGCCCATTCCAGCCCAACCTGGCTCCGCAGTCACCTATTCTCGGGTACTCGCTAACCGAGGCTCCGCCCCCGACGTTCAACCATGCGCGCTCGACGTCCCTCTAGGGGGACGTCGAGTTAGCACGGTAAGGGCTCGCCGCCAGGTCTCAGGATCGCTCGACTAACGTAAATCCCATCGGAGAACTCTCCCGACAACCGTTCTGTTGGAAGAATCACGATGACACTCAAAGAACCCGTCGGCCGAACTCCCCGGGAGTATCTGGAATTCCAAGCTCACCGCAACCACCACGGCGTCATGCTTCGCCAAGATGCTCTGGCCGCAGGCATGACGAAAACCCAGATTGATCGTCGAGTTCGTCGCGGTCAGTGGCTTTCGGGGCCGGGTCGTTCCACCCTCATTCTGGCCGAGTTCGGCCATAGGCCTGAAACCTGGCTCTACGCAGCCAACCTTGCTTTTGGCGCTATTGCTTGGGGTCGTTCGGCCCTGGCCCTCTGGAATCTGAACGATCACCCGGTCCGTCCGATCGTTGCCTGCCAACGACGACCGAAGTGCGCATCCATCGACCTTGTCTCAGTTCGCGATCTAATCATGCTCCCCCAGACCAAACGATCGGGCGTTAAGACCGCGACTCTTGAGATTGCCCTCGCCAGTTTGGCCGCGAATACATCGAGACAACACCTCGATGAGTTAGCGGACGAGGCACTTCGGCGCGGTCTCACTACCTTGGCTCGTGTCGAAACTGCCTTCGGTCTACTGGCTCGCAGGGGGCGACCTGGTTCTCGGCTACTTCGCCAGATCTGCACGGATCGTTCGATCGATCCCGGTGTGCCACTGTCTGGCTGGAGTCGCCAAGTAGCGGACAAGCTTGTTCGATCCGGGTTGCCTCGACCCGTGATGGAACATCGGGTGATGTCATCTGAGCTCAAACTGGTAGCTCAAGTTGACCTGGCCTACCCCATCAAATGCTACGCCATCGAACTCGACAGCCTGCAGTTCCACCTGAACGCGGCCGCCTTCGAAGTCGATCGCCGTCGAGATGCTGATCTTGCACAACTGGGCTGGCGTGTCAGCCGATTCACCTGGGCACAAATCACCAACGACTGGGGTTGGGTACTCAGCACGATCCGGTCACAAATTGGCTGATCCGACCGTCCGACGCTCAAGCGTGTCGACTAAGCGCCCCCTTAGAGGGACGCCGAGTTGACACGGTAAGAGCTGGCAAGACGGAGGTGGGAGGGGTTAGAGTTCTGGCGGGCGACGCTTCCAGTGCTCGGTTGCCTCCTCGATTGTTTTGGCTGCCCGAAGGACGCCAACATCGTTCCACGGGCCACCGACTATTTGCACTCCAACCGGCAAGCCGGCATCGGTAAAGCCTGCAGGTAGGGACAGTGCGGGCATGCCCATGGTGGTGACTCGACAGCAGGATCGCATCCAGTCGATGTAGTGATCAGATTGAACGCCGTCGACCAACTTCGGATATTCCCAGTCGGTTGGGAAGGGAGAAAGCTGGGTAACCGGTGCCAGTAAGATGTCGAAGTTCTCGAAGAACCGGACCGCCCGGCGCCACTGCTTGGACAGTTGAGCGTTGGCCGCTGCTACCTCAGCCCCGGTAAGTGCAAGCCCGGTGCGGTACTCGTGTTGAATCGACTTCTTGGTCTTCGCTAGCCCTTGGCCCAAATGCGCCAGAGGGCCATTGGCATAGGCAAAGGCTCGGAGCGTTCGAAAACACTCGTCTGCACCACTGAAACCTGGTTCGTTCTCCTCAACCTGCCAGCCAAGAGCTTCAATATCCACTCGAAGTTGGCGAAGAACCGAAAGCACATCTGACTCGACCGGCAATCCACCCAGGTCGGCCGAAACCGCCACCCGAAGCGGACGATCGAAGGGGACAATCTCATCCGGAAGGTTCAGTGGTCGGCTCAGAGGGTCTCCCACATAGGGCACACCGATGACTCGAAGCAACAGGACAAGATCCTCGACGGTACGTCCCATCGCCCCCTTGATGCCCATGATTGACCAGTCGCCATCGGCGGAGGGGACCATACGGGGAGAGTTTCGGAAACCGACCACATTGTTCCAGGCAGCGGGGTTTCGCAATGAGCCACCCATATCACTGCCATCAGCCACCGCAATCATGTTCGAGGCCAGCGCGGCGGCCGCTCCTCCGGATGAACCACCAGCGGACCGGGCGTGGTCATATGGATTTCGGGTCGTTCCGTATACCGGATTGAACGAATGCGAGCCGGCACCGAATTCGGGCACGTTCGTCTTGCCAACCGATACCGCACCCGCGTCAGACATGCGCTGAACCAGGAGCGAGTTTGCCTTTGGCTGATTGTTGGCGAACAAGGGCGAGCCGTAGGTGGTGGGGAAGTCCTTGGTTTCCTCAAGGTCTTTGTGGGCGGTGACTAGTCCGGCAAGGGGTCCAGGGTCCAAGCCTGCGGCCAGCGATTCATCTACGGCGGTTGCTTTCTCGACCGCCACCTCAGCGTCAAGGGCAACAATGGCATTGACCAATCCGTTCGCAGCCTCGATCTGACCCAAATGCGCGTCCAGTATTTCTCTGGCCGAAACCTGCTTTTGGGCAAGTAGCTTTCGCTGCTCAACGGCGGTGAGATCAATGAGGCTCGACATCAAACCATCTTCGACCCGATGCCGCCCTCAAGCAACTTGACACACTTCAATCCTGGTGCGGTCATGGCGAAGTCGACGCAGCACATCCCAATAGGATCGACGGGGTGATCGAGACCAACCCCGTTCTTACCCGGTACTGGCGAGGCGCAAGCGTTGAGTCCATCCACCGTGGCGCCTGGGTATTGACCGACAGTTCCGCAACGGTGCTAGCCGGTGCGGGTGACCCGACTCAGCGAGTATTTGGTCGGAGTGCGACCAAGAGTTTCCAAGCGCTCCCACTGGTGGAGTCTGGAGCCGCCGATGCCTTCCATCTTCCACCCCAGACCTTGGCGCTGGCGCTGGCCTCTCATTCGGGTGAACCCCAGCACGTGGCCTCCGCGGCCAAGACTCTTGAGTTGATCGGCCTCGGAGCCGAAGCACTTCAGTGTGGCCCCCAGGCCCCATTCGGCTCGGCGGCAGGTACCCAGGGTCGCAGAATCACCCACAACTGTTCGGGTAAGCACGCTGGCTTTCTCGCCGTCTCTCAACACGTTGGGGCCGATCCGGCCAAGTACCTGGATCCCGATGGCGAGGTTCAAATGATGGTCAACCAGGCGGTGCTTGAGATCACGGGTGCTGACCCGAGGGCAGTCAGTCGAGCCATCGACGGCTGTAGCGCTCCAACATTTCGAATCCCACTTCAAGCCCAGGCCACCGGCATTGCACGCGTAGCCAACCCAGAGACGGCCGGGCTCGATGACCATCGAAGAAACGCCTGCAAACGCTTCACCGACGCTGCCGCCCAGTTTCCCGAGTTAGTTGCTGGCTCGACAAACCGAATCTGTAGCGACCTACTGAAGGTCTCAAAGGGTCGCCTGTTCGCCAAGATCGGTGCCGAGGGGGTCTATCTCATCGGGGTTGTCGGCTGCGACCGCGGCCTTGCCATCAAGATCGATGACGGCAACGATCGGGCCTTCACCCCACTTATTGCCAGGCTCCTCCAACGGTTCGATTTGATCGAGGACAGCGAGGTCGAGGCTCTTGGCAAGTGGGCGAGCGATGTGATCACGAACTGGGATGGGCTGGTGGTCGGCCGGGTCGAGTTGACCGAAGCCGTGCTCGGCTAGGTTTTCCCGCCAACGAGGTCGGCCGGAAGTTTTACCCAGCTTGCTCAGGAGTAAACGGGGTCACCTCAGAAGCAACACCTGTCGTATCAGCGCGCATCAGACGATGATACAACTCGGCGTATAACCCACCGGCGGCCAAGAGGTCTGTGTGGGTTCCCTGCTGGACTAGGCGGCCCTCATCGAGCACCAAGATCTTGTCAGCATCGGTGATGGTCGAAAGCCTATGAGCGATGATGAGGGCCGTCCGATTGACCAGCGCTAGACCAAGAGCCTCCTGTACCAGCGCCTCATTTTCTGAGTCAAGGTGACTGGTTGCCTCATCAAGAATCACAATCGCTGGATCCTTGAGCAGCATCCTGGCAATGGAGAGCCGTTGCTTCTCACCCCCGGAGAACCGGTACCCTCGCTCTCCGACGACCGTGTCATAGCCTCCGGGCAAACGTGAGATCGTCTCATGGATTTGTGCCGCCTTGCAGGCCGCGATTAGTTCGTCGTTGCTGGCATCGGGCTTGGCGTAGCGAAGATTCTCCGCAATCGAAGTGTGAAACAGATGAGGGTCCTGGACAACGACACCGATCGAGCGACGTAGCGACTCCTGGGTCAGGGTCCGCACATCAAACCCATCAACCTTGACCGCACCCGCACTCACATCATAAAGCCGGGGAACCAGGTTGGTAATGGTGGTTTTTCCAGCGCCGGAAGGACCGACGAGGGCCACGATCTGGCCAGGCTCAATCACAACGTTCAGATCCTGGATGGTGGGCGATTCATCCTCATCGGACACTGTCGAGCTAGGGGTTTCCAGCGAGGGAATAATCGTTTCTGTCGAGAGGGGGTATCGGAATGTCACATGGTCGAATTCCAGCTTTCCCTTCGGGTTAGTGAGTATGTGAGCTCCCGGCTGATCCTGGAGCGGTGATGGGCTATCGAGTACTTCGAATACTCGATCGAAACTGACGAGCGCCGTCAGTACATCGATCCGGGCATTGGTCAAACCGGTGAGGGGCTGGTAGATCCGACCAACAAGCAAGCCCATGGTGGCGAGCTCGCCGGGAGCAATGGAGCCATCAATGGCAAACCAGCCACCGAGTCCGTACACCATCGCCGTGCCAATCGACCCCAGTAGACCGAGGGTGATCATGAAGCCGCGGGTAAACATCGCCGACCGAATACCGATGTCCCGAACCGCCGCCGCGCTCTTTTCGAACTCGGCGGCCTCATCATTTTGGCGACCAAAAAGCTTCACCAGAAGGGCACCGGAAACGTTGAACCGCTCGGTCATGGTCGAGTTCATCACCGCATTGTGGTCCATACCGTCTCGGGTGATTCCCTGTTGGATGGCCCCGATTCTCCGGTAGGGCAGAATGAAGAAGGGGGTGAGGATTACAGCCAAGATAGTAAGTCGCCACTCCAAGACAATCATCGCTGCCAGAGTGGTGACCAGGGTAATCATGCTGGCTACCACCGTGCCAAGAGTGCTCGTGAGGGCTCGCTGAGCTCCGATCACATCGTTGTTCAGACGATTCGTCAGGGTGCCAGTCTGCGTCCGGGTAAAGAAGGCAATCGGCAGCCTTTGCACATGATCAAAGAGGGCAACTCGTAAGTCGTAGATAACCCCTTCACCGATCTGGGCCGACCACCATCTCTCTACCAGAGACATGAAACTGGTCAGAATGGCGGCTCCAACAATAAATAGGGCATAGATGCCGAGAAGGCCTCGGTCGGACTCCGGAATGGCCCGGTCAATGATTCGTCCAAACAAGATTGGGGGTATGAGGCCGAGTCCCGCCTCGGCCATGACGGCAACCAGGAACCCTAAGACCATTCCCCGATAGGGGGCGGCGAAACGCCAAATGCGGGCCGCGGCCTCCTTCTCAATTTTGGCGTCCTTCAGGGCTTCTCGGTCTCGGGGCCAGATCTGCCTCATCTGCAGCATCCGACCAGAGTACGGCCGCAAAACCCAAGGCCGACATTTGCACCCACCTGGCGGCGCGCTGGACAGCGTCGGTCTAAGAGGTCAGCATCGGGTGGGTGAACACGCTAAAGGCAAGCGACGACCTCTTCGACTACCTCACGCTGTATTGCGATGTCCTGAACGAGATCGTCCAAGACGTGGCCGGGCTTAGTGACGCCGACGGAGCGAAATCGACGGACTGCCCAGGTTGGACGGTTAAGGATCAGATCAGCCATATCGTTGGGCTCGAACAATCACTTGGGGGCGCCCCAGAACCCGATGTCACCCTCCCGGACTACGACCATGTATCTGGTGACTTCCCAATCTATATGGAGTCTCACGTCGAGGCGAGAAGGGCATTGCCGGTAGTCTCCGTGATCGACGAGTTGACCTCGATGACTCCCAGACGGATTACTCAGGTCGAAAACGAGGTAGCTCAGGGCGATATCGAAGTTGCCGGGCCGCTGGGGAGTAGCCGCAAACTTTCGGTAAACATGCCCATACGAGTGCTTGATCTTTACGCCCATCAGCTGGACATCGCCCGCGCCCTCGATCGAGAGCTTCCGGTCGATGGGCATATCGCCGATTTCGTGATCGAACGCTGTTTCCTAGCCTGGAACGCACTGCTCCCCCGAAAAGCCGAGGGGGCCGGGATAATCACTCTGGGAATTGGAACTCCGCACGAGTATTCCGAAGACATCGACCTCGGCCACGATGCTGAGGGTGAGTCGGTTCCACAAGCCGCCATTACGGGCAGCCGGGACACGATGCTCAAACTGGCCATGGGCCGCGGCGACCTTGACCAGGTTCTGAACGAAGCCAACGTCTCTGGGGATTCCTCGGTGATCGATGCGGTAAAGCCACTCCTGGCCTTCACCCCTTAGCCCGATTTACTCAGGAACGAGATCGGCTGTTCCGGTAACGGCGGATGAGGGCGTTGGTGGAACTGTCGTGATCAAGCTCGGGCTCGGTTCGGGCCTGAAGCTCAGGAATGATCGAGTTCGCCAGCTCTTTGCCAAGCTCGACCCCCCACTGGTCAAAGGAGTTGATTCCCCAGATGACACCCTGAGTGAATACCTTGTGTTCATACAGAGCGACCAACTGCCCGACAAGACTTGGGGTGAGGGATTGGGCCAGCAAAAGGTTGGACGGCCGATCACCGGTGAAGGTCCGGTGGGGAACCAGCTCGGGACTGGCGCCAGCGGCCGCTACCTCTTCCGTCGATTTTCCAAACGCCAACGCCTCGGCCTGAGCAAAGAGATTGGCCATCAAATAGTCGTGTTGCCCACCGACATCCTCAGCCGGGTCGATGATGCCAATCAGGTCAACGGGAACCACGGTCGACCCCTGGTGGATGAGTTGATAAAAGGCATGCTGGCCGTTAGTGCCTGGCTCTCCCCAGATGATCGGCCCGGTTTCATAGTCCACCGGTGTTCCGTCCAGACGCACCCGTTTCCCGTTGCTCTCCATATCCAGCTGTTGCAAATATGCCGGAAAGCGATCGAGGGCCTGGACATAGGGTAGAACCGCGTGGGTGGGGTAGTCGAAGAAGTTCCGATACCAGATGCCAATCAGTCCCAGTAGTACGGGCAGGTTGTTGGCCAGCGGTGCGGTCCGAAAATGCTCATCCATCCGATGGAACCCGTCGAGCATCTGGGCGAAGTTCTCCGGACCAATAGCGATCATCACACTTAGTCCAATGGCGGAGTCGACCGAGTATCTGCCACCGACCCAGTCCCAGAACTCAAACATGTTGGCGGTATCGATACCGAAGGCTTCGACCTCGTCCGTGTTGGTTGACAGGGCTACGAAGTGCTTGGCCACCACGCTGAGGTCGCCTCCAAGGCCCTCAACCAACCACGTCCTCGCCGACCGGGCATTGGAAAGGGTTTCCAGGGTGGTGAAGGTCTTGGAGGCAACGATGAACAGGGTCTCCTCTGGGTTGAGGGGCTTCACTGTTTCTAGGAGCTGCGCCGGGTCAACGTTTGAAACGTAGTGACACTCGAGCCCTTCTTGATGAAAGGAGGCCAGGGCCCGATAGGCCATGAGCGGGCCGAGATCGGAGCCACCGATCCCGATATTGACCACATGGCGGATTGGCTTTCCGGTGGCGCCAACCCAGTCACCGGAACGAACCCGGTTGGCGAACTCGGCCATCTGGTCGAGCACCCTATGGATTGGAGCGACGACGTCTTCACCCTCAACGATGAGTTGTTGGCCTTTCGGCTTGCGTAAGGCGGTGTGAAGCACCGAACGGTTTTCCGTACTGTTGATCCGCTCGCCGCCAAACATGGCCGCAATCTTGTCGGGCAGCCTGGCATGTTCAGCCAGGTCAACGAGTGCCTCGATCACATCTTGTGTAATCAAGTTTTTTGATAGATCGGCGTAAAGATCGACGGCCTCAAGGGAGAACCGCTCTGCCCGCCCTGGGTCCTGAGCGAACAACTCCCGCAGCGTGACGGATCCAATTTCGTCCCGGAGGTCCTGTAAGGCCAGCCAGGCGGTGCTTTGGGTTGGTGAACCCGACGACGTCACGAATGATGAATCTGCTGACGGTGAATTTGGCGACATTAATAATCTCTGACTTTCAGAACAGGATGGCGCGACGGGCAGTGCGAGCGCGAGCCGAAGAGCACTTGAACATCGAAATGTTTGGTGTCGGGAGGCTGCGAACCCGAATCTGTACAAACCGTAGTCAACCCGACGGCCTCATCCGGGTACGGCTCATAGGGAATAACCCCTGGTGATGGAGGAGGATTCCCGCTCTAGGCGCCAGGTTTGCTCTCTTGGGAAAGGTCACGCTGCAGACTCAGCAATGCCCGACTGAGACGGCTTTTGACTGTACCGTTGGGAATCTCCAACTCTTGGGCGATTTGATTGATCGACTTGTCGGCGTAGAAACGGAGCACAATCACCATTCGGTGGTCATCGTTGAGGCGGCTAACGGCGCCAACCAAATCGACATCGCTTCGTTGGTCAAGCCAAAGCTGATCAAAAAGGCCAAGGGAGTGGGCGACCACCTTCTCCTTGGTGCGCCCGGTTTTGCGGCGGCGAAGAACAGAAATAGCCCAGTTGCTCGCCGTCCGGAAGACCCAGCCCTGGGGGTTGGAGTAGGAGGAGACATCGCTCCAACGTTGAAAGGCCCTGCTCATAGCCTCATCGGTGGCCTCGAATCCGAGCTCCTGGTCTCCCAACGACGCCGCCAAACTCTCGGCGATAATCGACTGATTGTGTCGATAGAAGTCTTAGAAACTTAGCTCGGGGAGTAACTGATCTTCTAGGGCGAAAAACGTGCTCATGAATGGGATTCCACTGCGGGAGATGTCGCGGGAAGAGTTCGCGTCAGGATCAATAAGGGAGTGGCCGGTACGCACATTTGTCCAGCATGACCGCGGCGACATAAAGTTCGGATCCGGGCTTTCCCCCATTTGTCCCCTAGTGAGGTTTCTCAGCCAGGGTTGAGGACTTATTCGCTGTCATTGTCGGGGCCAGCCCACGAACCGCACCCCACTGTGGATCAAGCCAAATTTCGGCCGACGCTTCGTCGTTCGGGACCATGGAGACCGCCCAAAACGTTTCGGCCCAGCCCGAAACAACACCCAACTAGAATGTCACCATGACCACTGCCACTGTGGCTGAGGCTGACGCATTCATGTCCACGACCGCCAATCTGGACCCGGGTCAACTCACCAAGTGCCCTTTGTGGACGGCGCATGCGTTGATGGCCCATCTGGTTGCTGGCGCGGCCGAGATCGCTCGCAACGTTGAGGCCTTCAATTCTGGCGGTGCCGAAGCCGTTCCTCCGACACGCGCCCTTGAGGAACGCGAGGCCCCGTTTCACGCGATGGCCTTCGACCAGTTGCGCACCGAATTGTCAGAAAACCATGACCGCATGTCGGCCGCTGTTTCAAAATCCCTGGCCGTCGACCCCAATGCAGTCACTCCCTGGGTTGACCGGCAGATGCCCATCGCCGCCTTTGTCACCCATGCCAGAAGTGAATATGCCCTGCATCGTTGGGACCTAGTCGGCGATGACGACGTCTCGAACGAACTCCTGTCCCACCCGGATCTGACCACCCATGCCGTCCTCGCTCTTGGTAGTGCTCTGACCAGCCGAGCTCAGGCCGCCCAACACGCCAAACCAGGTGGTGTCGGGGCCTCGGGTGGAGCGCCCACATCGGACAGCCTCGTGCTAACCACTGAGAACCAGCCTGACATCCTGGTCACGCTGGAGGGTGTCAGCTTTAACCAGGATGCTGGCGAGGCCGAGGCTAGATCAGCCAGGGGAGAGATTCTCGCCGATCCTGCCGCCAGGCTTCTGCTGCTTTGGGGCCGGATGCCAGACCAACCGGGTCGGATCAAGGCCACCGGTGGTCCAGCACAGCTGGAGATTCTCCGTACCCTTCTCGCTGGCTACTAGCCCAGTTCTGCCACCGCTAGGCCGGACGAACGGCCTCAGCTGGGTCAAGCCGGGCAGCGCGAATTGCCGGATACAGACCAGCAATGGTGCCAATGAGGAGCGCCGCAGCGACGCCGGCAGCCAGGCCCCCGAGCGGCACGCTCACCGTCCAGTCCTGCCCCTTGGCGTAGCCAACCGTAACGAGAGCTCCAATCCCAACACCGATGGTTCCCCCGATTGTGGCCGGCGACGGCCGTCAGCTTGGTCGAGTGATTCAGAATCTTCTGGCCAACGCCGACCGACATGCTCGATCAGAGATTCGAGTTGCGCTTCGCCGAGACGGAGACCTCGTTACGCTAAGCATCGATGACGACGGTCAGGGTGTTCCAACAACTGAACGTGAGCGCATCTTCAATCGCTTCACTCGCTTGGATGAGGGTCGGATTCGCGATGTAAGGGGAAGTGGGCTTGGACTCGCCATTGTCCGGGAGGTGGCACAGGCTCATGGCGGCACCTCGACGGCCGGGGTCAGCCCACTTGGTGGAGCAAGGTTCACCGTTGAGATTCTGACTCCGACAACTCGTTGAGTCAGCCCGAATACGCCTGGTAACCATCCGACCAATGGCATCCGACCAATGGGTTGACGGGAAGAATCGGTCCGGCTGGCTCGACGTCGACCTGCGTCGTAGATGCAGCACTGGTCATCGTGATGGTGAAGACACCGTTAGGCCCAAGACGGATGACGAGAACGGCCGCAGTGGCCACAAAACATGCTCGACCGGAGAATGCCTCCATTTTCAATGTGGGACCAAATCGAGAAGTCAACATGGGTACTTCGGCCCCGCTCCGTCATTCAGATCTGGGTCGGTGTCAGCACCTTAATTCGATCGGAAGCCAGGTCATAGATCACTCCCTGAACAACAAGATTCCGACTGCGAATAGCCTCACCGGTCGGAGTGTGAGCTGCGGTTAGGCCGGTGATTGTTGCCTGCACGTTTTGCTCGGTGATCAGATCAACCTGTGGCTCCTCAGCGTCTGGGATCAGATCACATATCTGTCGAGTGAGCGGTTCGAGAAATCCCCCACACTCTCGCCGGCAAGCCGCTCCCACGGCGCCACAGTTGGTGTGGCCAAGCACCATAATGAGCTCAACGCCTAGAGCAGACACGGCATAGTCAAGACTGGCGATCGCCGAAGGAGTGGCAGTATTGCCAGCGACTCGGACCACGTACAAGCTCCCGGCTGGCTGATCAAAGATCACCGACGGCGGCACTCTGGCGTCTGAGCATGTCAGGATGGCAGCCTTGGGTTCATGTACCGGGACTTGACCGCGGCGTGGGTCACTAACCGCCTGGTGGGCATCGAGAAGCATGTCTAAAGTGGATGACATAAGTACGAATATACGTACATTTCAGGTATTGTCAAGCTGCTCGCCCATGGCGGCATCAACTCTCCGTAACATTGGCCGAGCAGTAATCGACATCGATCCGACCACGGCTGCCGCAGCAATAAACACCCATTCAACTCCCCATGCCTGCGCGACCACACCTCCAAGTAGCGCTCCCAGCGGTCTCATTCCCCAGCCAATGAAGATATATGCGGTCAACATTCGGCCAAAGACCTCATCTGGCACAAGTCGTTGGCGAACGGTCGAGGACACGATGTTCCAGGTTGGATCGGCCAGTCCGTTGATTGCGGCAGCTAGGAAGGCAACTACGGCGACAGTGCTGAGGCCGAAGAGCAACGAGCCGGTGGTGAAACACACGATGCTGAACCGCATACTCACCGAGTGGCTCGTGCGTCGGATGAGGCGGGCGACAAAGAAGGTTGCGAGAACAGACACCATTGCGTCGACACTCAATACCAACCCGAATCCGAACTCTCCAAGGCCAACCCGCTCCGTGATCAGCACCACAAACACCGCATTGCCTGCAGCCCCGACAAAGGAGAAGGTTGCCACGCTGAGGGCAAGAGGACGTAGCGCCGGATGAGACCACACATGGCGCAGTCCGGCAGTTACCCGAGCCACCAATGAGGAACGACACACCCATCAAGAGAGAGACATTGGCGACATCAGCGCAGACCCTCGTCGTCTCGCAACAGGACCCGCCAAACGAGGAGCCCTCTGGCAAATCTGATCTTCGACGCCCATCGATCTTCAGTATGAGGAGAAGGTACAGGACCCCAAGAACTGTTGATGTCTTTGTTCGCCAGAACGCCTTCTTGCCTTTTCCTAGTGTCCGTACAGTGTCCGCGCCTCGTTTTCTTCCATCGAACGAGGAAGGCCCCGATCCAGCTAGTCCCGGTAGAAACGTAGCTGATCAGGGCCCTTGTGGCGGAAGGTAAGGGATTCGAACCCTTGGTAACACTGAGTGCTACAACGGCTTTCGAGGCCGCCCCATTCGTCCGCTCTGGCAACCTTCCGCAGGCGAGGCTAGCGCCCTCAGCGCCCGGACGCGACCGTGTTCGGCCCCTGATGCTGGCAACGCGACCTACCTCGGTGCTACCACTGACCCATGATCGCCCTCCCCGACCGTGTTCCAGAGCTCCGCCAAGACCTCGAAGACGCAGCCGACTCGGCCAAGGCCGAACCAATGGCTGCCTACATGAAGGACCGATTCGACTTTCTCGGGGTCCCCTCACCCATCCGCAAAGTGCTACAGCGTCCCGTAATCAACGCGGTGAAGCATGCCACCGAAGCCGAACTGCTTGAGTTCGCCGAACTCTGCTGGGATGAGCCAGAACGAGAATTTCAATACATTGCCTGCGACGCCCTACGACGCGGCTCGACCAAACTTTCCCCCACGGCCCTACCCAAGCTACGTAACCTGATCGAGACCAAACCCTGGTGGGACACCGTCGACACTCTGGCCTCCAACACCATTGGCCCCCTGGTAGCCAACCACGCCGAACTCTCCAAGGATATGGACAACTGGATCCTCAGCGACCACATATGGGTGGCCCGAACCGCCATCCTCCATCAACTGAAGTACAAGCAGAACACCGATGCCGATCGGCTTTTCTCCTACTGCGCCACGCAAGCAATCAGCACTGAGTTCTTCATCCGCAAGGCCCTTGGCTGGGCACTGCGCGAATACGCCAAGACCAACCCCCAGGCCGTTCAGAGCTTCGTCGGGGACAATGTCGCCACCCTGTCCGGACTAACCCGGCGCGAGGCCCTCAAGAATCTCGCCTAAGTGCAAAAAACTCCTCCAACAGTTGTCCACACTCCTCAGCCCGCACTCTTGGGGTCAACTCGACCCGATGATTCAGTCGCGGGTCATCACATACGTTGTACAAGCTGAGACAGGCGCCAGCCTTCAGATCTGGTGCCCCATAGACCAACCGCCCAAGCCGAGCATTCACTGCGGCCCCGCCGCACATCAAGCAAGGCTCAAGGGTCACCACCAGAGTGCAATCATCCAGGCGCCAACTGCCCACCGCGGTGGCGGCGTCTCGAAGAGCTAGCACCTCGGCGTGAGCCGTCGGGTCCCCGCTCAGCTCACGCTCATTGTGTCGAGAGGCCAACACCTCGCCCTCTCGAATCACCACCGCCCCAACCGGCACATCACCGTGTTGGAGGGCAGCCCTGGCCTCGGCCAAGGCCAGGCCCATCATCTCATCGTCAGTCACCCGGCCACTGTAGGAGCCAGCGCCTCGGCAACCCAGATTTCTCGAGTCACACTCCGCCAGAGTCAATCCGCTTAACAACCCCAAGAGAAAACAGCAGGCTCCGGGACCGACACTGAAACTCCCTAGAACCAGACGTTGGAGAAACGAAACCTTCGAACCCCTGGTTTAAGGGTTCGAAGGTTTCCGATGTCTTGACACATCACAATGGCGGAGAGAGGGGGATTTGAACCCCCGGTGGGTTTGACCCCACACTGCCTTTCCAAGGCAGCGCACTAAGCCGGACTATGCGACCTCTCCACCCAAGATCCTAACCGGACCAGATCCCTCCTCACGACCCCTCCCAGATTTCCGGCTGAGCCCGAAGCCGAAGCCGATCTTCCCCCGAAAGTCGATAAGGTGAGCGGCACAAACGCCTGCCTTGGCAGGTGGTGGTCGGACCCCGTGCGACTGAAGACCGTGAACCGAGTCAGGGCCGGAAGGCAGCAGCTCTCAGCGGATCCTTCGGGGCGCCGCGGATCGTCTGGCCGCCACTTGCGAGGGCGGGCGTTTGCCTTTTGGTTTTCGGACCCGCCGTCACCCCGGACCGCTAGGATCGCTCGGTGGCCTATCAGTCTCTCTATCGGCGCTATCGCTCTCAGAACTTCGAACAAATCAAAGGGCAACCTCACGTCACTCAGGCTTTGCGAACAGCCATCAAGGAGGGGCGGCACTCCCATGCCTACCTTTTCAGCGGCCCCAGGGGCACCGGCAAGACCAGCACAGCACGAGTGCTGGCCAAAGCCCTCAATTGTTCCAATCTCAAAGACGGTGAGCCCTGCACTATCTGCAGCAGTTGTATTGAGATCGAACAAGGCAAGTCATTCGATCTCCACGAACTGGACGCAGCCTCACACAACAAGGTCGACGATGTCCGTGAACTGATCGCCAAGGTTGTCCTCGGCTCCCCCGGTCGTACCAAGGTCTACATACTGGACGAGGTACACATGCTCACGCCGGGGGCAGAGAATGCACTGCTCAAAACCCTCGAGGAACCACCAGACCACGTAGTTTTTGTTCTCGCGACCACTGAACCTCACAAGGTTGTGCCCACCATCCGAAGCCGGACCCAACACTTCGAGTTTCATTTGCTCCCTGGAGACGACCTGGAAGAACACCTCCGGTTTGTCATTGGCGACGCTGCACTCGACGTTGACCAAGCAGGAATCGAATACGCTCTTCGACAGGGTGGTGGATCGGCCAGAGACACCCTGTCCGCTCTTGAACTCGTCGCCGCCGCCGGGGGCGTGCCCGAGGGCTCCAACGTCGGCCACGACCTGGCCAAGGTCATCGGAGCAAAGGACGCACCCGCAACGATAGCCATCGTGCAACGAGCCTTAGATACCGGCCGCGAACCCAGAATTATTGGAGAAAGCACGCTCGACGCTCTACGCAACGCCTTCCTCTATTCAATGGGCGCACCACTCGGTCATCTCAGCGAAGCGGCCCAGAACTCAGCCCAGGAGTTAGCAGGCGAGCTGGGCCCAGCAACCATAACTCGCTCACTGGAATCGCTCGGTCAAGCGTTGGTTGAGATGCGTCAGTCCCCAGACCCAAGGGTTCCGCTCGAAGTCACCCTTCTTCGACTGGCCCGGCGCGACGGCACCGACAACGCGGCACTTATCCAACGAATCGAAACGTTGGAAGCCGAGGTCGCAGCCCTTCAGGCAAACACCACCTCGCCGATTCAGAAGGCCCCAACCCCCGAAACCGCAGAGCCCGATTCGTCAGCGCCATCAACCCAATCGGCGCCTCAGCCACCAACACCCAGCCGGGATCAGGCTTCACCCTCCGTACTCACCCTTGACGAGTTGACCAAGTCCTTTGGTGACCTACTTGATGAGCTACCTCAGCGAATCCGGGCTAGGTTCCGGCTCGGCAAGATCGTCGGCCTCGAGGGTGATCAGGTCTCCTTTGCATTGCCAAATGCCCATGTCATCGACCGCTGCGAGGAAGTCCGACCCGATTTAGAGGCTGCCCTCTCGACCAGATTTAAT
>JAJRXF010000196.1 GCA_024276425.1 Actinomycetes bacterium | reverse complement strand
GCAGCGGAGCAATCGATTTCTCGATTGAGGGGCCGGTCTGGATTGTTGGCACTGTCTCGGCGGGGAGTCGGGCCATGAGTTCTTCCCAGAATCGATCATCGGACCAGTCCTCAACGGAATCCTCCAGTGACACCTGGAGGTAGTACCGGCTAAGCATGGGGGTGCGTTGGGAGCACAGCGCGAAACCCCGTTCGTGAGCGGCGTACAGCAATTCTGGAAGCGGCGGCGTCTCCGACAGGATCCCCAGCCACCCAAAGGGGTACACCTTCTCGAACTCGGTTCGCACGTTGGCAGGAATCGCCGGGCGCGATGGCCCGTGAAAGCCATCGCAGCCAGCAATGAAGTCGCAATCGAGGCGTTCCTGCTGGCCGTCATGGGTGAAGGTGAGGACGGGTGAATCAGTTTCGATGTCATGAAGGGGGACGTCTTGGACTTCGAAGATGACCTTGGTTCCATTGGATTCGGCCGCGCGGTAAAGGTCCTCTTGGATGGCGGTTTGTCCGTAGGCCATCATCTTGCGACCATCGCTGGAAACCGTGGGAACCGGGAGGATCTCGTGCCCCTGTCTGGCGACGTTGATGCGCTTGTGCACATGGCCTTGTGCGTCCATGCGCTGGCCGACTCCTGCTGCTCGCAGAGTTTCGACGGTCCCCCACTCCAGCACCCCGGCCCGGATACGTCCCAGAACATAAGCCCGTGTCTTGGCCTCGAGAACCACATGATCGATCCCGGCCTGTCCGAGCAGTTGGGAGAGAAGCATGCCCGCTGGTCCTGCACCGATGATTCCGACCTGGGTTCTCATGACTTCCCCCTGTTGGGCTCTCCCTGGAGTGTGTCTCAAGACGCTCCGTTACCAGTGCTGAGGACTCTTCAGCAGTGGTCTTTGCTCGACCCTAGTCGTTGTTGACAAAATTGTCTACAATCTGGTGTGGGTTCACCGGGGAAGTTCTCAAAAATCGAATCCAGGAGAGATACCAATGCGAATTGTGCTGGCTGGTGAGGGGGCGATCGCCCGAAAACACGCGACAGCCCTTGGGCGGATCGAGGGAGTCGAGATTGTCTCCGTTGCTGGAGGTGACGCCGAGAACACGGCTGGTTTTGCTTCGGAGTTTGAGATACCTCACTGGTCACTGGATCTGGCAGAATGCTTGGATCGGGACGGAGTCGAGGCGGCTGTGCTGACGACCCCGACCCAGCTACACGCCAGCCAAGCAATCCAGGTATTGGAGGCGGGCAAGCATGTGCTCGTAGAGATTCCAATGTCAGATTCTCTGGCCGACGCCCAAGCCCTGGTAAAGGCCCAGGAAAAGTCGGGCCGAACGGCCATGGTATGTCACACCCGGCGCTTCAACCCCAGTCACCAATGGATTCATCAGCGTGTCCAATCGGGTGAATTACAGCTACAACACCTGGTGGTGAACACCTTCTTCTTTCGACGAGAGAACAAGAACGCCTTGGGCCAGCCTCGTTCTTGGACCGATCACCTTCTGTGGCACCACTCCTGCCACACCGTGGACCTGTTCCAGTATCAGACCGGCGTTCCAACGGTCAGTGCCTGGGCCCAGCAGGGACCCATTCACCCCGAACTTGGGATCTCGATGGATATGTCTATTGGGTTGCGGTCCGAGAGTGATCAACTCTGCACCCTGTCGCTTTCGTTTAACAACGAGGGCCCATTGGGCACATTCTTCCGCTACATATGCGACAACGGGACCTATGTCGCCCGCTATGACGAACTGGTCGACGGAGTTGACCAGCCGGTTGACCTTTCTGGAGCAGTGGTTGGCCCTGATGGCAACGACCTGACCGATGGCATCGAGATCCAGGATCGCGAATTCTTTTCTGCCATTGCCGAAGGCCGAGAGCCCAACGCCAGTGTGGCCCAATGCCTGCCGGTGATGGTTTCGATCGATGAGATGGAGCGAGGGCTCAACCAGGTCGGGGTGTCGACTTGATTATTGACTGCCACGGCCACTACACCACGGCTCCAGCCCAACTCGGCCACTACCGCGACGCTCAAAAGCTGGCGTTGAAGGACGATCCCGATCATGTTGGGTCCAAAGGAACCATTGCCATTAGTGATGAGGAGATTCGTCACTCGCTCGAACCCAATCAACTGCGACTCCAGCGAGAGCGCGGCACTGACCTCACCATCTTTTCACCGCGGGCGAGCTGGATGGCCCATCATGTTGGTAACGCCAACACTTCGAAGTTCTGGACCCAACACACCAACGACCTGATCCGCCGAGTGTGTGATCTGTATCCTCAGAACTTTGCGCCGGTCTGTGCCCTTCCCCAATCACCAGGAAGTGGCCTCACCAACTCCGTGGCTGAACTGCGACGCTGTGTGGAGGAGTTGGGCTTCATTGGCTGCAACCTGAACCCCGATCCCAGTGGTGGATGGTGGACCGGACGACCGCTTGGTGACGAATCGTGGTTTCCGCTGTATGAGGCCATGGTTGAGCTTGATGTTCCGGCCATGGTTCATGTCAGCTCGGTCTGTAACGACAACTTTCATGCCACCGGTTCCCACTATTTGGGGGCCGACACCACCGCCTTCATGCAGGCCATGACCTCGGGAGTATTCGAACGCTTCCCGTCCATGCGATGGATCATTCCCCATGGTGGGGGAGCAGTGCCCTATCACTGGGGTCGCTTCAAGGGAATGGCCGAGGATTCCCTCATAAAGGCGGACACGGGAGTCGGATCTCGCTATTCAACCGTTGATGAACTCCTGAACAACATCTTCTTCGATACCTGCGTCTATCACCAGCCCGGCATTGACCTGTTGACCCAAGTAGTACCCGCCACCAACATACTCTTTGCCTCCGAAATGGTTGGGGCAGTTCGGGGGGTTGATCCGCAAAGCGGTGAGTACTACGACAACACCAAACTTTATATCGATGCTGCTGTGCTCACGATTCAGGAGCGCCAGATGATTTTTGAGGAAAACGCCCGCCGTGTCTTCCCCCGCCTCGATGCCTATTTGCAGGAGCATGCCAACAAATGAACGTCCCCGGACAACAAGCCAGAAACGTGGTTGTACGCACCATTGATAGGGCCGAGACCAGGGTGGCGGAAGCCTTGGGGGCAACGGGGGCCTCGACTGTGCACGAGGCCATTGGCCGACGGGGGTTCCTGGGACCCGATATTCGTCCCATTCAGTCCGGTGCTCGGATTGGGGGAACCGCAGTAACGGTTCTGGCCCACCCGGGAGACAACCTGATGATCCATGCCGCGGTCGAGATGTGCCAGGAGGGAGATGTGCTAGTGGTAACCACCACTGCTCCGTCTGCCAACGCCTTGTTCGGTGACCTATTGGCCACCTCGCTCATGCAGCGAGGTGTTCGTGGCCTGATCATGGGGGCAGGTGTGCGGGACGTGGCCGACCTCAATGAATTGGGCTTTCCCGTCTGGACCAGACACATCTCGTGCCAAGGCCCAGTCAAGGACACACCCGGTTCGGTGAATGTCCCCATCGCCATCGACGGCCAGGTCATCAATCCTGGAGATGTGATCGTGGCCGATGACGATGGGGTTGTCGTTGTTGCTCGGACCGAAGCCGCTTGGGCCCAGGAGCGAGCAGAGGCTCGAATCGTGAAGGAGAGCGAAGTCCGAGCAAGGCTGGCGCTGGGAGAACTCGGGGTTGAGTTCTATGGTCATCGTCAGCGGTTGGACGACTATGGGGTGGAGTATCTCGATTCCCTTGAGGAGCTTTAGCTTGAGGAGCTTTAGGTCAACCAGTTACACCTCGACCCCAAGCTCTGCCCAATGACGCAGCGCGGATATGACCGAGTCCAGATGGGTGCGCATCGCATCTTCTGCCCCCGACCGGTCCGCGGCGACGACAGCAGCAATGAGCGCCTCATGCTGAGGAAGTGACTCTGCTGGTCGGCCCGGTTGCAGAGCAAGGCGAAATTGGTGATGAGAAGCACGATTGCGTAAGTTGGCAACCAGGTCTCGGGCGATTTCGTGCTGAGCGATCTGGGCGATGCGTCGGTGGAGAAGCTGATTAAGTTCGGAATAGTCACCGTAGCGTTGTGAGCTGACGGCATCACTCATATCGGCGGCCAGTTGCCGAAGCTCAGCCCGGTCCTGGGGCGTGGCGTTCAGGGCCGCGTGGCCAGCCAGCAAGCTTTCCAGAGCCTGGCGGGCCTCAGTGATCTGCACAGCCTCAGCCAGCGGTACTCGCCGGACGGTGGCTCCCCTATTTGCTTCGCGTGTAACCAGGCCCTCGGTGACGAGTTCAACAATGGCCGAGCGGATGGCGGCACGGCCTACCCCGTAGCGCTCGGTGAGCTGAAGCTCGACCAGGCGAGCACCGGGTGGGAACGCACCGTCGAGAATGTCGACGCGTAACTGGTCGGTGGTGGCATCTGCCGAGCTCATGGTCCGCAATCGTAGAGTCAGATTGACCAGCAATAGCATTCGCAGGCCATCTGACTCAGATCGCCGATGAGATCGAAACGAGTGCATGTTGGTAAAGGTCGGATTTACGTGCTGGGAGATTTACGGCTCAAGTGCACCTGAGACTTCATACGGTCTTGAAGTCATACAATCTGGCTGGGGGCGGCACGGAGTGCTTGTTCATATCTAAGACCTAAAGCATGAGTGTCGTACCGACACTGTTGGCTATGTAGGCATCGGGCAGGCCTTCGGCGATGGCGTGCAAAGCCGTCCATCCCGTGCAATGCCCGGGCATTACATAGGTTGGATCGATCTCAACTAAGGCCGAAACTGTCTCAGGGATAATCTTGTCGAAGACCCCTCCGGTCAGGTGGAAGCCGCCGATGGCCGCATAGATCTTCTCGATTCCGGTCAGGGTTTGGGCATAACGAAGAATGTTGATAATCCCCGAGTGGCCGCACCCTGTGATGACAACCAGGCCTTTGTCTTTCACATTGATGAGAGCGAACTGATCATCAAGTATTGTCGGATCAGGTTCCCAATGATCGTGACGTTTGGAGTAGTGAACCGGAAACCCAGTCTCAAACTCGGTCGTGCGGTCAACTTCTCCCGAAACCAGAATCATGTCCTCAACCAACATTGAGGGACCAACCTCTTCGATGACCTGAATGTTGTCACGACCAAAATCGGCCCGACTAGGTGCTGGTACCTGGATCTCATCGCCGGTCGGAAGCACAAGCTTGCGTTCTAAGAAGGCATCGGGATGCAGGACAAGTGGCATATTCTTGGTTCCCAGTCGATCAATGACTCCGGTCAAGCCCATGGCATGGTCGGCATGACCATGGCTTAACACAATCGCCTGTACGTCTTTGAGGTCGATCTCTTGGGCATCAAGGTTGTGAAGAATCCCCTGTCGGCTGATTCCAGTATCAAAAAGCACCTGAGATTCCTTGGTACCTTGTCGAACCCGGATCAGGGCGGAGAACCCATGCTCGCCGATGGAGAAAATCTTCTCGAATGGTTTGGGATCGAGCGGGTACCGGTGAGCAACATCGGTGCTCTCCATGAGAAGATCGATGTTGTTATCAACAATGATCGAAATCTCGACACTGTCAACAACGCTTGGGGTGAGGGTCTCTGGCATGGTTGGTCTTCTTGATCCTCAGATCGAGGAAAGGTGATCGGCAACTTCGTCTGGCTTGGAAAAGAAGGGCGAATGAGAACTGTCAATAGTGAAAACCTTCTCGCATGGGTTTTCGGTGTACATCATCTTCTGGATGCGAGGAGCAATGGCTCGATCCTGGAGGCATTCGATGTAGTAGCGCGGTACCTTGCCGGCCCGCTCCGGGGTGATCGACAGGGGTGTCTGGAAAACGCCCATGGCCTGTGGCCCCAAAAGCGACTTGGCCCGCTCAATGTCTTCGTCGCTGCAATCTGCGTACAGCGCCGCCTTCAGTGCTTCGGGTTTAAAGGTTGTCGACAGTTGATCCACTGATGGGATCAGATTGGGTAGGACCAGATTGTCTGGATCTAGCGCCGCCATGTCAAACAAACACTGTCCATCCGACAACAAGAACGCGGCCAGGAACACCAGACCCTGGAAGCTCTCTGGTGAATATTCGGCGGCCTGGGAGTTGCTGATCCCGGTCATTGAATGACCAACGGCGATGACGGGCTCGGATTGGGCCGCAGCAATCTCGGCCGTTGTCCGGGCATAGAGCTCTAGGGTCACCTCCGATATCGGCGTTGTGTTGCTGCCATGACCGGGCAGATCGGGAGCCAGTACCTGATGCCCTCGATCTTCGAGGGCAGCCTTGACCTTGTCCCAGCACCAGCCTCCATGCCAGCCTCCGTGAATCAGCAAGAATGTGGACACGTGTTTCCCCTTTGATTGAAAGTTTTGTTGAGAGCTCAATGACCAACTGTGTGGCCAACTCGATCTTGTTGTTTCATGTGGTTCTAGCCCCGGGCAGCCGGTCTAGGCCGACGCGCCGCGGTCGCCATCAGGTCGCGAGATAGGGCCCCGCTACGTAACATCTCGCCCAAGGCCTTGGTAGTAATCTCGGCGTGTTCGCGACCCAAGAACTCTGCCCGTGTCCCCCGTCCAGCCGTAATGGACTCCACGATGGCCCAGTGTTGGTGCTGGGCCGCAGTGAACTTCTCATATGAACCCGGAAGGTGCCAGTACCCAACTACCAGATCGCTGGGTGATGCGAACGGAAGTTTTATGAGCTGCTCATAGAGCCGAGCCAACACCGGATTCTGGGCAGACTCGATGAGTAGACGGTGGAATTCTTCGTTCAGATTGATGTATTCGTGAACATGGTCTTTCCAGGTGGTCTGATCTTCAAAGAGGGCATCGATGTCCCGGAGCACTCGATTGAGTTGATCGACTTCGAAGATTGCTGCCCCACGTTCGGCCGCCTGACGAGCCGCCGTGCCTTCGAGTAGTCCCCGCAACTCAACCGCGTGTCGCAGGTCCTCGGCCGCGAAGCTCGCCACCGCATAGCCGCGCCCGGGTAAGGATTCAACCAAGCCCTCATAGCGGAGCGTGTTGAGGGCGGATCGCACTGGGGTGCGGCTCATATTGAGCCGTTCGGCCAGCTGAACCTCTGCCAGTCGTTCTCCCGGCAAAACCACCCCGCTGATGATCAGGTCACGGATTGCTTTGCCGGCGCGTTCGGTTTGTGTGGCATCGCTCATAGTCACCCCAGTTGTAGCACAGCCCACCCCCCGACCTCCCCTCCAAGACAGGGCCTTGTCCGAAGCTGAATGTATGCAGTACGAACTCATAGGATCAGTATCCTAGTCATTCGAACACCCAACATGCCAGTTATTTCCCTTCTTATGGTCTCTGACCTTCTACTCCCTCTAAAAGTATTGGACACATTGTTGACAATTTTGTATACATTGACCTTGGAGGTATGACATGAGTCGCACTCACACAACGAGCGAGCGTTCAACAGATGGACCGACACCGCAGCCGAAATTTCAGGCTTTTGAAGGCCCGCTTCTTGATAACCCCTACCCGTTTTTCGCCGACTGGGTAGAACACTCCCCCGTCTTCTTCGCCTCCGAGATCAACTACTGGGTCATCAGCCGATACACCGATTGCCGACGTGCGTTAAAGGACTACGAAGTTTTTTCCGCCTCCAACGCGCTCGACCCTGTTTTCCCACCTTGCCCGGCAGCAGCCAAGGCACTTACCGAGGGTGGATTCAGGTCGATCCCGACCATGACCAACGTCGACCCACCTGCCCATACTCGAACCCGACGGATCGCTCACCAGGCATTCACCCCTCGCCGAGTGCGCGAAATGGAAAGTGTCGTACGCTCCATTGTCCAAGACTTTCTTGGGTCTCGGATCAGCGGCGGCAGCTCGGACTTCGTGGCCGATGTCGCCTGGGCCCTTCCGGCACACATAATTTTCTCCATTCTTGGCCTCTCTCCCGATGAGGTGGCCAGTATCAAGGCTGGATCCTCGACCCGCCTTGCCTTCATGTTCGGAAAGGCAGATGAGGCCGAGCAGGTCGAAACCGCTAAGGGCATGGCGGAGTTTTGGGCCTACTGCGAAAACTTGGCCAACGATCGAAGGGTCAGCCCACGAGACGATTTCACCTCGGACCTCGTGCACAGCCTCGACGCCGAAGGGAAGCCCCTCACGCAACAAGAAGTCTCTGCCATTCTCTTTGGATTGCTTCTGGCCGGTCACGAAACCACCACAAGCCTGCTGACCAACGGCCTACGCCGACTGTTAGAAAACAGGGAAAGCTGGGAGGCGCTTTGTGTCGATCCTTCCCTGATCCCCGGCGCCATCGAGGAGATACTGCGGTTTGATTCTTCGGTTGTCCATTGGCGTCGGCGGACGACCCAAGATGTCGAACTAAGCGGGGTCACCATCCCGGCAGACGCCAACGTGCTGATAGCCATTGGTGCGGCCAATCACGACCCGGCCAAGTTCCCGAACCCAGCCACATTCGATATCCGGCGTCAGAACGCATCCGAACACCTTTCATTTGGGCATGGCCCTCACATCTGCCTCGGAGCGTCGCTGGCCCGCCTGGAAGCACGGGTCGTTCTTGAAGAGCTAACCGCCGCCGCACCCGGCCTAGAAATCGTCGCCGACCAGGAGTTCGAGTTCCCTGCGATCATCGGTTTCCGAGGACCACGGCACCTCGAAGTCCTGTGGGACTGAGGCCAACGGTTTGCCCGAGGGTCGCCGAATCTTCTCCACCCTCACTGTGAAAGAGAATCTCGAAGCCGCCAAACTTGCTTCGCGCAACAACAGCCGGCCATGGGACGTTCGTTCGGTCTTCGATCTCTTTCCTCGCCTTGAGGAAAGGCAGAAGAACATGGGGAACGAACTCTCCGGTGGAGAACAGCAAATGCTTGCGATTGGTCGCGGCCTGATGACTAACCCGGCATACCTACTGTTGGATGAGGCCTTCGAAGGTTTGGCCCCGTCGGTGCGTGGAGAGATTTGGCAGGCTGTATTGGAACTTGGAACTTCTGGTCAGTCGATACTGCTGGTCGATTCGCACGCGGACCGCTTAGCCGGGTTTGTGGACCGAGTACTGATCGTCGAGTTGGGTCGCTTAGCGTGGAAGGGTACGGCCAGTGACTTCCAGTCGGACGCAGCAAGCTTGAAGAATCGATTTTTGGCGGTATGACCGCGAGATGCTTTGGGTGTGAAGGTTGTGGTTGTCTGATCGGTTCCGCAGAAAGACCTGGTTGATAAGTATTGTCTTGCAAGCGTGGCAGTGACAGTCTGGCGGGATTGGAATGACTCGAAAGCTGCGGAGTGTTTCCAGGGCTGTCACATCCAAGAGGGGCCCCGATAGAGGGTGTGAGTCGATCGCCTGCGGCTTGATCTCCGGCCACGGAGCCATCAGGTCTAGTATCCAGTTGTCGAGGATCTCGCAAGAATGATCTGGAGATCCTTGAGTTCCGTTGGGTTCGGCCACCTCAACGTTTGTGACGAGTTCAACAATGGCCCAGCGGATGGCGGCACGACCTACCCCGTAGCGCTCCGTGAGTTGAAGCTCGACCGGGCGGAAACGCTCCGTCGAGAATATCGACGCGCAACTGGTCGGTGGTGGCGTCGGGCAGGGTCATGGCGAACAATCGTAGGGGTAAGAGTGACTGAGCGAACCAAGAGCCCGGCAACCAAAGTCGGAGGCGTCTTTGGACTCCCCTTGAGGGATTCGGAACTTGAGACCCGGATCCCCGATACGGTGCTGAGTCAAACGAGGGACCAATGGATCACGAGTCATCACCAAGCCACATGACCTCTTCCGAGCATTCCCCAGCAGAGGGAAGTCTGTCACTAACTGGCGCAATTTCGCTTGGGACTGGGGTGATGATCGGGGCAGGGATTTTCGCTTTGACGGGTCAGGCGGCAGGACTAGCAGGCGATCTCTTCCCCCTGGCTTTTCTGGTTGCTGCGGTGGTTGCCGGATTCAGTGCCTACTCCTACGTCAAGCTCTCTAATGCCTATCCGTCTTCGGGCGGTGTTGCCATGTTCCTGAAGGAGGAGTACGGGCTTGGAACCACCACGGGTGTCTTTGCTCTGTTCATGTACGTCTCGATGGTCATCAACGAGAGTCTGGTGGCCCGGACATTTGGCGCCTACGTTTTGCAAGTGGTCAAAATCGGATCGGACTCCTTCTGGATTCCGGCCCTGGGAGTGGTATTGCTTGTTGTGGCCTTCGCCATCAACTTGGCTGGCAACCAATATGTTCAGGCTAGTGCGGGGGTGATGGCCCTTCTGAAAGTGAGTGGATTGGCGGTTTTGGCCGTCGTCGGCCTGGCATTTGCCAGTTCATCGAATTTCAGCAATGGAGTTGCCAGTGGGGGAGCGGCCCCTTCCGTGGATGGCTTCTTGGCTTCTGTTGCATTGGCCATCCTGGCCTACAAGGGTTTCACCACTATTACCAACAGTGGTGGCGAAATTGTCGACCCTCACCGCAATACGGGCAAAGCCATCATTGTTTCCATTGCCATCTGCTCCGTTGTCTATTTGGTGCTGGCGGTAGCCGTGGCCGGAAACCTCACTCTGCCCGAGATCATCGCTGCCGAGAACTTTGCGTTGGCCCGAGCAGCGGAACCGGCGCTTGGCCAAGCGGGTTTGTGGTTTACGGTGGCCATCGCCGTGATTGCGACAGCGTCGGGAGTAATCGCCAGCGTCTTTGCGGCATCTCGAATGTTGGCCATGTTGTCAACGATGAAGGAGGTGCCTCATCGCCACCTCGGGATGCCTGGAACGGTTCGGGTGCACGCCATGGTCTATACGGTTGCCTTCGCCATTGTCTTGACCGTGCTGTTCGACCTGAGGCGTATCGCCGCTCTGGGGGCCATTTTCTATTTGATCATGGATATCGCCATCCACTGGGGAATCTTGCGGCATCTCCGTTCACGAATTGAAGTCAATTCAACAATAGTCGTCATTGCCATTGTTCTCGATGTCGTCGTCCTCGTCGCCTTCTTGTGGATCAAGGTGACCGCAGACCCCCTGATTCTTTATGTATCCGTCCTTTCGATCATTGGTCTCGTGGCCGCCGAACGGCTCTTCATGCGCTCCCACACCGGGCCAGACGGGCAGATGGACATGTAAGGGTTGGTCTTGACAGAACAGTCGGGCTCTGATCGGATCTGAGCATGGTCGAATACGCAATCAAAACTCCTCCCCAACACGGAAGCTGGCAGGACTACTTGGACGTTTGGTTGGCGGCAGATGAGGCCGAGGTTTATGAGTCCGCATGGAACTTTGATCACTTTTATCCTCTGACCGAACCCCTGGATGGCACCTGCCTGGAAGGTTGGACCATGCTGGCGGCGCTGGCTCAGGCCACGTCCCGCATCCGCATCGGATCCATGGTCAATGGCATGCACTATCGGCACCCGGCTGTGACGGCCAACATGGCGGTAACCGTCGACCACATTTCGGGGGGCCGATTCAACTTGGGTTTAGGGGCGGGCTGGATGGAGCCGGAGTCCGACGCCTATGGCATCGAACTAGGAACCCTCAAGCAGCGCTGCGACCGATTCGATGAGGGGGTGGAAGTTATTGCCTCGCTCCTGAGTCAAGAACACACCGATTTTGATGGCCACTACTATCAGTTGAGCAATGCCCGTTGTGAACCCAAACCGGTACAAGAGTCAATTCCTCTTGTCATTGGGGCCAAGGGCAAGAAGCGAATGCTAAGAACGGTTGCTCGTTTCGCCGACCATTGGGACATGACCTTTCCTGTCGATACGGGGGCGTGGAAGGAGTTGAGCGATGTCGTCGATGCCTATTGCCTCGAGATTGGGCGAGAACCGGCCGAAATTCGGCGCTCGATTCATCTGGCTCTCGCCCAAGACAGTGACTTGACCCGGCTAGCCAGCCAAGCCGAAGAGTTTGGACGAGCCGGAGTAGATCTGGTGGTGTTCTCTATGCGAGACCCCTATCGTGCCAGCTCGGTTACCGATCTGGCCGAGGTCCTGGCCGGTTAAGCCTTAGCCGAGCGCTCGATATGTGCCTCATCAATCGGGCCGAACAAGAATCCGATTGTCACGAGGGCGAACAGGGCAGCGCCAGCCATCGTAGCGGTGGTGGTTGAGGTGGCGGTAAAGACGGCGGCCGCCGCAAGGGGTCCCAGGGTTTGACCCAGCCTGGTGGCGGAGACAAAGCCAGCCATCATCGATGCCCGCTGACCGTCTGGGGCGGCACTGGCTGTTGCGTCCTGAAGGGTTGAGATCGTCAAGCCATCGCCCAATCCATACATGATGAGGAAGGCCACCACGACGGCAATCGTTGGAGCTAGACCAATACCGAGCGCTGCTAGTGATATGAAGATCCCGGCGCCGACGAGCACAGACCGAATCCGAAATCGCGATCGAATCCGTCCGAGGTTGAAAGCAGCCAGTGTTGATCCAATGGCTGGCGTCGACAAAACGATGCCGCGAAGCCCGGGTCCGAGGTCGAAATCCTGCTTGAGGTGGACGGGCAAGACGGTCAGGAAAACTCCGAAGATCACCATAAATAGCACGAATGACGAGGCCATGATGGCAAGCAACAATGGTTGGCGAATGGCTCGCGCGCTTTGGTGGAGTTGATCACGGACCGTACGCTCCGATGAGAGAGTGACCGCGGGGAGAACTCGATAGCCCACGGCGGCCACCGGAAGGGCCAAAACGGAAACTGCAAGTGACCAACGCCAGTTGGTAAGTTCGGCCATGATCCCTGAGAAGGACGGAACCAAGGCCAGACACAAGGTGAGGACGGCCGAGTTGCGGCCTATCAGGGCGGTGCGTTCCTCCCCGCTCCAGTGATCGCCAATCATGACGACCACCAGATTTATTAGGCCCGCACCGCCGATTCCTTGTGCGATTCGGATACCAAGAAGCCAACCAAAAGTTGGGGCAACTGCGGTACCGAGACCAGCGAGGCCAAAAAGCACCAAGCAAGGAAGCAACACTCGGCGCCTGCCGATTCGGTCGGCTGCGATCCCGATTAGTGGGGCCACGAAGACTCCGGGTAAGGCGGCACTGGCGACCAGGCGACCGGCCATCGCCTGGCTCTGGCCCAGGTCGGACAGAATGTCGGGGATGTTCGGGCTGAGGAGAGTATTGGCCAGAATTCCTGTGACTGTGACTGAGAAAATGAACCAGAGTGGTGGCTTAGCTGGAGGTGAAATCATACAGCCTGGCTGGATTGTCGACCAGGATGGTGTTGCGCGTCTTGGGGTCGGGAGCAAAGCGGGCGAGAAGATCCAGCAATCTGCCCTCATCGGGCATGGTGGAAAGGTTTGGGTGAGGCCAATCGGTACCCCACAGTATGCGTCGCGGAGCCGCCTCAATCAGAGCCCGAGCGAAGGGAACAACGTCGTCATAGGGTTCGGATTTGCCCTCGGTTAGTCGTTCGGCGCAAGAGATCTTGACCCAACAATTCCGATCCCTAGTAAGCAACTCCAGAAGGGATTGGAATGGGGCCTGGTCGATCCCCGCGTTGGCTGGAACCCTGGCCATATGATCAATGATGTAGGGAACCGGCATGCTCGCCAGTAGGTCGGCATAGGACGGAAGATCCTTGGCATCGAAATGTAGGACCACATGCCAGTCTCGCTTGGCGACTCGGTGCACGAGTAGCCAAAAGGTTTCGATGTCGGGTGCTCCACCCAGATGAGCTACAAAGTTAAACCGGATACCGCGAACCCCATCTCGGTGGAGCGCGTCCAGGTCCTGGTCGGTAAAGGTCTCATCGATCATCGCCACCCCGGCATAACGACCGTTACCGCGCCGAAGTGCATTGACCATGGCTGAGTTGTCGGTGCCATGACAACTGGCTTGGACAAAGACGGCTCGTTCTAGTCCGAGGGTTTGTTGCAGGTCTTCGAATTGGTCGATACCGGAGTCGGGCGGGGTGTAGGTGCGGGTGGGGGAGAAGGCAAAGGCGCTTGAGGGTCCAAAGATGTGGCAATGGGCGTCACAGGCCAGGGGCGGCGGGGTAAAGGCTTGTGGCCCCGACGGGTTGGGAATGGGTCCAGCCACGGTCGGTTCGGGCGGAAACGCATGGGGCGGGTTGTGTGTAGCCACGGTCTAGATCTCTCTCGGGAAGGCGATGCCGTCCATGATTTTGCGAGCGGTTCGGACGATACCGGAGCGCTCAACGTGAATGGACCCTCCCTCTAGTGACACCGAGACCTTGGCCAGGAACTGGCCGGTTGGATGCTCAAGGCTGATGGTGTCGTCCTGGGTCGGGCCAGCGACACGGCTGGCGATGGTGTCGGGAATTTGGATGGCCGTGGCGACCGAAACGGCACCTAATACCCCAATGGCTTGATGGCAGCGGTGGGGGATGAAGGTTCGGGTGTTGAGGTGGGCTCCACGCTGGGAGGCAGAAACTATGGTCATTTTCGGAACGGTGGTAGCCCCAACATCACCAAGGTTCATGGCCATCCCCGCCTGGAGCCTAATGGACTCGACCCTTGCCTTGACTTCGATGTTGGCGTCGAGTTCTGCCGGGGTTTCGTGGCCCGTAATGCCCAGATCGACAGCTCGTAGAAGAACGACGGGCATGCCATTGTCGATCATGGTGACCGGGACTCCGGCGATCTCATCGATGGGTGATCCGCTGGGTAGCAGGGAGCCGCAACTAGAGCCGACCGTGTCGCTGAAATCGAGGCCAATGGGGGCGGCGGTGCCGGGAACCCCAGCGATGGTGGTGGAGCCTTCATAACAAACCCGGCCGTCCCGGACGAGGACCGTGGCGCGGGCGAAGCCTCCGGTGTTCAGCAACCGGATGCGGATTGTGACCTGACTGGCTTTAGCGGGGATGTCAAGGAGGCCGCGCTCCAAGGCAAAGGGGGCAACCGCTGCCACCATATTGCCGCAGTTCTGGCGGTCGCTGACCAAGGCCTCATCTACCGCGACCTGGAGGAACAGGTAGTTGATGTCGGCCTCTGGTTCGCTGCTCTTGTCAACTATGGCAACCTTGCTGGTGAGCGGGTTGGCTCCTCCGAGACCGTCAATTTGGCGAGGATCCGGTGACCCCATAAGAGAGAGTAGGAGATGATCTCGTGCTTCGGGGTCGGCTGGCACGTCCTTGGCCAGGAAGAACAGGCCCTTGGAAGTTCCGCCTCGCATCAGCATGAGCGGGGTGCCACCGTGGCTAGCGGACGGTTGCGTCATAGGGCCCAAGTCTAGGGAGACTGGAGGCAGTGCCCTTCGAAGCCTTTCGAAGGTGATGGTTTGGACCCTCCAGTTAAGATCTTTTTTGTCGCCCCGCCGCTTGATTTGGCCCACGCCTTGCATGAGGCGTCAACCCCTCCCTTTTTCGCTTCCTGGAGCGGCAGTACCCGGTTCGCGGCGCTCCGTGGAACGCAAAGGCTTCCTTCGCAATCAACCGACTGCACCGTTCCAACCCGGAGTGCCCCTTTCCAAGTGACGGATGTCGCACTAGGGTGGCGGCTCGGTATCACACGCTCACACGTTCGAGGGACGGATGACAGCTACAAAAACCGAATCTCTTGACCAGCCTCGCCCAGGCCCGGCCTGGTTGACCCGGATTCACCCGCTTGGCTGGGTGGCGGCCATCTATGGGCTGAGTGCAGTGGCTCTGACTCTGGTCGGAAGTGAGTTCTTACTGGCCAACATGACCTGGCAATGGCTAATCATTCTTGTGGTCATTGCCCTGTCTTTTTCGTTCTCGGCCCTCGACAAGGTTCGGCACGGAATCGAACGCGTTTCTGACCTGACAGCGGCGATTGTGTGGCGCCTCGCCTGGCTGGTATTTGCCCTCCAATTCTTCAACGTGGTCACTCGCTATGCGAACTCCTACTTCGAGAGCGACATTCTGTTTGGAGAGACCACGTCGATGGCGTGGATGACCTTTGGAATGATCTTCCTTCTCGGCGTGAATTATGGTGTTCGAGCTGGAATCAACCCACGAATCGACTTTTGGTGGGCCAACTTTCCCAAGAGGACAAAGGCGTGGCTCGACTTTGTCCTTCACTGCTTTTTGTTATTGCCCTTTGTCGTGATGGGCTTCCGACTTTTACGGGGCTTTGCCGGCACGTCTCTGGGTCAAAAGCGGTCAGGGACTTGGCCTTCGGGTTGGAAGGTTTGGGAAACTTGGGAGAAATCTGGTGATGCATCCCAGTTGCCGGTTGGACCGATTCAGGCCTTCATTGTGGTGGCCTTCTTCATGTGGGGTCTGCAGGTCCTGGCCGAAACGATTAAGACGGGATTCATCATGGTAGGCGAGGACGATCTTGGTCAACTGGTGGAATCCGATACACCGCTGAGGGTGGAATAAAGACCATGGACCTCGGAGTTTTTCTTTCGTTGGTGATGTTCGCCGTCTTCATGGTGATGATTCTGGTGGGCTACAATGTTGCCTTTTCCTTCGCCTCGACCGCCACCATGTTTGCCTTCATTGGTGATCTGACTGACACCTTTGACCCAAACACCCTGGGCGGCCTGCCTCTGCGTTGGGCGGGCACCCTGGAGAACCCCGAACTGCTTGCCGTTCCGTTGTTCGTGCTCATGGGTGCGGTGCTGGAACGATCCGGCGTGGCGGAAAGACTCCTGAACGCATTCGGCATGATCATGGGACCACTTCGTGGTGGTGTCGCTGCTGCGGTGATTGTTGTTGGAACCCTGTTGGCTGCTGCCACTGGAGTGGTGGCCGCGACGGTGATTGTTATGGGCCTCTTGTCGCTGCCAGCCATGGTGCGTCTCGGCTATGACCACAAACTGGCCACGGGTGCCATCATTGCCTCGGGAACCCTGGCCCAGCTTTTGCCCCCAAGTATTGTATTGATCTTGTTGGCCCAACAGATCGGCGTCGGCATCCTCGGGCTGTTCGCCGGGGCTCTGATTCCTGGGCTCCTTCTGTCTGGGCTTTATGTGCTCTATGTGTTGGGTATCTCGTTCTTCAAGCCAAATGTTGGCCCAACCATGCCGCTTGCGGAACGTCAACTGAGCGGTAATCCAGGCCTCAAGGCGTCACTGCAGATTGCTGCTTTGCTTGGTGGAGTCGTTGCCCTCGTGACGTTGCTAATCAGTGCCAACGTCGCGTTGTACGCCTTCCTCATCACCTTCGTAATTGCCTTGGTTGTCGGCCTTTTCGGGAAGATGCTGGCAACCGAAGGTCTGGTGGCCATTGTGCCGGTCTTGGCCCTAATTACAGGGGTTCTAGTTTCGATCTTTCGAGGGGTAGCCACCCCGTCGGAGTCGGGAGCGGTTGGAGTATTTGGAGCCCTGCTCATTGGGGTACTGAACTGGGTTTTCGACCGGATACTCATCAACGAGGGAGCCCAACATATCACCCCAAAGTGGCGCTTGACGGGTAAGGCGATGGCCGAAGCTGGCCGCTCAACAGCCAATATCACCATCTTGGTCATGACCTTGCTGTTCTCCTCAACCTTCTTCAGCCTCATGTTCTTCCAGTTGGGTGGCTCGGATCAGATGGGCGCCTGGTTGTCCTCCATTGGTGGAGGAAAGGCCGGGTTTGTTCTGGTGGCCATGGTCGCGGTGTTCTTGTTGGGAATTAACTTAGAGTTCCTGGAGATCACGTTCATCGTTGTCCCGATCTTTGTCCCGGCCATGGAGGTCCTTGAGTTCACGAACTTCGACAAGATCTGGTTCAGCGTGTTGATGGCCGTCAACCTCAACATGGCCTTTATTTCACCACCCGTGGGGTTCTCACTGTTCTACTTGCAAAGTGTCGCCCCACCCGAAGTGAAGACAGCCGATATTCACAAGGGAGCCATTCCCTTCATGGTTCTACAAGGGGTAGCCCTTGTCCTACTTGGACTCTTTCCTGGGATCACCAGGTTCTCCTGGGAACTCTTTTCGACCGCCGGCTGACTATCAGGCCGTTTACTATTCAGATCAATCGCTCAGATCAATCGCCCAGATCAATCGCTCAGCAAAACCAAAAACCAATTGTCATAACCAAATACGGGAGAGTGCCCATGACAACCGAAGAAGACAATGTCCTAAACCGTCGCTCATTCCTGGGCAAGGCCGGAGTTGGCGTTGCTGGCATGGCTGCCAGTGCAACCATCTTGGCGGCATGCTCGGGCGGCGACTCAGTCGGTGACGCCGCTGGTGGAGGTGACACTGGTGAAGGCGCAGACAGTGGTGCAGACACCGACGGTGGAGGTGACTCCGAAGGCGAAACCGTCACCCTCAACCAGGATGCCCCCGAACTTGAGTGGGAGATGGGAACGAGTTGGCCCACAGCCCTGGTAACCATCTTTGGTGCCGCCGAAATTTTCGCCGATGAGGTTTCCCGCCTCACGGGCGGGAAATTCAAAATTAATGCCCGGCCAGCGGGCGAAATCGTTGGCGGCCTTGATGTGTTGCCGACCGTTCGAGACGGTGGCATGGACATGGGTCACACCGCCTCTTATTACTATGTTGGTCTAAGCCCGGTTCAACAGTTCGCCACCGCCGTTCCCTTTGGTCTTACCCAGCGCCAGCACAACGCCTGGCTCTATGAGGGAGGCGGACTTGAGATTCTCAACGCCTTCTATGCCGAAGAGCACGGAACTATTACATTCCCTGCTGGCGGTACGGGCTGCCAGATGGGCGGTTGGTTTACAAAGGAGATCAACACCGTTGCCGACCTCCAAGGACTAAAGATGCGCATTCCTGGTCTCGCGGGCCAGGTCATTACCAATCTTGGTGGCGAGCAGGTGTCCATTGCCGGCGGCGAAATCCTCACCTCCATTGAGACCGGTGCCATCGACGCTGCGGAGTTCGTCGGCCCGGTCGATGATCTCATCTTGGGTCTAGATGAGTTGGGTAGCCAGTTGTTCTACTACCACCCAGGCTGGTGGGAACCGGGAACGACGCTTGAGGTCCAGATTCCATTGGACAAATGGAACGACCTTCCGGCTCAGTACCAGGCTGCGATCGAGAATGCTGCAGCCTATGCCCACGCTCGGACCGTGGCCAAGTATGACGTGCTGAATCCCGAGGCCCTTCAGACGGTTAAGGGATTTGCCGAGATTCGTGAGTTCTCACCCGAACTCATGGAAGCGTTCAAGACTGAGACCGAGTCGGTTCTTGATGGAATCGCCGCCGAGGACGGAAAGTTTGCCGAGATTCTCGGTCCATGGCGTCAGTACCGAGACGGAGTAGCGGAATGGCATGGTTTGGCCGAACGGTCCTACCTGAACCAGCAGACCGCGTAGCAACCTTGGCCTGAAGTCGGGCAAGACCTGTCGGCCAAGGGTGCGCCGCGCTTTCGCGTCGCGCACCCTTGGTGGTCTGGGTCAGATGCAGTTGCCTACACCTCGCGATGTTCCCCTCGCTGTTGCATGGCCAAAAGCTCCCGTTCATGAGTTTTGGTCGCGCTGTAGGACCGAGATCCGATTTCCCAATCCGAAATCAGCAATGTGCCACCGGAACGTCTTACTACAGTCTCGGTCGGCAAGCGGTCGAAAGGTCCGACGGCGACCACCCGGATTCGACTGCCCCTGAGTAGAACCAGGTTGCGATTCGTTAACACAACAATGGTGTAGGTGGTTGTTGCCGATCCTGCAATGGCCGCGCCTGCCGCCCCAAGGCCAACCGGGACTATGACGCCCCCAAAGCCGCTTATAGCCGCGATACTGGTGAGCAGAACGAAAGCGGCGAGGGAGAAAGGAATCATGAGTCGGTGTCGTTGCCAAACCTGGGCGGCATGCTCCAAGGTTTCCTCGGGGCGAAGAAACCGTTGGATCGACCGGAGCAGGACGCGTCGTCTCATGGTGGTCATGCTAGGCGTGCTTGTTGGCGCCGGGGTCGTGTCCGGATGTGGATCGCCTAGGAGTCAGGACACTTCGGATGCTCGCGTCTATGCCATCACCACGAGCGCGTGTGGTGATGCCTCGGCGACGACCGGAACAGGAGTTGGTGTTGGCCAGGGCAAGGTGTTGACGGCGGCTCATGTCATCATGGGCTCGACAGCGGTTGAGATCGGCCTGATCGGAGGCGGATCACGCCCAGCCACGGTGCTAGCCATCGATGCCGCCCGAGATCTCGCCTTGTTGTCTTCCACCGACGACGGGCTGCTACCGGTCCGCTTTGTTGAACTTGAGGTCGGAGCCTTGGCAGTGGTCCAAACTCGATCCGGCCCACGTCGGGTTACGGTCGAGCGGGCACTCAACCTGGATGTGGCGGAGATCGGTGGGACTGGACGTTCGACTCGTGCTGGCTTCCAACTCAACGGAATCACTCGACCAGGGGACTCCGGTGCGGGGCTTTTTCAAGACGACGGTCTAGCTGGGCTGGTTTTTGCCACGACGAGTGCCGACGACTCGGTTACATGGGCCACCGCCGCTGTCGAACTGGAAGCGTTTCTTGCTACCTGGACCGAAGAGTCCTTTGCTTGTGATCCTGATCGGTCCAGCCTGGTGGTCAAGGCCGGGGGCGAGGGCTCCTAGGTGCCACGTAAGGAATAGCTATTTCCACAACCGGACGGAGCCGAACTCGACCTCGGGAGAGGCACGATCATAACCAGCATCCCCGGGCAGGAGAACATGGTATGCCCCCTGCGAATCACGAACTCGGACTCGTTTGGCAGGTAGTCGACGGTCGGCAAGAGTGAGAACCGAATCGGTGTTGGGGTGGGGAATCAAGCAGCGGAGCATTCGAATCGTTGGTGACATCATGGTGAGTTCCCCGGCCGCCCAGCCGTCGAGACAGTCCTGGGGGCGGACCCACTCCCACGCCACGATCTCTCCATTGTCATGAACTGGCTGTTGGTCTCTCGGTGCCCGTGCAACGAAGAAGCGAGCATCGAAGCGTCGAGGTGAACCTATCGGAGTGATGAACTGGGCGACTTCTCGAATGCCCGCAGCATCAATGCGAAGATCCCGACGGATGAGTTCGTCAATAAAGGACGCTCTATTCTCCTGGACTCGGTACCGCAGTTGATCGATATCGGCCGGGACATCACCTCCAACAAGCAGCACGCCTGCTTCCTCCAGGGTCTCTCGACAGGCTGCCAGCCACCAGGCAAGTCCACCCTTGCTAATGCCAAGCATCGAAGACGCCTCGCGGTCGCTGAGGCCATGACTTACCTTGTCAAAGTCAGCCTCGTGGTCCTGGGGGTCGACCCGGCCACCAGGAAAGACCCAACTGTCGGGAGCAAAGACAACCCTGGTGGTTCTACGAAGCATGAGAACGTGGAGATCCGGCCGATCGTCGAGTAGTAGAACGGTGGCAGCAGGCACAATGGGAACTTCGACTGGGTCGAAGTCGAGGTGGGCATAGCGCCTATACCGGTCGGGGGGAACTGACACCAATCTCCGTTGTTCTCGTCAACTCGAACAAGTCGTCTCGGACAAGTCGTGGCTAGCGGATACCGCGAGCATCACTTTGATGCTCAACAAACCAACGGTAGGTCGATTCCAGCCCATCACGGAAATCGATCTCGTGTTTCCATCCTTGGCGGTGGAGCCGACCAACGTCGAGAACCTTGCGTGGCATGCCGTCTGGCTTGGAGCTATCGAAGACGAGTTCAGCTTCGGGATACACAACGAGACGAACTGCTTCGGCCAGCGATCGGATTGAGAGATCCTCACCAGTTCCCACATTGATGTGAACTTCGCTTGAATAGTTGTCCATCAAAAACAGGCACGCCGCCGCCAGGTCATCAACGTGGAGAAACTCACGCATGGCTGAACCAGTCCCCCAGATCGAAACTTCGGGGCGCTGGCTGAGCTTGGCTTCGTGGAATTTGCGCATGAGCGCGGGGATGACATGTGAGGCTGTCAGGTCAAAGTTGTCACCTGGGCCATACAGGTTGGTTGGCATGGCCGAAATGAAGTCGCATCCATATTGGCGGCGGTAGGCCGCACACAGCTTGATTCCAGCGATTTTGGCTAGTGCGTAGCCTTCGTTCGTTGGTTCAAGCGGTCCGCTCAGTAAGGCCTCTTCGCTTATGGGCTGGGCGGCTTGGCGGGGATAGATGCAGCTTGACCCAAGGTATAAAAGCTTGGTGACGTTGGTCTGACGAGCGGCCTCGATGACCGTACCGTGAATCATCAAGTTGTCGTAGAGGAACTCTGCTGGACGGGTGGAGTTGGCCATGATTCCACCGACGGTCCCCGCTACGAGGTAGACATATTCTGGCCTGTTCTGCTCAAACCAGTGATTGACCTCTGCTTGCATTCGTAGGTCAACTTCGTCACGGCTGGCGGTCAAGACGTTGGTGTAGCCCTGGGCCTCAAGGCGTCGAAGAATAGCTGAGCCGACCAGGCCGCGATGTCCCGCAACGTAGATCCGAGCGGCGGAGGGCACAGGCGATGATGGAACCGGATTCGAGACTGTGTTGATTTTGGCTGGCTGGGTTTGGGGCATCGTGAAACCTCTCGAGTACGAACTTTGTGCCACTGGTTTTCTTCGCTGGTGCTGCAAGCCGACCGCTAAACGCTAGCCGGTTCCCTCGATGAGCATGAGCATGGTCGCACTGTCAACGGCAACCGCAGCCAGGGTATCCCAGGCCTCGTTGCCGGGGTCCCCGGCTTCGATGTCGGCCGGTTGCTCCAGGATGTACAGCCTGAACTGAAGGTCTCGAGTGCCACCAGCCAAGGATTCAAGACAAGGGTTACCCCAACCGTATTGGCCGTAATCGTTTAGAGTTTCATAGGCGCCAGTGGGCAAGATTCCAGAAGGCAACTCCGTCCGGTCTGGCGAAATGCCACCCATTAGCCAGAGAAGAACAGGGAGTTTTGGGTCGGTCTGGTCGCTAAGGGTCACAGCTAGCTCGACTGCGTTGTCTGGAACGCCCTTGATGTTCAAGCTTGGGAAGACATTGGCTCCGTCACAACGGCTGAGAGGCGGCGCAACTCCTCCGGCCTCGAAGTCTGGACTGCTGAGAGATACCCCTGATGCCCCAACGCTTTGGAGAGGAGCCGAGGTCGGAGGGGGTGGCCTCGTGGTTGTGGTTTGCCAGTCTTGGGCTGCTGCCAGGTTCCGACCATCGTTGGCGCAGGCAGCGAGACCCAAGGCAAACATCGCCAAAAACCAGGGGATGAGACGAAGCAGCGGAAGAGATGGCTGCGGAAGAGATGGCAACCGGTATTGCCGGATACGGGGGAATCTTGGTGGCGCCACGAAGGGCGAGGTTAGTTGGGTTCACGGGCCAGGCCGTGGCACGTCGCTACGATGCCCGCCATGAACGATCGCCGGAACCGACGCCAAGGTCGTGTTGGGGGATCCTCGCGCCTTGGTTGGCGTCCACGGCAACGGTTGTCTCCGACGGGGTTGTTGCGCGCTGGCTTTCTTGGGCCAGACCGCGCGGACGTTCGTCAGAGCCTTGGTGCGCTCGCTGTGTCGGCCGTGGCAAGCATTATTGCCGGTCTAACGTTGGCCTCCAGAATCGATCAGTTTGCTGCGCTACCAGGGCTGCTTTTGTTTATTCCCGCTTCCATTGGCCTGCGGGGCAATGCATTTGGCGCCTTTGGCAGTCGCCTATCGACGTCTATACAAACTGGCACCTTTAGCTGGAGCTTCCGACCAGATTCTATACTTGGGCAAAATCTCATTGCCGTACTGATGAATTCCTTGGCCGCTGGGATCGGGTTGGCGGGTTTCGCAGAGCTTTTTGCTCGGACTCTTGGGAGGGGGGGCGGCGAACCGATTGGGTTCATGGACTTCGTGGTTGTTTCCGTCGTCGGTGGTTTGCTGGCCTCGGTCGTGGTGCTTGGTGCGGCCTTAGCCCTGACCGTTGCGTCGGTGCGGTTTGGCTGGGATCTCGACAATGTGACGGCTCCATTGGTAACGGCGGCGAGCGACGTCATAACGTTGCCTGCGCTGTTGTTGAGTACGGCCTTGCTTGATCGGGGCTTGTTGACCGACCTGGTGGCGGTGGTATCGCTTGTTTTCACCGGAGCCGGGCTTTTGTGGTTGGCCCGATCCTCGCTAGGCCGGGCCAAGCGGATTGTTCTTGAGTCCTTACCAGTGCTCATCGCCGCTGGAGTACTTAGCTTGGGGGCTGGCACCGCTATCGAGTCGGCGGAAGGCAAGTTGGTTTGGGTCTTCCTTGTTCTCCTCCCCGGCTATCTCGGGTCGGCTGGAGCCTTGGGCGGTATTCTGGCCAACAGGCTGTCAACCAAGGTTCATTTGGGAATGATCGAGGCTTCTCTAATCCCGCATGGAACCGCCCGCTCGGACATGGGATTCACCCTGGCTCTGGCCGGGCCGGTTTTCGGTTTTCTCGTTCTGTTGGCCGAGGGGGCAGCGTTCTTGCTTGATGGAGACTCGCCTGGCCTCATTTCGTTGGCGGCGGTCGTGTTTAGCGCTGGTCTTGTGGCCACATTTTTCGTTCTGATCGTGGCATATTACGGAACGCTGACCGTTGTCCGCTTTGGACTGGACCCGGACAATCTTGGTATCCCCATTGTCACCGCATCCTTGGATGTGGTTGGGGCCTTGACGCTCGTCGCAGCGGTGACGATCTGGGGAGTGACATGATCGTGTTGTTGGATAGACGGCTAGACCGTATGGCGAGGTAGAGGGACGTGGAATCAAAGAACCTGCGAGAGATGTTGATTGAGGCCAAGGACACCAGCGAGTTGATGGTGGATCTGGCCTATGCTTCGGTCTTTTTCGACGATCCGGATATGGCAGACGAGGTAGACGAACTTGAAAGCCAGATTAGTGAGTTGGTGCACGACATGCGCGCCCTTTGCGTGGTAGCGGTTCGTAATCCGCGAGAGGCCGAAGCAATGTCGGCGGTGCTTCAAGTGATCTCTGCCGTTGAGAGAATTGGCAACGATGCTGTTGATATCGCCAGGATCGTGACTCGTCGCCTTGGTATTCCGCGAGAACTGGTGGTCGACATGGCTGCGGCGGAGGAGATCTCGCATCGAGTGGAGGTTGCTGACGGATCTCATTTCGCCAATCGACCATTGTCATCATTTGAGTTGCCGACGGTGACTGGCCTTCGGGTCATGGCCATTCGTCGGGGTCGGAGTTGGATCATTGACCCGGATGGCGAAGAGATCTTGTTGCCAAATGACGTATTGTTTTTGCGCGGTTCACCCGATGGCATTGAGCGACTTCGCGAGCTTGCCGGGGCTTCGACCTACAAGCCACCCGAACAAATTGAGTCCGCCACCCTTACCGATCTCGACCGTGCCATTGACACCCTGGTTGAAATGAAGAATCTCTCCGAGGTTGCGGTTGGCCTGGCCTACTCAGCCCTGGTTTATCGAGACCGAAGCTTGGCCGCAGAAGTCCGTCATCTTGAGGACCGTCTAGACGAGATGAATCATCGCTTGGAACTGTGGGTGTTGAGGTCGGCCAGCGACGGGGTTGACCCAAGTCCCCTGCGTGGCTTGCTTCACTTGGGAACGGCAGCGGAGGACCTTGGGGATCAAGCCCAGTCCATGGTCTGGCTGGTGGAGAAGTCAAGTGACCTTCACCCGGTGCTTGGAATTGCCCTTGGCGATACCGATGACGTGGTGGTTCGGCTTCCGGTGGCACATGAATCCAAGGCCGCTGGCAAGTCGCTGGCTCAATTGGAGTTACCGATCGAGCCGGGCTTCAACGTCCTGGCTATTGATCGAGACGGGCACTACCAATACCGTCCGCGAAGTGAGGTGAAACTGTTACCCGGTGACCAGGTCTTGGCCAGTGGGCCCGAGGAGGGGCGGGAGGCCTTGGCCGAGATGCTGGGGTGGAACCTGGTTGAGGATGACGAGGGAGAGTTCGAACTTGAACCCTTGAGCTAGCACCTCCCGAGGGATTTAGGAGCCCGGTGGAGGAGGCGTTGGCGGAGTGGGCGGCTTGTGCTGGGGCTGGCCCGGATTGGCCGGCCGAACAGGTGCTGCAGCCATTGGCTTGGCGGTTGCTGTGGTTGTGGCCAGAACCTTTCGATCATCCATTCCGCTATTGCCTTGGGTGGCCCCGGAAGCGTCTTCCTTGAAGAGCTCGGCAATACCGCCGAGCGCACCCAAGGTTGCCCCCATCTCCGTTGGAAGGAAGATCTTGGTTGCTTGGCCATTGGCGATGCCTTGCAAGGCCTCCAGGTACTTGATGGCGATGACGCGGTCATCGGTGCCTGCGCTGTGAATAGCTCCAAAAACCGACTGGATGGCGTTAGCTTCACCGGCCGCAACTACTTCTTGGCGGTATTGTTCGGCCTCGGCGTTGAGGCGTACGGCTTGGGCCTCGCCCTCAGCGTTGAGAATATCTTTCTGCTTTCGGCCTTCAGCGCTCAGGATGGCTGACTGCTTTTCGCCCTCGGCTCGGGTAATGGCGGCTTCGCGTGATCCTTCGGCTTCGGTAACCACCGCCCGCCTCGTTCGCTCGGCCTTCATCTGTTCGTGCATGGCGTGCATCACATCAGCCGGTGGATCAATGCGCTGGATTTCAACTCGCACGACGCGCACGCCCCATTTGTCGGTGGCTTCATCCAGGATTTCACGCAGAGTATTGTTCACTCGCTCGCGGGAGGTGAAGGCTTCGTCCAAGGTCATTTCACCGATCACGTTACGAAGGTTGGTCTGGGACAGCTTGGTGATGGCGAGGACAAAGTTGGAGATGTTGTAGAGCAGTCGCTGGGGGTCGGTCGGTTCGAAGTAGACAACGGCATCGACCGCGGCGGTCACGTTGTCTTCGGTGATGACTTCTTGGGGAGGAACGTCAATAACTTGCTCGCGCATGTCTACTTTCTTCATCGACTCGATGAAGGGGGCGATGAGACGAAGGCCAGGTTCGGTTGTCTCCTTATAGCGTCCCAGACGTTCGATGACACCCCGTTGATATGGCCGGACAATGCGGACTCCGGCGGCAACGTAAACGCCGAGCAGTACGATGATAACAGTGATGAGGCCGCCTAGAGCTGTGGCCATAATGTACCCTTCTTTCTGATGATGGCCCGTCAGTGGATGACGGGAGAACTAGAACTCTTCTGGGGTGATTGGCTCGACGATAACCCGTGTGCCCTTCACCTCGATAATGGTGATTGGGGTGCGAGCCATGATTCCCATACCATCTCGGCCCTCGGCTCGCCATCGTTCGCCAGCAATCTGGACCATGCCCGATTTCGAGAGACCCTGGGGGATATCTTCGAGCACTTGGCCGGTGTGACCGATTAGACGGTTTGCCCCAACCCCAATGGGGTTAGGAAGGTTTAGTTCCATGCGCTTGGCCAAGGGTCGCAACAAATAGAATGTGCCGAGTGAGACGATGACAAAAGCGGCGAATCCAATTGGAATCGGGGCGCCAAGAAAACTGATGACCGCGGCGACGAGGGCTCCGATGGCAAAGGGGACCAAAAAGAATCCACCAATCGCGACAATCTCGATTACGGCCAGAGTGGCGGCGAGGCCTATCCAGATCAATCCCCATACTGCTGGGTTATCCAAACTATCCATTGGGTCCCTCCCTCGTTCGGTCACAACCGTGATAGGTGACAGTAGTAACGTCACGCGGCAAAGTCTTGGTTCCCGGTACTTTTTCAGATTTGGCCACCGATACTCCAAAGACGTTTGGGCACCGATACTCCAAAGACGAAGGCTGGGCGGGCCCAGCAAGCTTCCCGGGAGCAGTTCACTAATCTCGGATTAGCCTGCTGGGATGGCCCGCCTCCTCAGTGTCCATGCCCACCCCGATGACGAAGCGTCCAAGGGCGCTCCCACCACGGCTAAGGCGGTGGCTCAAGGCCACGAAGCCTTCCTGGTTTGTGCCACCGGCGGAGAAGCTGGTGACATCATCAATCCGACCATGGATCGACCCGAGGTGAAGGCGAATCTAACCGAGGTCCGCGCCGCAGAGTTGGCCGAATCAGTCAAGATTATTGGCTACCACGAATTGATCATGTTGGGATATCGAGATTCCGGTATGGCTAACAGCGAGGCCAACGCCGACCAGCGTTGCTTCGCGAGGGCAGATCTAGATGAGGCAGTGGGGAGGCTCGTAGCCATCTTTCGGCGGGTGCGTCCTCATGTTGTCATAACCTACAGTGATGATCAGCAGGGTTACCGCCATCCTGATCATCTGCAGGTTCACGAGGTAAGCGTTCGGGCGTTCGAACGCTCTGGAGATGCCGCCTGGTATCCAGATGCCGGTGAACCCTGGGCGCCACAAAAGCTCTACTACTCGATGTGGAGTCGGGCGCGTATGCTGGCCTACCACCAAGCCTACGAACGCTTGAAACTTGAGTCTCCATTTGACAAGCGATGGTTTGATCGACCTTCTCAGGACGACCGGATCACCACACGAGTTGACATTGCGCAGTGGCATCACGTTCGCAAGGCAGCGTTGCTGGCCCACGCCACCCAGGTGGACCCAACGGAGAAGTTCTGGTTCGGACTGCCCGAGGACGTTTCGGTTGAGGCCTACCCTTATGAGGACTTCATTCTGGCTCGCTCTACTGTTGGCATGACTCCCCAGGGCGAGATCGAATCTGACATTTTCGCCCGAACGACCTGACCTCCAATCTGACTTTCTCCCCGGAATCCCTCTCCAGCCCGCACAAGGAGCCAATAGTGGCCACCGAAGAATTCAGTGAAGCATTTGTTGAAGCCCTGGTATCGGCTAGCGCTGAACGAGATCTGGTTCCCGGACTAATGGGAACGGTGGGTTTTGGAGTTGGGAAAAAGGTCCAGGCTGTGATCGCCATCGTGGATGGCCGAGCTATCGGCGCCGTTGAGGAGGACCCTGGAGCAACGGTGCCATTCACTGCTGCTCAGTTCGAGGCCTGGTTGGGCGGCGATCTCAATCTTTCCCAGGCCTATACCAAGGGTGACCTCAAAGCGACCGGCAAGACAGGTGACCTCCTGGCTGCCTTGGAGTTACTTGATGACCGGGCTGTTGTTTGTTCGCTTCGGCCACCAGACTGAGTCTGGTTGACCTCAACGGCGCACAAGCCTCTAGCGAACCGGAGTGGAGGCTTGGCGTTGAGCGCGGCGAAGCTCGGCGAAGCCTATTCGTTGGGCTCCGGATCGGTCAAGGAGGGCTCGAAAGGCCCAGTCTTGGGTGAGGAGGTGGGCTGCTCCGACATGGTTGGCCCAGTCGGGTGTGATTGCTCGCAGCTCGCGAGTATCGACCGCGGGGGCGAGGTGAATCTCTGTTACTCCGGCTGGCAGGGTGGGCAATGTCTCCTCGATTGCCGCTCGTGGGTCTCGGCCATAGGGTGCCGCAATCACTCGATCCGGAACGAACACTCCGGCCTCTCGGGCCAGCTCTCGACCAGGAAAACCGAGGTCTGTTGAGGGGTCTGGAAGGCTCATTGGTAATGAGAACTCCAAGGCCAGGTCGAGATAGATGTCGAAGAGTTCGGGGCGAGGGCAAAGGGCGTCGAGGTGAGCGCTGAGGAAGCTCACGTCAAATCCCCAGATTACGGCTCGTTCGATCTGGGCTCGGCATTCTCTCCTGGCCTCATCGAGGTCGACGTGCTCCCACAATTCCGATGGCGTTCGGGGAAAGCCGCCCGCTCCATCTAGCAAGCTGGGCGCTTGGGTGATGGGACGCCAGCGGTAAGACTCATATTGGGCATTGAGCGTCAAGGCCACCCCGATGTCCTCGCCCTGATAGTCAGCGACTGCGCCGCGAGACCAAGGACAGGGGACTTGTAAGGCGGCACAGGTTGCGACTCCGTCTCGTAGAGCATCATAAACGCCAGCATTGGCCGAGTTAGAAGACCCAAGTCCGTCGCAGACAATAAGAAGCAACCGAGCATCGTTGGGGTAGCCGAGGTGGTGGAGGAGCTCACTCACGCCTTAAACGATATCGCTCTACTGCAAGGGTTGGTCGGGACCGTCGCAGGCCGCCCACAACCCGCGCTTCTGGGATCTTGCCTGGTCTCGAGCCCGGTCGAATTGCTCGGCAAAACCGTCATTGGGCGCATAGTTGACCGAGTCGGCGAACCCTCCCTCGATCATCCACTGGTTCACGAAAAGCCCGTCACTTTGACGACGGAGGTAGAGCAGCAGCCGGCCGTAGCGATCGCGTGGCTCGGGGCCACGCTCGAGTTGAACCATCGAGCCAGGTGGAATTAGGCCCAAGAGGGCCTCGGAGGCTTCGGCTCCAAAACATTGGACCGGATCTGTGCGACTGACGGTTTCCGGCGTGTCAATCCCGATTAGGCGGACTCGTTCTACTTGTCCGTTGATTGCAATATCAACAGTGTCACCATCGATTACGTAGACGACTTCTCCCACTACTTCTGAGGGCACCGAATCCGCGATGGGAGGTTGGGTACTTGAGGAGCGACGCGATTCTCCGACCTTGCTCGCCGCCCATATGGCACCGGCAAATCCGAGGACGACAAGGAAGCGAAAAAGGACCTTACGCCGCAGTCGAGAGCTGGTCATGCTCACGGACGGTAGTGAGTTGATGACGGCGAAGCACCTTACGTGCTTCGCTCAGACCATTTCGTCCGATTCGCTTTGTTTCCTCGTCGAGAATCCACGAAGAGGGAGGGGTTGAGATGAGAACAAGCTGTGCGGTCTTCATGAATACCACTATGACGCGAGGGTGTGACAGCCCCATTTCAGGGGTTTGTGGGGTTGGGCGTAACTTCCCAGTGTCGATCCGTCATCTTGGTACCGGTGGTCACTAGCGTGTGGGCAATGAATGAGGGGACAATAGTGGTCGCTGGCTTCTTGGCCGTGGTTGGTGCGCTGGCAGCGATTGCCGCGGTCCTCGATCTGGTGCTCGCCCGAGGAGAACGCGAACGACTTCGGTCGGTTCGTCGCAATCCGGCCATCGCCTCGGCAGTGTCAGAGATACTTCTGGCCCGAGATCATTTCTCCCGAGTGGTTTCTCGATACGAAGCTGCATTGGCCGCCCAGTCCCGCGTGCTTTCCCGGGCCGACGGTAGCTCCTCTGATCCCGACTTCGGGAACACCCGCCCCGACGTTTCCGATGACAATGACCTTGGACCCGAGGTAGAGCGCTTGTCCCAAGCCAAGGCATTGGCGAGGAAGCGGCTGCTTGACGCTCAGCGAGCGTGGGAAATGGTTCGGCCAGGGGTCGGGCCAGCAGCGGCTTGCGAATTGTGGTTTGGATCGGGAATCATGCGGGCTTGGCAGCTTGGCCCGATCGGGTTTGAGCGTTTCTACTACCGCTTCAATCACGCGTTGGACAAGAGTTGCTGGTCGATTATTGAGGCCCGTCGCTTCCGCTTCGGGTTTGGTCTTGGCGCGGAGTTGCAGTCCCTGGCACTCTTTGTCGTTGGGGCATCAGCGGAGCAGCTCGTGGGCCTGTCGGCGGTTGCTCTTAGTGGGTCAGAAGTTGCAATGCGTCCGGGCTTCGTTCCGACCAGAACTTTTCGGCGATTGCGTCGGAGCACCGAGGCCAAAGAAATCTCCCATGCCTTGCTGGAAACCCACCGAGTTATCGGTCTCGTTCATGGACCGAGTGACCAAACCAGGAAACTGGCAACCGAAGCGTTTGAGGCCGAGTTGGGAGAGGCGCTCGTTCCGGCAACCGTGCTACCGAGCGCTCCGGCCTTAATCAGCATCATCACCAAGGGGCCTTCGGTGATGTTCGGTGCTTGGGCCGGACCCACCCCCCGCGTGGTGTTGCGAGCGTCTTCTGATCATGGGGCTTGGCAAAGCGAGTCCTGAGGGTGCAGTCTGTGGGACATGAATCGTTACGGCATGTCCATTCCATTTGGCGGAATTCCCTTGGCGGAGCACCGGGAGATCTATCGGGAGTTAGTTGATCTCGGCTACACCGATGTTTGGTCATCAGAGGCCGATGCGGCCGACGGCTTCACCCCGCTAGCCCTGGCCGCAGCTTGGGCACCGGAGCTACGGCTCGGAATCGCTATCATCCCAGCCTTCACCCGCGGACCTGCCCTCATGGCTCAGAGTGTTGCTTCGTTGGCCGATGCTGCGCCCGGCAACTTTGTCATGGGCCTTGGGTCATCCTCAAACGTAATTGTGGAGCGTTGGAATGGGATCGCCTTTGACGAGCCCTACAAGAAAACCAGAGACACGGTGCGGTTTCTTAGGGCGGCGCTTGGGGGAGACAAGATCACCGAGACCTACGAAACCTTCGAGGTGAAGGGATTTCGACTTGGTATTCGACCCGCCATCTCACCCCCGATCCTGGTCGCTGGGCTTCGACCCGGGATGCTACGCATGGCTGGTCGAGAAGCCGATGGAGCAATTTTGAACTGGCTAGCGGCCACTGATGTTCAAACCGTGGCTCCGATCGTGCATGAGGCGGCAGCAAAGGCTGGCAAACCAAGCCCGGAGATCGTGGCCAGATTGTTTGTCTGCCCAAGCACCGATAAGGACACGGTCCGAGAACAGGCTCGCTATCTCATTGCCGCCTATTTGAATGTTCCGGTTTATGCCGCCTTCCACCAGTGGCTTGGGCGTGGCGATCTCCTGGAGGGGATGTGGGACAACTGGAAGGCTGGCGATCGTAAGGCGGCTCTGGCCGCCATTCCTGATGAGGTAGTCGACACCCTAGTCATCCACGGCTCACCAGAAGAATGCCGAGAGCACATCGGTCGCTTTTGCCAAAACGGAGTTGACACCCCAGCTTTGGCCATCATGCCCTTTGCTGGCATCGACCCACGCAAGGCCATCGCCGATCTAGCCCCTCGCTAGTTGGAAGCAGGAATCCAAACCAGAAGAAGATCCTCGATGGCGATGTCGGTTTTCTCCAATGGAATTTCCACCGTCTCGATCTCCGACACCTTCTCGGTCCACTCGTCGTCGATATCAATCAACTCCTCGGCCAACTGGGCTTCCAGTTGCTCAAGGTCATCAATCTTTTCTGCCACCCGGTTTTCTGCGGTCTCCAGACGAGCTTTGATCGAACTCGATTGCCGTCCTCCCGAGGTCGCTCGTCTGGCTGCGGTGGCCAAGGATCGAGAGCGTTTGCGACCACCAAAAAGTCCGCCAAGCAAACTGGTCCCAATGTCGATGACATTTTGGGCTTTGCGGCCCTTGGCTTGGGTTTCTAGTTCTTCGACCCGGTCTTGGGCCTTGGCCAAGGATGCCTGAAGCTGGTCGGACTTCTTGGCCAGCCTGGCGCGAATCTTTTCCGTTGCGGCATCCGCGCCATCCTCGGCGGCTGCATCACAACGAACAGTAAATTCGTCTTCGCTTTCGCCCGGGCGCGACCAGAGTTTGAGAGGAGTGTTGTGAAAGAGGGTGATGGTCTTTCCGGTGTAGAGCTTGTCCTTCAGGTCGCGCTTTGCCTTGTTGATGGTCGAGGCCGTGAGATCGAAAGTTGGGGCAACATAGGCGGCACCGGCGGGGGCCGTGGAGGTAAAGTCGCGGTCATCAAAGTCCACCGAAATGGCCTGGTCGACATCGATCCAATCGTCAGTAAGGGGGATGATTGCCTCCCACTCTTCCTTGTGGCGCAGCTTGGACTTGGTGTCGTCGAACAACATCTTGACTCGGGCAGCCAAAGCAGGGGAGAGCCGAGTCGACCCGGGCTGTGCCCCAACCTCTTTGAGCCAGGGGGCAGACTCATGAACATAGCGAGTGGGAAGGGAGTCGGGCGTGGCTGGGGGACTAGCGAACTCATCGTCCCGCAGAGCTGGAGAGGCTGGTGCCGAGGCGGGCGCCGGGGCCGGGCTGGCCGCCGAGGCGGTGGCTGCTGAGGCGGTGATCGGTCCAGATGAGGGTGCTTGACCTAACAGAGCCTCACGCTTTGGGTCCATGAGTTCACGGATTTGGGATCGAGTAAGTGGACCGGCCAAATAGTTCATGGCCCATCGTGTTGTAAGAAGGGGCAGCTCGCTTGAGCGGGTGGTGCGCATGATGAACTGGCGTTTACCAAGCCCGCTAATCATCCGCTCGACTTCGGCTACGTCAACCGAACCGTCAGAGGACCGGAGCCCATCAACCAGGCGATTCTTGTCCTGCTCGGTCTGGAGTCGACCAATGAGCCAGGTGCCAGCGTTGCTGATGGCCTTATAGTCGAGGTCCACCGGGTTCTGGGTGGAAAGCACCAAGCCGACACCAAATGCCCTGGCTTGCTTGAGCAGAGTGAGGATAGGCTTCTTGGTCGAGGGGTTTTGGGTCGGTGGAGCAAGCCCCATGACCTCGTCGATGTACACCAACACCCGCAGTTCGCCAGTTCCCGGCTGGTTTCGCATCCAACTGATGAGCCGACTCAAAACAATGGTGATGGCGAACTGACGCTCGGCCTCATCGAGATGACCGAGCGAGACAATGGCTGCACGTGGCGTTCCATCCTCCTTCCAAAGCATGGAACCCATCTCCAGAGGCGCGCCCTGAGACCACCCAGCAAAACTCGGTGATGCGAGCAAACCGTTGAGTTTCATGGCCAGAGCCTGGCGATCCTTGGGGGGAAAGAATGTGTCCAGGTCGAGAATACCCAGCTTGCGAATTGGTGGATCCATCAGTTGGCCGAGCAGAGTGGCCAGATCCATGTCGGTTCCGGCATCCCATGAACGGATAATCAAGTTGGTCAGCAAGATGTGTTCCCGACCCGAGATCGGATCACTCTGCACCCCGATGAGGCTGAGCAGCCCTCCAACAGTGGCATCGACCTCGTCCTGGCGGACACTGGGGTCGGTGCTCTGTGGGACGGAGAGTCGACCAAGCACATTGAGGGGGATTCCAGCGTCACTTCCTGGTGTGTAGATCACGGGGTCGGCTGCCGCTGCCAGGTCACTAAGGTCCGAGGGGCCCATTCCCCATGCACCGAGCCCCTTCGTCCACACCTCAGCGGTCTTGACTGCCATCTCCTGGACTGTGGTCTTGTCCACTCGTGCCGAACCAGCATCCATCCAAGGTTCGAACTCTTGGGCGCTGAGTCCGGGAAAAGTCAGGCAGAGGTTGCCGAGGTCACCTTTGGGATCGATTGCAAGCACGGGGATGCCCGAAGTGAGAGCTTCTTCAAGGAGGACCACTCCGAGGCCCGTTTTACCCGACCCCGTCATGCCGACGATGACTCCGTGAGTGGTGAGATCGGCGCTCTCAAGCAGGATTGACGTGCCCGTTCGGTCGCCCGAATCCACCTCGATTGCTTCTCCAAGAAAGAGTTGACCTGGTGCCCGTACGTTCACTGAATTCTCCACCTTCGCCTCCGGGGTCGCCCCCTAGATTGACATGGTTATAGGTTATTCGCACTACTGGGCGAAAAAGCGGGCACAATGGTGGAGTTGCGCCTCTGGGTGAGGTGACCACACTGAAAGAGGAACTCATCATGGGCTTCATGGATAAACTTAAGGGACTATTCGGTTCGGCTACCGACGCCGCTGGCGACATGGCCGGAAAGGCCACTGGCGCCGCTGGTGGCTTAGCCGACAAGGCTGGCGATTTGGCCGATAAGGCTGGCGACGTTGCTGGCGATCTTGCGAGCAAGGCTGGCGACGTTGCTGGCGACGTTCGCGAAACTGTCGGAGGAGCGGTCGAGGGTGCCGTCGACAAGGTGGCCGACGTGGCCGATTCGGCCACTGGTGGCAAGTTCAGCGACCAGATTGACAAGGTCCAAGACCTCGCCGACAAGATTGACGGCGAAGAGGGCTAAAGCCTAGCTCTCTTCTGTTGGGTGGTTGTTGGGTGCCAAGACGGCTGTAACGATCAAAGATTGAGCGGCGGGATTGGGGTCGGACATTGTCGATCTCCTTCTTGAGCTTGGCCAACGCTACCGCATTTGACCGGGTTAGTAGGTCGCATAGATGGCGGTGGGTACCCACCAAGTAGGGTTGGGCAAAGATCATTGAGTTCCTTAGGAAACAGTGGGTTCATCAAAAAGAACGGGCTTGGGCTGATATTGGTCTTGGCCTGGATGTTGTTGGTTGGAGGGTCAGTCGGGTACCGATGGTTTGGCACCCAGCGCCTAGAGCAGTCCCGGTCCTTGGTTAGCCGGGTTCGCTCGGATGTAGGCGAGCGGCCCATCGATCTTTGTCCGAACCCCACTATCGATCCCTTGGCCACACCCCAAGAAAGGGCCAAACTCCAATCGGGTCCGATTGTCCTTACCTCATTGTTCGCCTCTTCGGCCCAGATTCAGTTTGTCGGATTGGTGCCACGCTCCGGCCAACCCACCAGAAAAGATCGCCATATGGTGACTATCAAGCTGAGGTTTCTCGATGGCCAGTGGTGCGTCTCGGCCTCAGCCCTTCAAGTTGAGCCGGTCAATCAGAACTAACGAGTTGGCTCATCAGCTCTATGTCCGATGGGCTTGGTGTTGGGCCAACCTCACTTCGAAAATCACTGGAGTCGCCTGTCATCCAGACGGCGAAAACTTCGGCAAAGTCACCAGCTCCGGACTGAAAATCGGCCTTGCCGCTGTCGGGCCACCACTGGAGATCTTCGGCATTTCGTTGTGCCAGCCATCCGCGGCGTTCGTCGCCTGTGTTGAGTGACAGATCAACAGCGTGCCCAAATTCGTGGGCCAGAACGCGGTACAGCGAGTCCGGAGTCGAGTGAGGGCGTACAAAAATTTCGATTCTGAACTCTCGGCTCCAGGTATAGCCCGCAATGTCGGAATCGCCCTCAACAAACTCGATCGTCCAGCCGGGAAGTTGGTCCTGCCAGGGGAACTCAACTCGACTCATAGTAATGGCGGCTCGCTCGTTAGTCTCGGCAGATCCATAGTCGACACGAGGGCCCACGATGGCGCCTGCCTCCTCTCCTGCGGAGGAGAAACCCGTGATCGTGGTAATAGTCAGCGCTGCCGCCGCGCCAATGAGGCTGTACATCGTGATCGAGGCCACAGCGACAATGAGCCGCCTTCGGAGGTTTGGTTGAGATGATGTCACGGAAAAAAGTCCTGAAGGTCTATTCGACGCTCCAGAAGGCTGCCTTGAGAAACTCCAACGACCAAACGGCGCACACATCCTTGGGGGTTCAGCAGTGGTACTCGACCCGTCCGCGGGGTCTCCAGCTTACATCGGTGCTGGTTGGGCTGCGGCTCGGAAGTGGTTCGTCAGACCATCGAGGGTGATATGGGTATTGATTCCACTGGTATTTGGCATGATGTAAATGGGTTGGCCCGCCAGTGTTTCGGTCTGCCATCCGGCCTTAGCTTGGCGGTCCCGGCCACCCCGCCAGCCACTAAGTCCCACCATGACGATGGCTCGGGGTTCGAGCCACTTGACGAGGTGCTCAAGCCTGCTCACCCCGGCCCGGAACTCCGCCGAAGTGATCTCGTCTGCTCGTGGGGTGGCGCGCTTGACAAGATCTGTGAATCCAATCCGGTCATCGGTTAGCGCCCGGGAAGGATCCCGGTCAGACGAAACTATTCCGGCGGCCAGGGCTGCTGGCCAGAAGCGATTAGTTTTGGTGACGAATCCGACGCCCGCATCGGCGGCCGCGATGCTTGGATTCAAGCCGCAAATCAGCATTTTCATACCGGGGCCCACGAAATCGGGAAGGGTACGTTGTCGTATGTACTCAGAACCAGTCCCTGAAAATCCAGCTCCTTCGATCAGGTGATCGCTAGATAAGGGAAGTTCACCCTCGATCTTGATGTGGACCGTACTTTCGGCTGGGATCGATCGATGTAGTCTCGCTAGCCACATTGGGAGGCCGGTGCTGTCTACTACCGACTCCCGGCGTAGACCAATGTCGTCAGAACTGGCCTTCACTAGGTGGTCAGACACGAGGCTTGATCCGGCGTCGTCGAGAACAAACGGGGCTGAATGGTTCGACGAATGAGCAGGCCATGCTGGTCGCCACTGATGACTGCTTGCACATAGAGCGCAGCATATTCGGACATTGACTCTATGCCAAAAGACTCGGCGCATCGCGCGAGATCTCGGTAGGATGGGAGATCCAATTCACCCTTCGTACGCCAACCAGATGCCCCGCGGCGCATCGGAATGGACACTCGCTCAATGGATCTCCAAGATCTCACCAGAATCGAAGAAGTTATGGACATGATTGATGCCGGTCTCGGAGGTATGACCGACCGTCAGATGGTGTCGACCTCAGAGGTTACAAACCTACTGCTCGATGTGCGGATGCTGCTGAGTGGGTTCGAGGTCATGGAATCGGTCGAGTAGAGCGCCTCATCTCATCTCATCTCATCTCATCTCATCTCATCTCAGCGAATCGGCGCGGTCTGCCTGAGGATCGCACCGAGGGCCGCTCCCAAGAGCCCGCCCGCAGCCACGTCCGTTCCGTGATGCATTCGGGTGTAGATGCCGCTCGTGCCCACGACGATTGATGCGGTCCACCATAGTGGCCGCAATTCGGGCACTGCATCACTGAGCAGAACAGCGGCCATGGCCGCAGAACTGGCATGACCACTAGGAAAGCTCGACGTTTTGGGTCGGCGTAGGGTTGGAGCACCCACGATCAGTTCGGGTCGCCGTCGTTTGAACAGAGGCTTGATCATCCCGTTGACCAGCACGGATTCGACCCCGAGGGCCACGGTAAGCCGTGCTGCGTGCGGTCGCAGAGATGGGTTAGCCAGGGCCATGGTGGCAGACACTGCGTGCCAACAAGCGGAGAACTCCGCGGCATGGCTCGCGGCGTAGAAGACGCGCTCAGCCGTCTTGTTCCCCCTCAGCGGAACAAAAAGTCTTTCGGCTCGATCGTCAAAGGCGGTCGCCAGTTTGCGAAGTTGCACCAGCTTCAACGTAATGTGAGGCTCAGGTCCACTGGCTCATGAGCTTGGCGAATTCATCGGCAGGACTCGCTGGCACGATGTAGCCGTCCTCGTTGTTGATGTCATCCCAGTCATCACGAACGGTTTCAACGGTGATCTCTTGACCTCGCGCGGTTCCCGGCGTGAGGCCAATGAAGTACTTGGCAACTGTTCCCCCTGCGGCGGAATAGACACAACCGGTGGTAGGGCAATCATCATGAGCCAGGTAGACGACCACGGGAGTAACCAGCTTGGGGTCGAGTTGTTCGGACATGGCGCCGAGCAACTCTTCGGTCATACGAGTCTTGGCCACCGGGGCAATAGCATTGGCCCGAATGTTGTACTTGGCGCCCTCCTGGGCCAAGACCCGAGTAAATCCGACCAGACCCATCTTGGCTGCGCCGTAGTTGGCCTGGCCAAAGTTACCCAGAAGTCCCGAACTCGACGACGTGTTAATGATGGCTCCCGAGCCCTGCTCCCGCATCCGGATCCATGCGGGTTGGGTAACATACATGGCACCACGCAGGTGGACATCCAGGACCAGAGTGAGCATCTCCTCGGTCATATTGTGGAAACTTTTGTCCCGCAGAATGCCAGCATTGTTGACCACGATGTCGACCTGGCCGAATGCATCGATTGCAGTTTGAACAATGGCCTCCCCGCCCTCCTTGGAGGCAACCGAGTCTCCGTTGGCCACGGCCTCGCCACCAAGAGCTTCAATCTCAGCCACAACGCCTTGGGCTGGGCTGGTAGATCCATCGCCAGTTCCGTCCACAGAACCACCAAGGTCATTGACGACTACCCGAGCCCCGCGACGAGCGAACTCCAGAGCGTGCTCGCGGCCAAGGCCGCCGCCAGCACCGGTGATGATCGCTACTTTTCCTTCGAATCCGAGTTCTGCCATGGCTGTTCTCCGTCTACTTTCGTGGTCACTCGATGTTTGCTTTGTGAGCGTCCAGTTCTTGCATCGTTGTCTGGTCGCCCGAGCATAGGACGCCCTGACCCAAACTAACGAGGCGACAAGGTTAACTTTCCGGCTGGTCGCGGACCGTTGTGAGACTCCGCAACCGGCAGTCTGTGGCAGGTCACTCAATGGTGATTGACCAAGGCCCGTCAGCGCTTACCTCAAACAGCCCAGTACCTGGTTCAATAACGGTCTGACCAGTGTAGGGGCCCACCTTGTTCACCAGGAGGTCTCTGCCCCTGTCCCCCCATCCCCATACACCGAAGTATCCATCGCCGTTGGTGGAGAACTCCCCGATTGTCAGCCCAGTGGTTTGAGGAGTTAGAAGGAACACGTCGTCCCCGGATCCGGTGATGACAGAGGCTGCTTCTACTCGGGCAGCACTGAAGGGATAGTAGGTCACCGACCAGGGTCCCGAAGCGGTTACTTCGAGTGCGGCTGTGTCCTCGTTGTCCCGAATGTCAACCGTCACGCGGCCTTGGTATGACCCGACCGTGTTGGCGAGCAGGTCGATTCGATTCCCGGCGGCGTCATAGGACCAGATAGCGAAGTGCCCACCACCGTCATAGGTGATGTCGGCCAGGTAGTAGTCATTGGGCTTGTCAACATTCACGACCTGGTCTCCGACCCCGACCACTACGACCGGATCAGGATGTTCCGGGGCCCAGCCGCCGCAGGACCAGGGTTGGTCAAGCCCATTGTTGAACACGCCGAGGGTCGGTGCGGCGGTGCCGGATCGGTTGATGTTCTCGGTGGACTCGGAGAACAACACCAGGAGATTCCCGCGGGTCAGCCCATTGGTCATAAGGACGGCCCAATAGGCGACACCTTCTGGTTCACCCTCTCGGCCCAGGATGTTCCGGTAGATCTGTCTGATGAACTCTTCCTGGGTGAGAGACCCGTAGTTGGTGGTGAACTCTGGGCTTGAGGCGAAGAAGTCAGCCATTCCCATCAAGCTGATTCTCCCGAGCGTGTATTGCTGCATCCAGTACTCAAAGCCACCGCGCTCCGGTGTTCGGTTCAATCCAGCGGTGTAGAGGCGAGCGACGCTGTCGGAGTACCCCTCACAACCAGTGTTGGTGAAATCGAGGCCCGGTACTTGGGCGCTCGTTGGCACCGAGCCAAACACTGTCATAGCAGGCACGAAAGCAACAAACAGCAAGAACCGAGCCAGTATTGTGCCCTGTCGTTTCATGATGGACCGGTGGGATCCCACCCGATGCAGACCAGGCACTGATCAGCAGTGTCCCGGCGAAGCGCCTCGGCCTCATCGAGGGGATTCTGATAGGAGGGTCTTGTGCTACGCGGCGTTCGGGTATCGGCCGATTGGTCTTGGGACGGCTGGGCAACAGAGTGACGGGCAACAGAGTGAGACGACGAGCCGGAAGAAGAACTCTGCCGGCGGCGCCGCCATGACAGGGGGTCGGACTTCCAGTCGTCGTCGATCCAGCGGTAGTTGAGTTGTACGACCGAGCCGGGGCCATCCATTTTGGTCGCAGCAGTCAACGCCTCAAGCAAGATCGAGCGTTGGGTCGCCTCATCATCTGGTGGTCCCGCAGTATGGCCAAGAGGAAAATCCACCACCACGGAGCGGGCGGGACTCACCCGTTCGGTGATGGACCGAGCCGAACTCAGCCCGACGGTGGCAAATCCGTTGGCTTCCAGGTGGCGTGCGATCAGACCGACCGACTGGTGGCAAACTGGTCAAACTGGTACCAACAAAACGATGTCTGGTTGGGCCTTGGTCACCTGGTCCAGGATGTACTCGGAGGTCTCGGCCAGCACTCGGCGAGTTGAGTAGATGCCTCCCATGAACCCGATGGCCGGGTCGCTCACCGTACCAATCGACCCGTCAGCGGCCAGTTGGCGGAGCCGCCCGAGGGGGAAGACGCAGTTTGGATCTTGCCGAGCATCAGTGGCGTCATAGGCAAAGTGGTTGATACGCAGGTCCGTTGTTGGCGTATCCGCCGGGATCAGACGAATCGAGGTGTCATCCTTAGTGTGCAGAGCGATCTGTCCCCTGACGTAGAGCCCTCCAGATCCGACCAACATGACGCTGCACTCCGACAGTGGTTTGTCAATGGGCACAAAGGCCGATGGCTCGGTGCGCTCCGCCCAGTGATAGGCCGGATACCCAAGACCGTCATAGAGACGAAGGGTCTCGGCTATATAGTCCGGGTTCGCTAACTCCGAGGTTCCTCTGGCGACATCTTGGCCTGGGCTCATAGCTTGCTGTGCTCGGTGTCGTTTTCGCTGTGCTCGGTGTCGTTTTCGCTGTGCTCGGTGTCGTTTTCGCTGTGCTCGGTGGCATAGGCCGACCACTTCTTGTAGTCGATTTTGCCGTTGGCGGCCCTGGTCAGTGAGTCGACAACCAATACTTCCTTGGGAGCCTTGTAGTGTGCCAGTGTCCCTTTTGTTCGGTCAATGAGTAGCTGAGGGTCAACTCCAAGGCCAGAGCTAGGCTCAACCACGGCAACAATACGCTGCCCGAATCGTTTGTCGGCTACGCCAACGACGATGGCATCTGCTACACCGGGATCGGTCTTGAGAGCCTCCTCAACCTCTTCCGGGAACACTTTTTCGCCGCCAGTATTGATACAAACCGAACCACGTCCCAGCAGGGTAATAGTGCCGTCGCTCTCGATGGTGGCGTAGTCTCCGGGAAGGGAATAGCGGACTCCGTCGATTGTGGGGAACGTGGCCGCGGTCTTGGCCTTATCCTTGTAATACCCAACCGGCAAGATGCCCTGCACTCCCAGTCGACCTATATCGCCAGAACCGGGCTGGACCAAAGCCCCATCATCACGAATTACTGCTGCCCGATCTCCAAGGTCGAATTTGGCTGTGGTTGAGATGTTCGCCTTGGAGGAGAAACTGGTGCCCATGCCCAGGGCCTCGGATGAACTGAGGGCGTCGAAGATCACCATGGTCGGCATGTGTTCCAACAGTCTTTCTTTGACCTCCTGGCTCCACATAACCCCCGAACTCACCATAAGTTCGATAGAGGAGAGATCCCATCGGTTCGGTTCGGCATCCAACGCGTCCAGGATGGGTCGACAAAAAACATCACCAACAATGATCAGAGTGGAGACCCTGTTGGCCTCGACTGCGTCCAACAACTCGACCACGTCATAAGAACGTTTTGTTAGTGTCACCACGGTGCCACCCCGGGTGATCTGCCCAAGGCTGCCGAGATGGCCGGTGCCGTGCATCAATGGGGCGCCTGGCAGCACTACTGGCGCTGGGTTCTCAACGATGCTCCGAGCGAAGTCGTCCAGGGTCACCCCCTCGGAGAGGGGAAGCGGATGGGTGCGGGAGGACAACGTCAACAAATCGTGTTGGGTCCACATGACTCCCTTGGGCATGCCGGTCGTTCCACCAGTGTAGAGGAACCACAAATCGTCCCCTGACCGGGCCCGATCGGGGTCGACCGAGGCACCTGAGACGTTCGTATCGGTTCCACCGCTACAGGCGTGCTCCCACGGGGTGGCCCACTCTGGACAAGGTTCCGTCCCGTCCTCCACATGGAGCCAAAGCTTCACCTTGGGGCACTCAGAACGAATGGTTTCAATCGTCTGGGTAAAGGAAGCCCCAAACATGACAACCGCGGCATCGGAATTGTCCCACAGGTAACGAAGTTCGGCCTCGGCGTAACGGTAGTTGGTGTTCACCGGCACCAACGAAGCCTTAAAGCAGGCATAGACCCCCTCCAAGTATTCCGGGCAGTTGTACAGGTACTGAGCCACCTTGTCTTGATGCTCAACTCCAGCCGACAACATGGTGGTGGCCAGACCGTTGGCCCGACGATTGAACTCTGCCCAACTCACTTGTTTGTCACCATGAACCAGCGCCGGCTGCTGGTCGCGAATCGTGGCGCATTGTTCCCATAGGTCTGCGAAGTTCCATCCTGCCATTGGCAAGGTTTAGCTCATCGGTGAGCCATTCGTCACATTCTCGATTCACAACCTGGTGAACGATGTGGTGACCAAGATGGCTGTGGAGAAGATTCTAGGGGCCCGAGGGGGACGACCTGGTCGCCTCCGTCGCGGCATAGTCGGCCCAGCGTTGGTAGTCGATTTTGCCGTTGGCTGCCCGGTCAAGGTTTGGCACCACAAACAGTTGACGGGGTGCCTTGTAATGAGCAAGTTCTGCTCGGACAGACTCGATGGCGGCTCCCCGAGCAAGATCGGCCGGTGCCTGAACCACCGCGGCGACCGTTTGGCCGAAGCGATCATCGGGCAGTCCCACCACAACGGCATCTTCGACCGAGTTGACTCGTTTCAGTGCCTCTTCAACCTCTTCAGGAAAAACCTTCTCCCCGGCGGTGTTAATACAGACCGACCCCCTACCCAGCAGGCAGATGGAGCCGTCCTCCGACACCGTGGCATAGTCGCCGGGGATCGCATAGCGCACCCCGTCTATGACCGGGAAGATCGCTGCGGTCTTGACTTCATCCTTGTAGTAACCAGAAGGGGTGTGACCTCGAACACCAATCCGTCCCACTACTCCCGATCCCGGCCGGACCAGGTTCCCATCGTCGTCGATGACAATGGAGTTCTCACCCAGTTTGAAGGAGGCAGTCTCCGACGCGGTTCCCTTCGAGGAGACTGACGATCCGACCCCCATGGCTTCGGATGAGCCGTAGGCATCCACCAGGATGAGGTCGGGGTAGTGGCCTAGCAGCCCCAGCTTCGACTCATTTCCCCACATCACCCCACTGGATAAAATCACCCGAAGACTCGACAGATCCCACCGATCGGGTTCACGGTCGAGTGCATTCAGGATTGGTTTGGCGAAGGCATCACCAACGATGAAGATGCTCTTGGCCCGATGCTCTTCGATGGTGTCGAACAACTCCGTAACTGAGAATCGGCTCTCCGTCAGGGTGACGATGGTGCCACCCAGGCAGAGTGTGTTCATGCTGTTGAAAAGTCCGGTGCCGTGCATTAGTGGACAGGCCGGAATGCTTGTCGGCCCGGCCCGAGACTCAATTCGTTGGCGCACCGCTGGCGAATACCCATTGGCATCAAGGTCGGGCTCCGGCGGAAGGCGAATTCCATTGGAGGCATCGGTCACCATAAGGAGTTCATGCTGGGGCCACATGACACCCTTGGGCATGCCGGTGGTGCCGCCGGTGTACAACAACAGCAAATCGTTTCCACTGCGAGCCTGGCTACCTCGGACCCGGCCGCTATTGGGGGTGGCCACTGCCTGTTCGTAAGGTTGGGCCCACTTTGGGCATGGGCCGCTCCCGTCGTCCACCCAAAGCCATGTCCTGATTGAGGGAACCTCAGGTCGAGCATCCTCCACAATGGAAGCGAAGCTGCCGTGGAAGATGGCGGCTATGGCATCGGCGTTGTTCCAGAGATACACCAACTCACTTTTTCCGTAGCGAAAGTTGGTATTGACATGGACGAGAGAAGCCTTCGAGCAGGCAAAGAACGCCTCCAGATACTCCGGCCCGTTGTGCAGATAGAACGCAACCTTGTCCTGGTGCCGGGCTCCATGATCCAAGAGGTGTCGAGCCAGGCCATCAGCTCGGTCGCTGAACGCTTGCCAGGAAACTCGACGCTCACCATGAACGAGGGCACTTCGCCCGGGTTGGACATAAGCGAGCGTCTCCCAAATATCGGCGTAGGTCCATCGGGCCATCACCACAGCATGGCCCCATGGCAAGTGGATCACCAAAATGGCAAGATGGGGCCGTGCCAAGACCAATCAAGAAGTTGCTGGTGGCCAACCGGGGAGAAATCGCGATCCGAGTTTTTCGGGCCGCCTATGAGCTCGGAATCGAAACGGTGGCAGTGTTCACCTGGGAGGACCGTCAATCGCTTCACCGACTCAAGGCAGACGAGTCCTATCAGATTGGTACAGCTGGCCATCCCCTTCGCCCCTACCTTGACCCCCAAGAAATCGTACGGGTCGCAGTGGAAGCTGGCGTCGATGCCGTTCATCCGGGGTACGGGTTCATGTCGGAGAGCCCCGAGTTCGCTGATGCGTGTGAAGCAGCCGGACTGATGTTTGTTGGGCCTCCTGGGCGGATCCTTCGCATGTGTGGCAACAAGATGCGAGCCCGAGAGTTGGCCCTAGCAGCCGGCGTGCCTGTCCTGGCGCAGTCGGTGGAAATTAGCGCCGAGACAGCCTTGGTGGAGGCGGAAGCGATTGGCTACCCGATCTTTGTCAAAGCGGCATCCGGAGGAGGAGGCCGCGGACTTCGGCGGGTCGACTCGCCCGAGGAACTGGTCGCTGCGGTCGAGACCGCGAGACGTGAAGCCGAGTCGGCCTTTGGTGACCCCACGGTATTCCTGGAACAAGCCGTCATCGAACCTCGCCACATTGAGGTGCAACTACTGGGTGATGGTAACGACGTTGTTCATCTCTTCGAACGAGACTGCTCGGTTCAACGCCGCCATCAGAAAGTGGTCGAAATCGCTCCTGCCCCCAACCTGGAGCCAGAGATCCGAGATCAGATGTGTCGAGAGGCCATCAAGTTTGGCAAGCACCTTGGCTATGTCAACGCTGGCACGGTGGAGTTTCTGCTGCAACGGGATGGCTCGTTCGTATTCATTGAAATGAATCCGCGGATTCAGGTGGAGCACACCGTGACCGAGGAGACAACGGGTGTCGACCTGGTTCATGCTCAGATCCGGATTGCAGGCGGAGAGTCCCTAGAAAATCTTGGGCTGACCCAAGAAGTGATCGTGCAAAGCGGAGCCGCGCTGCAGTGCCGAATCACCACTGAGGATCCGGCCAACGGATTCCGGCCTGATACCGGACGGATTCTAGCTTTTCGTCAACCCGGTGGGGCCGGCATTCGCCTTGATGGTGGCGGTGGCTACTCCGGTGCGGAGATCACACCCTACTTCGATTCCCTATTGACCAAGCTGACTTGCCGGGGACGAGACTTTCCCGAGGCCGTCGCTCGCTCGCGTCGAGCACTGGCAGAGTTCCGGGTCCGTGGTCCGGCAACCAACATCGGCTTCATCCAGGCAGTGCTTGAGTCTCCGGAGTTTCGGGCCGGAGGAGTCTCTACATCCTTCATCGAGCGACACCCTGAGCTTCTTAACGCCAAGCCCAGCTTGGACAGGGCGACGAAGCTGCTGCAGTGGCTTGGTGAGGTCACCGTTAATCGGCCACATGGTGATGGTGGAGGAAAGGAAGATCCGACCCTGAAGCTCCCGCCTCGCCCCACCATCGCGCCGCCCGAAGGAACCAAGACTCGACTCGATCGCGAAGGTCCGGCCGCCTTCGCAACCTGGATGCGCCGTTCAGTCCCCTTGTTGGTCACTGACACCACACTACGGGACGCCCACCAATCGATTCTGGCCACCAGAGTGCGGACGTTTGATCTCGTGGCCGGAGCCCGCCATCTTGCGCAACAAAATCCGGGCCTGCTGAGCCTGGAATGCTGGGGAGGGGCCACCTATGACGTCGCCCTGCGGTTCCTGCATGAAGATCCATGGGAACGACTGGAAAGACTTCGAGACGCCGCGCCAAACATCTGTTTGCAGATGTTGCTTCGAGGTCGCAACACTGTTGGCTATTCGGCCTATCCGCCGCTGGTATCGGAACGCTTTGTCCAGGAAGCCCAACGTTGTGGGATCGACATTTTCCGAGTTTTCGATGCCCTTAACTCTGTGGAACAGATGCGGCCAGCGATAGAAACGGCTCTGACAACCGGTGCCCTGGTCGAAGGGACAATTTGTTACACCGGAAATATCGAAGATCCAGCAGAGAACCTCTACACCTTGGACTACTACCTGGGTGTAGCCCAGGAACTAATCGATGCTGGCGTGCACGTATTGTGTGTAAAGGACATGGCCGGACTCTTGCGGCCTGGCGCCGCTCACCGTCTAATTGGGGCGCTCAGAGAGAACTTCACTGAGGCTCCGGTTCACCTCCACACCCACGATACGGCCGGAGGTCAGTTGGCCACCTACCTAGCGGCAACCATGGCTGGGGTGGATGCCATTGATGCCGCTGCGGCACCCCTCTCTGGCATGACTTCCCAGCCGTCTATCGCTGCGGTGATTGCTTCGTTCGCTGATACCGAAGCTGAGCCGGACTTGACCCTTGAGGGTTTCGCAATGCTTGAACCATTTTGGGAAGCGACGCGACACACCTACGCCCCATTCGAGGCTGGCCTTTCTTCGCCAACCGGAACCGTCTATCAGCATGAGATTCCCGGCGGGCAACTGTCCAACCTTCGCCAACAGGCGATCGCAGTTGGGCTGGGAGACCGTTTTGAGGAGGTGGAGCAGTTGTATGCCGACTGCGATCGTCTTCTCGGACGGATCATTAAGGTGACGCCGACATCGAAAGTGGTCGGAGACCTCGCGTTGCAGTTGGCTGCGGGAGGTCTGACAACAGCTGACCTCAAGCGGGATCCGGCGGCCGCAGACCTGCCAGACAGTGTTGTTGGGTTCCTTCATGGCGAACTTGGTGAGCCGGTCGCTGGTTTCCCCGAACCCTTCCGCACCGAGGCCCTTGTCGGACGTCGGCCGGCCGAGCCACCACTTTCGCTCACGCCCCAAGACGTTGATGAACTCAACGGCCCCGGGGTGCGCGCAGCGCTCAGTCGGCTGCTGTTCCCGAAGCCGTTCGCCAGCTTCCAGAACCATATTGAGGACTATGGCCAGTTGTCTCGACTCCCGACGAACCTCTTCCTCTACGGACTAAAGGTGGGCCAGCAGGACGTATCCATCAGTCTTGGCCGCGGTCTCCAACTCTTGGTTGGTCTCGACGCGATTGGGGAGCCGGATGAACGAGGCATGAGGCGGGTAGTTTTTCGACTCAACGGCCAGATGCGGCCACTGGACATTCGTGATCATGGGGTTGGCCAAGACGAGGTCGGGAGTGAGCAGGCCGATCAGGAGAACCCTGGTCATGTTGGGGCGCCCTTCACCGGGATCGTCACCGTGCAAGTCGAGCCCGGAGATGTCGTCCGGGCCAATCAGCCGGTGGCCTTGATTGAGGCCATGAAGATGGAGTCCGTTATTTCGGCCCCCATCTCCGGGGTAGTGGAACGAGTGGCGGGACCAGCTGTCCGCTCAGTTGATCCTGGCGACCTGATCGTAGTAATCCGCCCGAACTAGAGGGGCGATTCGAAGGCCCCGGGCCGGTGAAAGAGGCCTCGTTCCCAGCGTCTTGGGGTTAGGAGGATGGCCCGGGGATAGTCCTCAAACAGCCAGCGGGCGAAGTTTCGTCTGGCCCATGGACTGACCGAGGCTGCTCGCAGGCTGCCACTTGCACCGGTCGGATTGGCTAAGATTTTCGAAAGTAGGCCAGCGAGCCGATGGTCTCGAATCATCCCGTTGGAAAGCGCGTCGACATACCGTGAGCAAGCCAGGCCAGGTCGGTCGATTCCAGCCGAGGATAGGGCTCTTGCCGCCAAGCGGCCAGTCTCCAGTGCCTGACCGATTCCCTCACCGCTCATTGGATCGCTAGCACGGGCCGCATCCCCAACAAAGAAGATCCGGCGATCAACGATGGCGGCCGATCCTAGTTGGGCCGGGATTGGCAAGGCGCGGTGAGGGCCCTCGGGTTTGGCCTCAGGGCCAAGAACAGCCCGAATGTGGGGTCGCTTGAGGATGTCGGGCCAGAGTTTGTTCATGTCCTGAATCTTGTGGCCAGCATTTCGTCGTATTCCGAACCCAACGTTTGCAACCCCGTGCGAAACCGGGAAGGACCACACGTACCCAGGTAGCAGATCGGGCTCGAACCAGACACAAAGGTCACTGCTGGCTCTGCCCCCGACCTGGCAGAAGTACTGGCGGAACCCATGCCAATCACCCCGGTACCCAGCAGTTCCAAGCCCGAGGAGCTTCCTTGTTGGAGACCATATTCCGTCGGCGGCAATAACAACAGAGGATCGAAAGGCTTGCCCCCCGGCGGTCACTTTGACCCTGTTTGAGCCCATCGAGATGGCCTGGATCGGGCACCTCTCATGAACTTGGACACCCGCTGCCTTGGCCAGTCCTAGGAGGGAGGAATCGAGTTCGGAGCGGCGGGCTACCGCGGCAAACTGGCCTCCACTCGCGGGAAGTGAGAATGGGATGAGTTTGTGGTCTGGCCCAGCAAGACAAACCCTATCGATGACCTTCCAACTTGGAATCGTGTTGGGGTTCAGTCCAAGCTCTTCTAGATGACGTAGTGCTCCGGCCGTGAGGCCATCGCCACAGCACTTGTCTCGAGGAAAAGTGGCCTTATCGACGAGGACTACTGACAGGCCAGCTCGTCGGGCCTCGATTGCGGCTGCCGAACCGGCGGGACCACCCCCAACAATGAGAATGTCAACAACGGGTTCCACCGATCACTACGGGGTTGGAGTTGTTTCGGTTGTGGTGGCCACCGTGGTCGTCGTGGTTGGTGTCGCCACTGTGGTTGTTGTGCCATGATCGTCGGTGGTCGATGTCGACCCTTCGCCACCCGAGGTCGTCGAAACCGCATCGGGGTCGGTAGTCGTGGTCGTCGTCGGCCGCGTGCTGTTGCCGTTGCAGTCCAGAGCAAACCCAGGTCGATAGACGGCAAAAACTTTGTCGTCCTTGATTTCCCCGTCCGGAAAAATCCGACGTCGCCTGGTTGTCCAGCGAGTGCACTCACCCTGACTGGTCGAGGTGATCGTCTTGTCACATTCGTCCGGCCCGCTGACCAATGAATCATCCCTAGCGATACAGAACACCTCGATGTTCTTGGTCGAGTAGAAGGTCACCGTGATGCTGGTGTCGGTCCAGGTTGGCCATACCAGAATTCCATACTCGGTTGGGTTGGTAACGATGAAGTCTGGCTTTGGCCAAGAGATCGTGGCCTCACGCCCCTTGGGGTAGCGGCTGAAATAGATGGAGTGACTCTGATACTCGTCAAAGTCGAGACCGCCGAAGAAAGAGGCATTGAATATTGTGGTGGTGAATTGGCTAACGCCGCCTCCGACCTGATCGGCGGACAGCCCGTTGGCGATGGCGCCTGCGGCCAAGAACCCTCGGGCTCGGTCCCTTTTGCCGACTACTTGGTTGAGATCGAACTGTTCTCCTGGCCGGATGATGTATCCCTGAACAATTGAGGCCATGAGTTGAATATTGGTAACCCGGTTCTCACAACACTTGTGGAGTGTGGTGAAGCTTGAGATTTCCTCGACAATGCCGAGCGACTCGAGTTCTGCCACTCCTTCGTCTCCTTCGGCGATCGCTGGCTCAAGGCGGATGGAACGTAGGCTGGGATCAACTTCTGCATCTTGGGAGTTCTCTCCCTCGTTGTCATCGTTTGGTTCGTCACGATGTTCGGGCGCTGCGAGCAAGCCCGCCTTGAGTAGATCGCCGGTCCGTTCATCGCAGCAGACGACTGACTCCGCAGCAGGGATGATGACGGGCCGTCCTTCGATGACGTCAAATCTTGCTTGCTGGCGATCATCTCCGAGTGCGGGGAAGCGGGTCAAGAGCGCCGCCCGTGCCTGATCACTATCGATAACCCAGTCGGGTGATGCTGCAGTGGTGTCCAGAGAGATCCACGAGCGAACTTCAGTGCCCTCAACGACGACCTCGCTGTCGAGCACCTGGATTCTGATGGAGGAATCGGTGGCGTTGTTAGCCTCGTCTGCGACGGCCTGAAGGGCGGTGGTATCTAAGTCGGGTCGCAAGGCTACGGTGGCCAGGTTCACCGAGTAGGGAGCTCCGGCCTCAACCGATGTGGTAAGAGCCTCGGCCAGCGCCCCATCTTGGACGAGGAGGCCATCTGCCCCTGGGCTGACGGTAAGCATGTCACCTTGGAGAACGAGGCTTGGATCGACCGGACGAGTGAGTTCGGGATTGATGAGTTCGGCGGTCGCTCTGTTGGCCTTGTCGGCATCAACGAGATAGTAGAGTTGAATGGACTCCTCGGAGAAGAAAGTCCCAAGCCAACGGATCGGGCGAAGCAGGAAAAAGCCACCTCGGCGAGCGGCCAAGGCGTCGCTGGCTAGACGCTGACTATCGACACTGACCCCAAGGGTCACAGGATCGCTGGCTACTGAGGCATCACCAGCGGAAACGGTGAGTGGTTGATTGGAGAGCCTTGCTGTGAGATCGGCACCAGCGTTGACAACGTCGGCTTTGGTGAGACCGCCAAGATCTGTTTGGTCGACGACAACATTGCGGACCACCTGGTCCCCAGAGACCAACGAATCGATCCCCCAGGCCGCCACCAACAGGAGGAAGAGTCCGAGGGGCACACCCGCACCGATAAGGGGCCAACGTCGCTTAGTCAACACAGCGCAACAGTCTGCCAGGTTCAAAGCCAAATGAGGTGTCAGGGTTTTTTTCTTGCTTGCAGCTTGTGCCAACATAAGCAGAACATTCATTCGTGAGCCAACCAAACGTCGTCGTAGGGGGAAACCGTGCCCATCAATCCAGAAGCTGTTGGATCAACGAGTGAAGGTAATCGGTGGGTCTGGACTGCAGATGACGCCCTCTTGTACGCACTGGGCGTGGGCGCTGGCTCTGCTGATCCGGTGACGGAAGAACTTGCCTTCACCACCGAGAACACTGCTGGAGTTACCCAACTCGCCCTGCCGACGTTCTGTGTCATTAGCGCCCACAAGGCCCGAGGAGGGCCGAGTGCCATGGCCGCTATCGGATCCTTCGACCCACGGATGCTGGTCCATGGCGAGCAAGGGTTTGTCTTGCATCGCCCAATGCCGGTCTCGGGCGAAGTGACGGTCACCGATACTGTCACCGCCATCTACGACAAAGGCAAAGGGGCCGTGATCGTGTCTGAATCTCGTGCTGTTCTGGTTGAGGACGGACAACCCCTCTTCGACCTGACCTCCTCGGTCTTTATCGTCGGAGAGGGAGGGTTCGGTGGTGATCGTGGCCCCTCTGGATCGGCAGCAACGATGCCAGAGACCGAACCAGATGTTGTGATTGCCTACCAGACGCGGCCAGATCAAGCCTTGCTCTACCGCCTTAGTGGTGATCGAAACCCGTTGCATTCAGACAAACAATTCTCCGACGTTGGAGGATTTCCTCGGCCGATCCTGCATGGCCTGTGCAGCTATGGCTTCACCGGCCGGGCCCTTCTGCACGGTCTGTGTGAGGGGGATCCGAACCGCTTTGGCGGGATGAACGCCAGATTTACATCGCCCGTCCTGCCGGGTGAAGAGTTGACGGTGCGGATGTGGCACTCGGGGGAAGGTCAAGCGCGGTTCCAAACCCTTGGGGGCGACGGCAGGGTGGTTATCGACAATGGAACGGCTTCGACTACCTGAGGTACCCGTTCCGCTGGGATGGTCGCAGCCAAGAGGCCTCTTTGGATCGGATTCTTAGAACAGCCGCTGTTGGGGCCGCTCGATTCCCCTCAGTTCGTCGTAGTCAACCTCAACCGTTCCGATTGAACGGTCGCCGGCGAGCGTTCTTGCTTGAGGTCGAATTTCTTGGGCAACGAATAATCCCCGGACCGGAGCAAGATCGGGATTCCGGTTGAGAAAGTCTAGGTAGCGAGTTAGCTGCTCTACGCCATCGATCTCGCCGCGCCGCTTGATCTCGATAGCAACTGTGTTCCCATCTGGGTCGCGACACAAAAGGTCGACGGGACCAATTTCTGTGGGAAACTCCCGCCGGATTAGCGTCATTCCTCGCTCGATGTGATGGGGCTCTAGGGCCAGTAGTTCCTGGAGGTGGGCCTCGACCCCATCCTTCTGTAAACCGGGGTCCAGCCCAAGATCGTGGACGGAATCGGAAAGTACGCTATGAAGGGTGATTAAGAGTTCTTCACCCTTTGGGCTCACAACAGTCCAGTGATCCTCGTACTCGGTAAAGACGTTGGGAGCATTCATCCAGTTCAAGGGTTTGTAAGCACCGCCGTCAGCATGAACGGCCACACAACCGTCGGCCTTGACCATCAAGAGACGGGTAGCGCGGGGCAAATGGGCAGTTAAGCGGCCGGAATAATCGACCGTACAATCGGCAATGACGAGACGCACCAGCCTTGTCTAGCGAACTAACTGGCGAAGTGAAACCGCATTGGTTCTGTGAATAGCGTTGAATGCGTCGGTCGGATCGTCCGCCGCGTCCTCTTCGAGGAGTTCATTGAGATCGTTGATGCCCTCAATGATCTCGATCATCTGGTTGGAGGCATCGTTGACTTGTTGGCGCATCCGGTTGCTGGCCTCGGTCTGATCAAACATCGCCGTGTCTACCTCGCGTTGGAGTTCGGCAATGGAGCGAACCGTCTCGCTCACCTCGGACACAGCCTGATTGGCTTCGTCCATTCTCGACTGGACTTGGCTCGTGATCGAAGCAATTTTGTCGGTCGCCTTGGCAGTGGTCATCGCCAATTCCTTCACCTCGTTGGCCACTACCGCAAACCCCTTGCCTGCCTCGCCGGCTCGTGCGGCCTCAATGCTGGCGTTGAGGGCGAGAAGGTTGGTTCTCGACGCGATCCCCTCGATTACCTGAACGAGTTCGGCAATGGAACTGCTCTGCTCGGTGAGGTGTTTGATGGTGTCGTTAGTCTCGGTACTCATAAAGTCCGCATCCTGGGCCAGGGTCGCGACCTCCGAGATCAGTCGGCTAACTTCGGTGGTGCCATCACCAATGGCGTTGACGAGTTCGTCTGCCTCGGTCATAGACCTGCGGGCTGAGGCCGACGAGGCCGTTAGCTCACCTGTTCTTCCAGTGGCGTCGGCGGCCACCATCGCCCGATGCCGCAGAGTGTGGGCTTGGGCGCGCGCGGTCAGGCGGGCTTCATCGGCTTTACGATTCATGTATTTCCAGTTGATGGAGAATCCGAGACCCGCCAGGAGGAGTAGGCCGATCTGAATTCCGGTGGCCAGGAAGGGGCTGGATTGGCTTGGTCCAAAGATCACCGCTGGATTGAGCAGGCTGAAGCCCATCAGGTAGGCACTAGCCGCCGCGATGATGATGAGCACGGGGCGACCATCGACGTACAATGCCAGGAAGGACAGGCCAACGAACCAGCTCAGGTGTGCGATCCCGGAGCCGCCGCTGAGATGGGTGGCCGCTCCAGCCCCGACGGCTAGTCCAAGAGCAGCGAGTGCTGATTGCGTCGTTCGATTTCGACTCCTTCGGCCGGCTATGCCAAGGACCAGAGGAGGCACGGATTCGACTCCCAACTGCCAGAGCGGGAAATCACCAAACGAGCCAACGAGAAGGAGGACGGGAGTGACACCCAGCAAGAGGTAAGTTATGAGTTGGTGCCGACGCCGGAACTCATCATCATCGATTGCTTTGCCAAGCGGTTCTTGGCGAGGAAAGTGGAAACCCATATCGGTCAGGCTCGGTTTGGTGGCCCACGATGTTAGGACGGTCGCTCATTCGACGTGTCGCTTTGAAAGCCGTTTCCGAATGGTTGCTCGGCGATCCTGGAGTTCGGCGTAGGTTAATCGGTCAATCTCGTTGGGATCGACACCAAACCCAGCCTTTACCCCATCAAGGTCGAGTTTCCAGTCCTGAGGTGACATGCCGAGCTGAGAGGTAAT
>JAJRXF010000195.1 GCA_024276425.1 Actinomycetes bacterium | reverse complement strand
TCGGGCCCAATCGCTGGCGGTGCCTGGCCCAATCCTCTCAACGAGGGGGCCCATGTGATGACGATGAGCACCTACAAGAGCCTGGCCGGTCCCCCCTCCGGACTTCTCCTCTCCAACGAGGCTTCACTAGCGGAACAGATTGACGCCATTGCCTTCCCCGGGATGACAGCCAACTTCGATGCCGCAAAATCCGCCGCACTCGCCATCACCCTGCTCGATTGGCTCGACCGTGGCGCCAGCTACGCGACAGAAATGCTGAACTCAGCTCAATCCCTCGCCGATGCACTCACCCAAAACGGGCTTCCTGTCTTCGCTTCAGGAATGGGATCAACTCGGTCCCACGCCATCGCTCTTGACGTAACCAACCTGGTTGGTGCTGACAACCCCAATCAATGGAAGTCTGCCCAGGACCTAGCCACCCATCTGCGGCGAGCCAATCTCTTGACGACCGGCATCGGTCTGCCCAACGAGATGGACCCGTTCGCTCCCGGAGGCCTACGACTTGGAACCAACGAGGTAGTCCGCTGGGGCATGACCAGCACCGACATGGCCCACCTCGGGTGGTTGATCAGCCAAGCAGTACGGTCCCGCCAACCCGAGGATCTGGCTGAACAGGTCAGCCAGTTTCGATCACAGTTCGACACCATTCATTTCTTGGCCCAGTGACAATCTGCTATAGATTCTGTTCGTGTCTGATTCGCCAGAGATCATCGACTTTCTCAACGAAGCGTTGACGGCAGAGTTGGCCGCCATCAACCATTACTTCATCCAGGCGAAAATGTGCGAAGACTGGGGATGGACCCAACTGGCAGAGAAGTTCCGAGACGAGTCGAAGGACGAGATGCGCGATGCCGAAGTCCTGATCGATCGCATCATGGACCTCAATGGCTCGCCCGATCTACAACGAACAGACGATGTTCCGATCGGTCGCACCGTAGAAGAGATGTTGGAACTCGACCACGAGATGGAGGTGGCCGCCCTGTCCCGCTACCAACGCGGCATCGAACTTTGTCTGAACAAGGGCGACGCGGAGTCGGGTGAAACCCTCAAAACGATTGCCTCGTCCGAGCAGGAACATCTCGATTGGATCAAAGCCCAACAGCTGGAGATTAGCCGAGAAGGGATCGAGGCCTACCTCAAGAAGAAGACCTAATCACCTACAATCCGGCCAACCTGGCTCTACAATCCGGCCAACCTGGCTCTACAATTCGGCCAACCTGGCTCTACAATCCGGCCAACCTGGCTCTACAATCCGGCCAACCTGGCTCTACAATCCGGCCAACCTGGCTCTACAATCCGGCCAACCTGGCCATGCTGTCCAGGAGGCCACCGGGCCTTGATCGGCCAAGCCATGCTCGACGCTGCCATTCCTTGGCCTCGGCCAAGTCTGCTTCAAGTTCACTGTCACTGGGGCAGTCGAAGTGCTTCGCCCGAGCCATTCGCCAAACACCATGTCGGGCCAGCCGCATTGCCGCTTCCAGTTCAAGCACCGTTTGCTCTCCATCGCTGCTGCGCGGACGCGCCTCGCTCAACCGGGCAATCTCCTCGGTCAAGGACTGAGCGACCTCGGCTACAGCACCTCGCACTGGCTTTCCCACCGACCCAAGTGCCGAACGCCGAGGCAGAAGGGCCATGAAATAGGGGCTACCATTTATGCCGATCCGCCCGGTTTGGTTATGCAATCCTCCGATCCGCGCCAGCAAGCCACCAAGAATCTCGGCCTCGTCCTCAAAAACAAGAGCATCAAGAAACCGGCCAACATCGAGATTGGCGTTTGCTTCCGCACACCAGGAAACCGCAGCTCCATACAACAACGGTGGCCAACTTATGGACAAAGGTTGCATGTGGCCATTGTCTCCCCAGTCGGCAATAAGGTAGCCGGCTGCTCCCCGATCAAGACCAACTTCCGCAGCATCCAAAAGGTTACCGCGGGCATTGTCCAAACGCCCGATGAGCGAGTTCCAACTAGACGTCCCCGGGCAAACCCAAAACGACACCCCGGACTCGGCAAAGCTGTCTACATGACTGGCAAAGCCACGCATCGTCTCCCTAGTCACTCCAAACTCAGCCAGAATTTTGAACTGGCGATCACTAATGTGACTGGCATCACCAGGTGCCTCGTAATGCCAAGCCAATGCCGTTACTCCCTCACGGGGAAGCCTGTCCGATAGTTCTGGGTGACCTAGCAAAATGTCGCCCCAAAAGAGGACCTCAACATCATCAGCCCGAAGACTCTCGATCAGGTAGAGAAGATGAGTGAGGTAGACCTCTCGAACCGATGAGTCCTCGCAGCGCTTCTTCGAGCGGCAGCGGCCAAGTTCAAACGTTTCATCACAGCCAATGTTGAGAGCATTGCTTCGATGAAGATCAAACAATTCGCGACACAAACTAAGGGCGAAGTCGGCATTGTCTCTGGTTGGCTCGAGGGTCGACGGCTCCATGTGGATGCCGGTAACAGTAGTGAACCCCTCGGGACACTCAGCTCTGTCGCGGTAGTCAGGATGCTTGAGCCAGCGGTCCATGTGACCAAAGGTGTTTTGATTGGCCACCAGCTCAATACCAGAGGAAACACAAAGAGCATCCAGATCACGAACGTCTTGGGCGGTCATCGGTGAGGAATCCCGCCAAACCCGCTCGTGGTCAGCATAGGCAAAGGTGTGCTCGGTGTAGAGCTCCAGATGGTTGATCCGGCACATGACCAGGACCTCAACGAGTCGGGTGAGCGTCTTCATAGTTGGGACCCGATCACGACTGATGTCCAGCATGAACCCACGAACTCCAAAGTCTGGCCAGTCCACAATTTTCACAGCGGGCAGTACCCCCTGCCTATAAAGCAACCGAAGTTGGCCAAGGGTTTGGTTTCCGTAGCGCTTTCCGAGTTCATCGGCAAAGGCCAAAACAATTCGACCGTTCTCGATCTGGAGCCTGTAGCCCTGAGCGCTAACTGTGAAATCGTATGTTTCGGTCGCCCGGGTTTCAGGACTGGTGCCCGAGCCATCCAGCGCTTGTACCGACCGGGGAATCGGAAAGAGTGAAAGGTCCTCGGCCCGAACCATCATTGGAGGCGAATATCCAACAACCGGATCTCTTCTCGTCCAGCAATCGAAGCCATAGCTTTTTGAATATCCGGCAACGTTCCGTGCTCGATATCGACCTCTATCGACACCTGACGAGTTCGAACATCTCGCTCGTCGTCGATTGAGAGACTGCGCAGTGAGGTCGACACCGAGTCAACCGCTTGCATCACGGGGCCAAGCGTGCCGTGGCCTCGCTCATAGACCAACTCCAAGGTGACCGACTGGGAACTCAGCCGACGGGTTAGCAGCCGGTGAAGGGGCCGAAGAAGTACCAGAACAACCACCACGACAGCGAGGCCAGACAGAACAAGAGCCAAGCTGCCGGAAGCCGACGCCACCCCAATCGAACCAGCCGTCCAAATGGTTGCGGCCGTAGTCAGCCCTCGAACATCAAACCGGTCTTGAATAATGGCGCCAGCTCCGACGAACCCAATTCCGGTTACCACCTGGGCTGCCGCTCGTGAGGTATCAACCGCGGTCGATCCGTCACCCCAAACCGCTCCACTCAGAGCAAAAAGAGCCGCTCCCGCCGCTACCAACGCATGAGTTCGGGTTCCTGCTGGGTGGCCACGGAGATCACGCTCCAGGCCGACAACGGCACCAGCAAAGGCGGCCCCAAATACCCGAATAGCTATCTCGAAGACGGACAAGTCCATTAGAGGCACAGTAGCAGGCGCTCCTGGCTCACAACCTCTCCCAAAGGAGGCTCCTCCTTCGCCGAACCGGCCCTTAACCCACCGGCACTAGGGGTTCCGATGGAGCCTCTCCCTCGGCGCCACCCTCGGCTTCGCCCCTCGGAGATCCTTCCGGACGGGAGTCACCGGCAACCGGCTCCGCGTCATCGGTCGGGGTAGATCTTGCCTTCTTGCGTCGCCGTAGGGCGAAACCAGCAACGAGGACCACAACCAGTAGGGCCCCACCACCCGCCGCGGCCCGAGCCTGCCCCCTGCTGGCTGCATCGCCAATCACGGACTGGGCCTTTTCACTTTGCTCGACTGCATCGTCGAGTTCACCAGCCGCCAACGCGGTCACCGCGCTATCAATGATGCTCTCCGGTTCTGAACCAATCAGACCAACGGTGGTCAAGATTGAGCGATCGGCTTCGACCGCCTCGATCCCAGCAACAACAGCGATTGCGCTGTCCCGAGTTTGTTCGGCCAAGATCAAAGCCGACCCATAGTCATCCTCCTGGGTCTCATAGGCCCGCTCAACAGAGCCCGAAACCGCAAGTCCACGCTCCTCGATTACCGCCAAGATCTCATCACGGACGTCCAACACCTCGCTCGCCTCGGCCATGGCCTCGGTCGCCTGCTCGAACCTCCAGCGGGTCATCAGATCACGAACCTGAAGGGGAACCCCCCACTCACCACTCCGGTCTTGGAAGCTGGCATAGATGGCTCTGGCTTCGCTCCTCTTGGCCATGGCATCCCCCTGACTAGAGGTCAGAATCCAGTCTTGAAAGAGTTCGTCCAACTCCTCAGTGTCACCAGCCTCTTCCAGAAAGTCCAGGTACGTTCGCCACGTCCGCTGGTTGGGTGAAGCCTCGGCTTCTCCCTCACCGCGGTATGGAATCTCATCCTCCGATGATGCAAGAAGAACGGTCCGCAACCCATCGAATCCGATCGTGTCTAGGATCTCCTCGGTGACCGTCCAGGATGCGTCATAGGACCAACTTTCCACTTCCGGTTCGGCGAACTGAACTTCGCTCCACCTATTCAATGGCTGCGCGCTGGAGTCGAACTGTGAAGCCCTTGGCCCCTCCGGAGCCGTTCCCGTAATGGCCTCGGTGACCTCGGCCGAGAAGGCGTCGGCCAGACCCTCGGTAATCCAACGCTCTAAATAAAGGTCGTCGTTAAACCAGACATGAGAGACCTCGTGTAGAAGAATCTGAGTGTCCAGTCGATCTCCAACCTCGATGATCTTGGTCGCGGGCGAGTACCAGCCGCCGTAGCCGGACAGGTACGGGCTATGTGATTCAGCGATAGTGAGCGTGCCATCAACCGGCCAGGAGATCCCGACCAGGTCCTCCAGGGCCGGGATTCCCTCTTCCACCGTTTCAGTCACGAAATCCATCCACTGGGTATCCCCCGGCCAACCCTGCAGCTCGATTTCACGCCCGTCAATACTCAACTCGCTCCGAACGAGGGCATCATCGTTTCGTAAGCTCAGAATCTCAAAGTAGAAGTCCGTTTCAGCCGATTTTACTGAGTCTCGCAACACGGTCTCACCCTCAACAGTGGCCGCTTGGAACCTGTAGCTGCTGATATCGGATGGCTCGAAACCTTCGGGAACATAGACGTTGAACTCACTGGTTTCGATGCCGGGATCAGCCAAAACCGTGAATCCGACATAGGCGCCATTGACTCGGCTGGCAGAATCGGTTCGAGGCTCTGCTCCCTCAATAGAGTATTCCAGCACAATATTGGCTGTCTGGCGGTAGAAAATGTTCCGCCGGAAACCAACATCGAAGGTCTGGAAAAGCTGGTTCTCCTCCAACAAATCAGCCTCCAAGACCGACCCATTCTGGGTGAAGGTCACATCCTTGGCGTCGGCGGGAAGAGTGAAGTAGTACCCAGTGAAGTAGTACTGAGTGATGCCTCGGTTGGTCGTCCGGTCTGGCTTGGTCGAGGTGACAGCGATCTCGGTGGTGACACGAATCTGACCTGTCTCAACATCGGGCCGAAAGTGATAAACCGCCGATGTTTCGAGCTCATCGACCTGAGCACCGGCCATGGGAACTCTAACGGTAGTCAGCCCAGTCGTAACAAGCAGTAAAACAACCAGGACCAGAACCGGTCGCCGGAGAAAGGAAGGAGATTTCACAAGGGGCCGCCTTTGCATGTCACGTCACTCGTATTCTGTGTCTTGTTCTTGAGGTTTAGCACCACAGTTATCGCCAGCCTTCGCCGCCACCTTTCGGATTCGACCAAGAAAGGGGCCCAGCGCCCTACGGTGGTCAGATGCCACAAGCATCTCCGATCCCCTTTCCTGTTGTACTCTTTGACCTCGACCACACCCTCTTCGACTTTGAGGGATCCAAACGAATTGCCTTTGCCAACGTCCTTGAAGCCGAGGGAATTGTCCACAACCAAAGTCACCTCGACGCCTTTGAAAAGGTTGAACGACCTCTCTGGCAGGCCCTCGAATCGGGCGAGCTGACGCTGGAAACCCTGAATGACCGGCGGTTCAATGGACTGGTCGAAACTACGGGACTCGACGCCGATCCGGCCAGAATGGCAGCCAGCTACCTCGAATGGTTAGGCAAGAGCGGAGGGCTTCTTCCCGGAGCGCGTCAACTACTTGACACCCTGGTCGAGAAGTGCGCGTTGGCCTTAGTCTCCAACGGATATGGCCAGGTGCAGCGTTCAAGAATGACCAACTTTGACCTTGGCCACTACTTCTCGGCCGTCACCATCTCAAGCGAGATTGGTGCCGCTAAGCCACATCCAAGCTTCTTTGACCACACCTTCGCCCAACTTGGGTACCCATCCAAAGAACAAGTCCTAGTGGTTGGCGACAGTCTCAGCTCCGACATTGCTGGCGCCATCAACTATGACTTGGCAGCGTGCTGGTTCAATCCGCAGGGACTAGAACATCCCGACAAACCCGGTATCGACTTCGTCGTCTCGGAGTTGAGCGAGATCGCCGAAATCGTCCTTGGGCCCTGATCAGGCCAATCCTGACTAGACGCGCTCCAGGACCATGGCGGTTCCTTGGCCGACCCCAATGCACATGGTGGCCAGGGCTCTTTTGGCTCCGCCCGCCTGCATCTGGTGGGCAGCAGTGACGATAAGCCGGGCACCACTCATTCCCAGAGGATGGCCTAAAGCAATCCCACCCCCAAAAGGGTTGACTCGTTCATCCGAATCATCGAGTCCGAGCATGCGGGTGCAGGCCAAAACTTGGGCGGCAAACGCCTCGTTGATCTCGATCAAATCAAAATCATCCATCGTCAGTTCCAGCATTTCCAATACCTTGCGGGTGGCAAACACAGGACCAATACCCATGACTCTGGGCTCAACTCCAGCCGCAGCCGAAGCAGTGACCTTGGCCAAGGGTGTGAGACCGTACGTTTCAACCGCACGAGCCGACGCCAACAAGACGGCGGCAGCTCCATCATTGATCCCCGAAGCATTACCCGCAGTAATAGAGCCACCGGCAACGATCGAACGTAGCTTGGCCAGGGTCTCAGCGCTGGACTCCCGAGGGTGTTCGTCGGTGTCAACCATGGTGGTGGCCTTAGGACTCCTCACCTCAACCGGAACAATCTCGGCCTTGAAGGCGCCATCGGCAATGGCTGCCGCCGCCTTGGTTTGACTCCAAAGCGAAAAGGCGTCCTGGTCCTCGCGGCTGATGCTGTACTCATCAGCCAAGTTCTGCGCGGTTTCTGGCATGGAGTGAGTTCCATAGGCCTCCTGAAGGGCGGGATTGACAAATCTCCAGCCGATCGTGGTGTCGAACATTTCGGTCGTGCGGTCGAAAGCCTTGGTCGGTTTGGAAACCACCATGGGGGCACGCGACATCGACTCAACCCCGCCAGCAACGTAGAGATGGCCCATTCCTGCGGCGATCATGGCCGAGGCATTGGCTATCGAAGTCATGCCAGACGCGCACAGCCGGTTGACTGTGTGAGCCGGAACATCGGTTGGGTACCCCGCCAAGAGCGACGCCATCCTGGCCACATTCCGGTTGTCTTCACCCGCCTGATTGGCGCAACCAAGGATGATGTCGTCCACCTTCGTCCAGTCGACCTCATCGTTTCGTTCACGAATCGCCCGCAGCACAGTGGCTGCTAGGTCGTCTGGCCGGACCCCCGAAAGGGAACCCCCGTAGCGCCCGACCGGTGTACGTGAACCATCACAAACAAAGACATCATTATTCATCGGGATTAACTCTAGTCTTCGTCGATGTAGGTGCCGAGACCATCCCACATCTGTTCGGCCTTCTCGAGTCTGGTTTCTATGCTGCCCTCGATACTCGCGGCCGCCGAAGCGACAAAAAGCTCGGCCATGGCCACCGCTGGCAACGAGGAGTCGAATGGCCCAACCGGGGTGATGGTGATACCAAACCAGTCTGTTGTCAAGTTAGCCAGTGGTGACATTGGCCCGTCGGTCACCGCAATCAGTTGAACACCTGCCTCAGCCAGCATGGTTGCCGTTCGTATCACGTTGCGGCGATAACGGCGGAAGTCGAAAACCACGGCCACGTCGTGGGGTCCGGCATCAACGAGATCGGCGCCGGTCATGAAATCATCGAGCTCACGTACATGTGGGCGAATGAGGCGCAGTCCGGCGACAAGCGAATGGGCACCGGCCCTCGAGGTTTCTCCGGAGGTCACCCACACCGAGTCTGCTTGAATCAATAGACCAGCTACACGTTCCAAGCTCGTATCTGACACCGCATCAAGAACCGAGGCAATGGACCGCTCGAAGTTGGCGGCAACCTCGGCAACATTCGATGCCTCTCCCTGGCGGAACCGTTCGATTGGACGAGCAAGTTGGCGGGTCATGCCGGCCTGGACAAACTCCTGCAAGTCGCTAAAGCCCTCAAATCCAAGCTTGACCGCAAACCGCACAACCGTCGGTCCACTCGTCCCAACGGAGTCCGCTACTTCGACCACGGTGCCAAATGCGATCAGGGTCGGGTCTTGAGCCACCTTGACCGCGATCCTGCGCTCCGTCGGTGTTAGCCGATCACGGTTGGCCGCCAGTCGCCTAGCGAGAGGAGAGTCGCTCATCGAATAAGCCTAACCTCCAACAAGACCGGTCATCATTTGGTCGGCGAGCGGCAGGAACGGATCGGGTCCTATACGAAAACCCGGAAGACAACCTTTTGTTGAGCTATCCGACCGAGCCATTCCTTTCCCTCCGGCTCGCCGACGTCATCCACTATAAAGTCCCGACGCTAACCACTGCGAAACGACAGCGCCCGTCCTGCGGGCAGTTGTACTCCTGGCCAAAAGGGTGGCCTCCAATGACCCCGACTACAGTCCTTCCATGGCCAAGAACGCCGCCACTCGCCGAGACCGAACACGCCACAACTCCCCGATGGACTCATGACCAACTCTGCCATCGTCGAGGGAGAACTCGTCCTGCCCTGTGTCTCTTTGGACCCGAATTTGTCGTTGTTTGTTGATCAACTTGGTTTCAGGGTCGCCATGATTGCCCCCGCTGACGCGCCAACCATTGCAGTCGTAGAGGGCTACGGGCTGCGTCTGCGACTTGATGCCACCGGCCAAAGCAATCATCCCAACCCAGCAACACTCTTGCTTCGAACCGATGGTCCACCCGAGGAACAACCGATAGTCGCACCCAACGGCACGATCATTCGCTTCGTTGATGCAAACCCACCCCTGGCCATTCCCAAGCTGATAGAAGAACTGGTCTTGTCCCGGAAGGAGGCCGGTCATTCCTGGGGAACTGGTCGGGCGGGGATGCAGTACCGCGACCTCCTCCCGAGCCGTCTGGGAGGTCGCTTCATCGCCTCCAATATCTGCATACCAGAGGGAGGGCTGGTCGGGGACTATCCCCACTTTCACAAGATCAGGTTCCAGATGATTTTCTGTGTCGCTGGTTGGGCCCGGCTGGTCTATGAAGACCAGGGGGAGCCCTTTGTGCTGAGGTCGGGAGATTGCGTGCTCCAGCCACCTGAGATACGCCACCAGGTTCTAGAGAGCTCCGAAGGTCTCGAAGTTGTGGAAATTGGTTGTCCCGCCAACCACGAAACCTTCGGCGATCTAGAAATCCAGCTCCCAACTAGGGTCCTCAACCCTGACCGAGACTTCGGTGGCCAACGGTTTGTCCATCACATCGCCAACGAATCCTCCTGGATACCCTGTTCGGAGTGGCAGAACGCTCAACAAACAACCATCGGTTTCCTCTACCAAGACACCGGAATTGCGGCTGCCACCTCGGGGTTGGCTGACGTTGTTGTTTTGACCATCGACACCAACAGCCCCAATGCGTCAAAAGCGCGGCTTTCCTCGAACAAGCACGGAGGGGAGTTCCTCCTTATCTATGTTCTGGATGGACAGGCCACCCTCACCCTCCGGACCTTAGCCAAAGCGAAATCACTCAATCAGCAGCGACTGCAAAGTGGCGACAGCCTGGTCGTGCCATCACACCAATCCTACGAATTTGATCAATGTTCGGCCCAGCTCAAAATCCTCCAGGTCCGCCTGCCCGACCCCGCCCTCAACCCGATTCCCGAGACCACCATGCCCTCGATCTCCCCGGAGTAGCACCATGGCCAACAGTTACCACCAGGAGCGATCCCTGGTTCCCCCCATCCCCCAAGGTTGTCCGATCAACTCGGATTGGAGTCCGCTGTCGCCTGAGTACCTCGATGATCCATTCACTATCTCCGCCGAACTAGCGAAGGACCCTGTGTTCTACGCCCAGTCTCTCAACTATTTGGTTGTCAACGACATGGATCTGGTTCAATCAATTTTCCTTGACCACGAAACGTTCGCTTCCACCAATGTGCAGGATCCCGTCTTTCCTCTTTGTCCCGCGGCCAGCGAACAACTGGCCCTTCCCGACTTCGATCCAGTGGCCGTCATGTCCAATCGGCCAGAGCCTGACCATGGACGAATCCGCCAGTTCACCAAGTCCCTGTTCTCCAACCGCCGATTGAGGGAGTTGGAGCCCTACATTCGCAGCCGTAGTCACGAACTAATTGATGAGATGTTGGCGGCGGGCACGACCGCTGAATTCATCTCTGCCTTCGCCTATCCGCTCCCCGGCGAAGTGGTCTTTCGCTTTATCGGCTTCCCAGAATCCGACGATGCTCAACTCAAAGATTGGTGCCGTGAACGCAAGGCCTTTAGCTGGGGTAAACCCAGCGAAGACCAGCAGGTCAAGATCGCCAAGGATATCGTGGCGTACTGGCGCTATTGCCGTGACTTCACTGCTTCAAAGAAGGAGAATCCGGGACAAGACCTGGCGTCCGAACTCATTGCCAACTGGCGTGATAATCCGGACAAGCTGACCTATCGCGAGGTCGAGTCCATCGTTTATGGCATCTCCTTCGCTGGCCACGAGCCCGTAACCGCGGCCCTTGGCAATGCCCTGCTCTGTCTTCTTCCCGATCGAACCCAATGGGAAGAACTTGTGGCCGACCCAAGCCTGATCCCCAACGCGGTCGAAGAGGTCATGCGCTATGAGTCGAGCCAGATTTCATGGCGCAGAGTTACCACGGTTAACACCACCCTTGGTGGGTTTGAGATTCCGGCTGGCACCTCGGTATTTCTCAATTTTGCCGCCGCCAACTTCTCAAGCGAACTCTTTGATGAGCCCTTCCGTTTCGACATCCATCGACAGAACGCCAACCGCAACATTTCCTTCGGCAAGGGCGTGCACTTTTGTCTCGGGTCTCGCTATGCCAAGTTCGAGATCAAGGTCATGTTGGAGGTTCTGGTTGAACGAATCCCCAGCCTGCGCCTCATTGAGGGTCAGACCCTCCAGCGTTTCCCCAACATCACTTTCCGCGGACCAGAAGAGCTCTTGGTCGCGTGGGGGTAAAGACCGTTGGGATCAAATAGCGGCCCAACCCAGAGCACAGCCGACGGCGAACATTGGAATCGGTTCGTAGTAGGTGACCGTCCTTTCATAGCCCTGTGTGGCACCAGCAATGGCAATATGGGTGCGGATTTCGAAAGCCCCCTGCCCGCCTTGGAGGTAGGAGGAGACATCGTCGTTGGCGATCAGGGCTTGGCGATCGCCGGCCACCCATTGGTCCAGGATTTGGCGATCCCATTCCTGGTTGATCTTTACCGAGTCGGGAGTGGCTGGCCAGTGTGAGATGCCACCAGTTCCAACGAGTGCGATCCGTTCTGGCACCTGTTCAGCCGCTCGACGCAGGGCCTCGCCGAAGGCCCACGCTCGATGAGGTGGCGTCAGTGGCGGACCCTGGCAGTTGATGTTGGCTGGAATGACCGCCAGGTCATAGCGGGGAGTGAGGAAGTTCAGGGGAACCGCAATCCCATGGTCAAATTTCCACTCTTGGGCATAGCCCACATCGACGGTTTGTAAGATCTCATCCACCAGTCGGTTCGAGAGTTCGGCGTTGCCGGGAACCATGGTGGTGGGGATTCCTAACCAGTCTGGATCTTCAATTGGGCCCTGATAGGAATCGGCCATTCCGATCGAGAACGCGGGCATATTGTCCATAAAGAAGTTGGCGAAGTGTTCCGCGGCCACCACCACCAGGGCGTCGGGTTTGGTGGCCTCCAGTGCGTAACGCATCTGGTCGAAGGCCCCATAGAGCCGATCCTTGGCCGCGGGGTCGGCCAGATGGGCCCGTCCCGTAATCCCAGGGGCGTGGGGGCAAATTCCAGCAAAGACCAGGCTCATGCCATAGCGCCTTTGCCGGACTCTGCGGTGTCCGTTGTTGGTACGGGTTCGCCTCGGGCGGGAACACCGCCATATCCGGTCACGGCATAGACCCCTTCTCGAACCGGTCCATGTTTTTCGATTCCTTCCTTCATGAGCCGCAAATAGTCGGCCCATTCGATCTGCTCAAAGGCGGCGAAATGCATCAGGATTTGACCGTTGACTCCCAGGTGGAACAACAGCCCGATATCGGAACCGAGCAATGCCTCGATCTCTTCCTCGGTCAGGTCGTATTCGGCCAGTACCGCCCGGGGGTCGGCCCGAAACTGAGCCTGGACACCGTCATCTCTATTGAGGTTGTAGAGGAACTTTTGGACGTAGTACAAGCTCATGCTGGTCCTCCCTGGAAGTCGCACCGGATTTTCCCGAGATCGACCGACCCCAGATCGACTCGAGCTTCAGCCCCATGTCCTCGGTATTCCACCACAAACTTGTCACCGGGCTGGCAACTGAGTGGCCGAGTAAAGGAGCCGGAAAGGATGATTTCGCCCGCTTTAAGCCCGTCATCCATCGATTCGGCGTAGCGTTTGGCCAACCACACAATCCCGACGGCCGGATGGTTGAGTACACCGCCAGCAACACCGGTCTCCTCCACTACCCCATTCCGGGTGCAGATGGCAGAGACCCACCGAAGGTCCAGATCGTCTGACCCAAAGGAGTCGTGGCCCAAGATGATTCCGGCGTCGGCCGCATTGTCGCTCACCGTGTCAACAAGCAGTCGAGTTCGACCGGTGGTGGGGTGCGTACGCCAGGAACGAGCATCAATCAGTTCCAACGCAGGCACGATCCGCTCGGTTGCTTCCAAGACGTCCTCGATCGTGAGGTCGGGGCCATACAAATCTTGTCCCAGAACGAAGGCCAACTCCACCTCGATTTTAGGATCTACAAAGCTCGATCGGTTCAGGTTGACGCCACTGGCGTGAACCATGTAGTCCAGCAGGTACCCAGAATCTGGTGTTTCGATATTCATGGCCCGTTGCATGGCCCGGCTGGTTAACCCGATCTTGTGACCAACGATGGATGCGCCAGCTTTGACCTGAAGTTCGATCCATGCCTGTTGGATGCGATAGGCATCGGCCAGCGTCATGTCAGGATGCACCGAACTCGGTGGGTCAAAGGGCCGGACGTCTAGTCTGGCCCGCTCGTGCCGCTCGGCCCAGGCCAAAACTTCGGCTTTAGTCAGGGTCTCACGCCGGTTCGGTGCCAGGCCGGTCATCGTTGGTCGACTCCCATCCGTGGAATCGAGTGCTGCCCATAGGAAACGGCAACGTTCTTGGTTTCGGTGTAAAAGTCGATGCTCCAGTCGCCTCCGTCTCGCCCAATGCCAGACGCCTTCATTCCACCGAATGGTGTGGGTAGGTGACGGACGTTCTGGGAGTTCACCCACACCATGCCAACATCAAGATCCCGGGCCACCCGATGGGCCCGGCCACCGTCTGCGGTCCAAACATAGCCAGCCAATCCATAGGCGATGTCGTTGGCCTTGGCTACGGCGTCGGCTTCGTCCTCAAAGGCGACTGAAGTCAGCACTGGCCCAAAGATCTCCTCCTGCGCGATTCGCATGCCGTTTGTGGCCCCGGTGAACAGGGTGGGGTTCACCCAGTTGTCGGCCGGTCCTTCTTCCACCGAGGTTCCACACACAACGGTCGCCCCTTCGGTGGCGGCCACGGAGCGATAGCTGCGAACCTTGGCCGTGTGGCGGGGATGGATCATCGGACCAACTTCTGTTTCCGGGTCGAGCGGGTCTCCGACCTTGAGGGCCAGAACACGTTGGGCCAGCCGATCTTCGAACTCGGCCCGAATTGATTCCTGGATCAACACACGACTGGAGGAGGTGCAACGTTCGCCGTTGAGCGAGTAGATCATAAAGACAACGGCGTCAAGAGCCCGCTCCAAATCAGCGTCGTCGAATACCAGAACCGGGTTTTTGCCTCCGAGTTCGAAGTGCAGGCGCTTGAGGGTCGGGGCCGACTGGGCCTGGATGGCCGATCCAGTGCTGGACTCGCCCACAAAGGCAATGGCCTTGATTGCTGGATGCTGGGTGAGGGCCTTGCCCGCGGTTTCGCCCATGCCGTTGACAACGTTGAACACACCATCAGGCAGTCCGGCCTCGGATGCGATCTCGGCCAACAGGGCGGCCGTGATCGGGCTCCACTCAGCAGGCTTGTGCACCACCGTGCAACCTGCGGCTAAGGCGGGGGCAATCTTCCAGGTTGAGAGCATGAACGGTGTATTCCATGGAGTGATCACCCCGACTGGTCCGATGGGTTGCCTGGTGGAGTAGTTCACATGCTCGGTGGCTGGCAGGGACAAGCCATCACCGACTCGCGGAGCCTGGTCGGCAAAGAAGCGGAAGTTGGCCGCCCCGCGGATGGCAGCTTGACTCATGAATCGAATGGGTTGACCAGTGTCGAGCGACTCGCACAGGGCTATCTCTTGGGCCCGGTCCGTGATGGCATCGGCCACCCGGTGAAGGACACGTTTTCGTTCCGTCCCTGGCGTGGAACGCCAAGCCTCAAAGGCCAACCCAGCCGCCGCGGCTGCGCGACTAATGTCGTCGGCTTCTCCTTGGGACACCCACCCAAGACTTGCGCCGTCTATGGGCGAGCAGTTCTCGAATGTTTCACTGGCGGTGCTGGCCGCAGGCTGACCATCGATCCAGTGCAGAAGCGGTTCGGACCGGAAACGACGGAGATAATCTTCGGCCTGGGCAAGGTTGCTTCTAGCTTCCTGGCTCACTGTGACCCCGCTCCGCAGATCTTGTTGACGTTTCGTCGAAACTGGGGATCGATTTCGGTAATCTCAATGCTGAGGGCACATTGCAACTTCTCGGGGTCGAGCACGTCACTGGCCGCCGCGGTAAGGGTGTCCAGGATCGAGACCTTCGTTGCCACTTCTCGGCCCGGGCCGATACGAAGGGTGATGGCGACAAACACATTGTCGGGGTGACCCTCCGCAATCCGGTATTGGCGGCGAGGGATGAGCCGAGTTCGTAGTCCACTCAGGGGCAGGACACCAGTGGCGGCTGCTTCCTGGTGCAGAACCGAGAGAAGCCGCGAGGGGGCGGCTGGGGCCAGGCGCTCGAGGTTGGTTGAGTACTCGATGGTCAAATGAGGCATCTCAGAAATAATCTAACATGTTAACTATTCTGTCAACTACGATAGCGGAATGAGATTGCTCACCTATTCCCAGCCACCTGAAGCACGGCTTCGATTGGGTTTGATTGGCAACGACGGAAACGTCATCGATCTTTCCGCCCGTTTGCCCGGGGTCAAGAGTCTCTCCGATCTCTTGGGTCTGGGGCTCCTCGACCAGGCAGTGGAAGTTTTCGAGCAGCACCCAGACTCCGACCTTGGGCTTGATGAAATCGTCTTTGAGCGCACTGTGACCTCACCAGGCAAAATATTCTGCATTGGGGTGAACTATGGAGGTCGAGCCGCCGAGTACGCCGATAAAACAGACGCCACCTTTCCCAGCGTGTTCGTTCGATTCCCCCAAAGCTTTGTTGGCCATATGCAACCAATCCAGCGGCCCCCCGAGTCTGAACAACTGGACTATGAAGGTGAGATCGTCGCCGTGATCGGCAAGCCCGGCCGGCGGATTCCCCCAGTCGAAGCACTCGACCATCTGGCTGGCTTCACCCTCGGGAATGAGGGAACAATCCGAGACTGGGTTCGTCACGCCAAGTTCAACGTTACCCAGGGCAAGAATTGGGAGTGCTCCGGTTCTATTGGTCCATGGATGACCACCGTCGACGAGGTTGGTGATCCAACCGGGCTCCAACTTCAGACTCTGGTCAATGGTGAAGTCCGTCAGAATGACTCGACTGCAACCATGAAATACTCCATTGCCTACCAAATCCACTACCTATCAACGTTCATCACCCTGATGCCAGGTGACCTCATCTTCACCGGAACCCCCACAGGTGCGGGGGCGCGCCAAGACCCGCCAGTGTGGCTACAACCCGGTGACGAAGTCACCGTCGCCGTACCAGAAATCGGCAAGCTGACAAATCGAATTGTCGATGAGTTCCCCACCGGGAGTGATCACCGAACCCCCGAACCCCAGTCCTAACCTGCGGCTCCCTCGGCCTGCTTCCCTGAACCTGTTCCCCGGCACCACATTCCAATGACCCAGTCGACACCACCCGAACATCAACCCCAACAACCAATTCGCCCCTTCAGCCAATCGCTGCCAATGGCCCTG
>JAJRXF010000194.1 GCA_024276425.1 Actinomycetes bacterium | reverse complement strand
TCCGAAGCAACTTCAACAACTGCGGGTACGGGGGTGCCGAGGACTGCTTCCACTAGTACCGGGTCGGCGGCGGGAAGGTTCACTGCATCAGCGGGAAACAGGATGATCCAGTCCGGGTAAATCAGATTCGGGTCTTTCATAGTCCCGACGAGCTGGTCCAACTGGTTGGATTCGTCCCACAATTCACGCCAGCGGAACGGATCCCCCAAGTACGACCACTGGTACTGGCGCGGTAAGAACCGCCATCGTTTCCGCGCCTCCGAGGTTCGATTCGGGCGAACAGCAGATGGGAGCCTGATGGCGGACATGATTGGCTAGCCCTGGTCAAACCGAAGGTTTAGACCCCATAGTCCGAGAACACCATCTGGTAAACCAATGCTGGATTGGCCGCGGGGCTACTGTAAGCACACCACTATCGCCAGGGGTGTGTTTCATGAATCGACTGACTGCGATCATTCTACGGGTTGACGATCTCGAGGTGTCTGAGCTTTTTTATCGTGATGCCTTGGGCATCGATCTTCAGCGGAGTCAACACGACGATGGAGATCCGTGGATCGGAGGCGTTCACGCAGCGCATTCATGGTCCGATGGTGCATTCATGCACTTTGCTCTCTATCCGGCGGGAGATGCCCGGCCTTCGACAAACACTCAAATCGCCTTCGCTGTAGAAAGCTTGGACGTTGCCCATCGGCGGGCTGTGGACGCGGGTGCCCCAGTTATTCATGACCAGCGCGACGAGCCATGGGGCCGATCGGCTCGTTACCAAGATCCTGACGGCAACGTTGTGGAGTTAACCCAACCCATGTGACAGTTGGGCGCATGCTCCCAAAAGGTGAGGAGGAGACGCGAGCGAAGACCCTCCAAGGCGCGCTGAAGGTATCTGCCAGCCAAGAAACCTCACCCTGCGTCATGCCAAGTTCTTCAGTCAACTGCGTCTGCGTTAGCCCCGGTTGCTTTGCGCAATGCAGCCAGGGTGCGAACCCGTCGCCTGACGACCTAAGCCTTTTCTTCCACAATCTGAGCGAACTTGGCATCAGCCAATGCTGTCTCACGAGCACGGACAACACGATGCGTTGCGGTTGCAAACTCCTCGTCGGTGAATTCGTCTCCACCATCGGGAACGATAGGTCGTTTCGTTCTATTCATCGACTCCTCCTAACCTTGCCTTGCGGTCAGGGTGCGCTCCCAGTTGCCCCTCAAGAGATCAACGCCTATGAAACCAGCACAGCCGGTCCGTACTTACGCTGAGCCGCTTGCTTCGAAACCCCAAGCATCACCCCAATCTCTGACCAACTTCGCCCACCACCACGAGCCAGCCGAACCGCGTCAATCAGGTCCGCATCCACCTGACTCCGCTGATCTGACAACCGGGCAATCGCTTTCAAGTCCGACGTATCGGCAATCTTCAAATCCTCGGGCTCAACCGAGTCGGCCCATGATTCGAGTGCTGCGGCCCGCTCACTTCTGGATTTGCTCATCTTCGTCACCTTTCCAAGAACTTCCGTCGGGCTGGCATCGCATGAATGATCGCCTCACCCTCTTCGCCGACCACTACTCCGACCTCAAGAGGCTCCGCAGTCCTTGAAGGGCCGACATAGATCATCACGAATGGATCATTCGTACTGTGTGCCCACTAGTGATTTCTAACTGCATGCAACATGTCATCATCAAGGACACCGTGTTTGCGAGCACTAGCTTCGATGTCCAACATTCTACTTCAGAACACACCCTATCGTCAACATGTGTTGACGGAGTGTGGGACGCTCCAGGAATTGTCCCATGAATCCTCGAAAAGGCGTTTCGTGCAACCCGCGTGCAACTAGCAAGGGAAAACAGGGGTCTCCAGCCGGGTGGAGAGGTACATAGAAAACCTACGTTGACCTGGACTTATAGCTATTTCCCCTGGTCACAGGATTGCGCTTGGCCAGCTTTGCAAGCAGGGGGTCGGGAGTTCAATTCTCCCTGGCTCCACGGGAACCCTTCGGGTTCCTTGAAGTTCAGCCTTCGGCCGAACTTCTTGCCTTCGGCGCTCACAACGTCAGGGTTACAGGCGACGGCCGAACTTCTTCAAGCGTGTCCGTTCCGCGTCCCCCAAACGGGACGCGGAACGGACATGGTTGGGACAAGTACGAACCCGGAACCTTAGGACTTGCCGTAGTCGACGGAATACCAATGGGTTGGGCGGATAGTGATGACGACGCTGGAGCTGTCATCACCGCCGTCGATGTACTGATCGCCAGCGGCCGAACCCAAATACCGGTGAGCCATCGGGCGGGCATCAGCCTCGACATCACAGGCGCGAGTCTCGATCACCTCGCCCTCGACCATCACATACTTGTACGGAAGTGACTCGGACTGAGCACAAAGGCTGAAACGGCCAGCTTTAGCAATCAACCTCGCCTTCAGCGACTCCGGATTGGTAAGGATACGCAGATCCCCACCCGGCTCATATCCATACCAGATCGGCACCGTCAAGGGGCCACGACCCTCGCGTTCAATGCCCAGCACCCCGACATGGGGGCGGGCCAGAAAGTTCTCTCGTTCATCCTTGGACATCTTGGTCATGTGCCATCTTGGCCGCTGCGGATAGCTTGGTCCAATGAAGGAGCAGTTCAAACCACTAACCGTCTTGTGTGTCGCCGCCCACCCCGACGATCTTGACTTCGGTACCGCCGGCACGACCGCCGTTTGGACTGGGGACGGCCACAGAGTCGTGTACTGTCTGGTAACGAGCGGTGAAGCCGGTGGAGACGACCCATCACTACCCCGCACAGAGATGGCCAAGATCCGAAAACGAGAGCAGACCGCTGCAGCCAAGAGGGTTGGGGTGACCGAACTTCATTTCCTTGGCTTCCCGGACGGCGCGGTCGTTGCCGACCTGACGCTGCGAAAGGCAATCGCCCGAGTGATCCGCCAAGTTAGGCCCGACAGGGTCGTCACCCAATCGCCCGTTCGACGGCTTGACCGAATGTACTCCAGTCACCCTGACCACCTCGCCACCGGGGAAGCCACCCTCAACGCAATCTACCCCGATGCCCGGAACCGTTTCGCCTTTCCCGAACTCATGAACGAGGAGGGGTTAGAGCCTCACACGGTCCCCGAAGTGTGGCTCAGTGGAACCGACGAACCCAACATCTATATCGATATCACCGGCACCATCGAGCAGAAAGTCGAGGCGCTGTTGTGTCACAAGAGCCAACTCGACGAACCTGACAAGATGGACAACCTCCTAAGAGAGTGGGCCAGCGAGGCCGCCAAGGCGGGCGGGTTGCCCCCGGGCAGCCACGCCGAATGCTTCCGAATCGTCGATACTACGTGAGAACTGTATGAGCCAAACCGCAAAGCCAGCCTCACTCGGCCCCACCCGTCAGCGGGAGTGGTGGCATCGCTATCTCGAACCCCAAGAGCGGCGCCGGGTCATGGCCGATCTCGCCATCTCTCGTACCCCTCACTGGGGCTTCCGCTTCACCGTCATGCTGACCCTCTCGGTCATTGTTGCCGTGATGGGACTGGCGGCCGACTCCGCCGCCGTCGTCATTGGCGCCATGCTATTGGCACCCTTGATGACCCCGGTTCTTGCCACTGCAGCCACCATGTCGATGGCCCTGTTCAAGAAAGCCTTTTGGTCCTTTACCAAAGTCATCCTGGCCTCCCTCTGGTCAATCGTCCTGGCCTACCTACTCTCGACCAGAATCGGCAACGATCATCTGGCCGACGAAGTAATCTCCCGCACCAGCCCAGACCTCAAGGATCTTGTTGTCGCACTAGCCGCAGGTGCCGCCGGCTCCTATGCCACCGTGCGCAAGGATGCCTCCGCCTCCCTTCCCGGCGTCGCCGTCGCCGTCGCCCTCGTTCCTCCAATCGCCACCGTTGGCATCATGCTCGAAGCTGGCCAGATGAGCGACGCCCTTGGTGCGCTCTTGCTTTATGTCACCAACCTGGCCGCCATCATCTTGGCCAGCGTCATTGTGTTCGTAGTGACCGGCTTTGTACCACCCCGTCGACTGGCTACCACCTCATTGCGTTTGGGAGCAGCCACCGTCATCGCCGGCGCGGTCGTCGTCGCCATTGCGATCCCACTCTTCCAAGCCAGTGTTACCGCGGCCGAAAGTTCCAATCAACGTAGCGAAGCACTAGGAATCGTACGAAACTGGTTGGGTGACGAACGCGACCTCGTCCCAAGTATCCGGTTCGATGAGGAAGCAGGCCGCCTCTTTGTCGAACTGAAGGGTGTCGACTATCCACCCGATGACGCCGACCTTCGCGACGATCTCCAGCGCTCCTTTGGCTTGGTTCCATCCATCCAGTGGATAAGAACAGAAAAGGCCACCACAACAACCATTGCCGCGACCACAACCAGCGTCATCACCGATGAGGAGGTCCTTCAGGCCGATATCGAGGGCCTCGTCAGCCGCTGGCTCACCGAGTCCAACGTGGCAGATTCCGAGACACAAATTGACATCAACTTTGACGACGTGCCGATCTCAGTGCGCGTTGATGTGGCTGGCGTTGGCTCAGAACCCCGCCTCATTGACCTCCTCACCTTGTTTGACAACGAGTTGGATAGGACTCTGGCAGCCCGCGTCAACTGGACCGAACGGACCGTTCTGGCCGAAGGCACCACCCCCCCTGACCCACTCGAAGTTCGCCAGGGCCTTATGAGCGATCGCCTCAATGATTGGGCATCCGAGCGAAGCCTGACCGTTCGATCATTCAATTTCGACGGCAAGAAGGCAGAGATTGAACTGGTTGGAGTTGAAGAACCGGAGACAACCCCACTCGTGTTAGACCTAATTGAGATTGCAAACAGCGACATCACCGTCGATGTGTTCTTCATCGAACGGCTACGACTGGAAACAACAACCACTCAACCGGAGGAGAATACCGACCCCTCAGTGGAGACGACGACTACCACCGAGGGATAGAACTCGACCCTTAGCCCGCCGCTCCAGCAAACTCGAAGGCGATCCGGCGATTGGCCGCCCGACCCTCCTCAGTTCCGTTGTCAGCAATCGGTTCGGACTCTCCTGCCCCCCTAGCCGTCAGTCGGACAGGATCAACCCCTAACTCGATAAGTCGGTCAACAACCGCAGTCGCCCGGCTCTCCGATAGCTGCTGGTTGAGATCTTCAGCTCCCTGAGCATCGGTGTGTCCTACCACCTCAACGGGAATCCCCGGGGCAGCCTTTACCGCGTTGGCGACTTGTTCCAAGATGGCAGAACTGAGATCGTCAATTTCGGCACTACCGCTCGTGAACAGGATCGGGTTCAGTTCGACGGCTACCCGGAGCTTGGCTTCCAGTCGACTGAGAGCCTCAGGGCTCGTGTCGACGGCTAGCCCTGAGGAGTCAATGGTTGTTCCTGGCAACGAGCCTCCGAGGGCAGAGGCCAACTGCTCTCCTCGACTATCCCCCGCGTCAAGCACTCCCGTAACCAGCAAGCTGGCCCCTTGCATTGTCGTACTCGAGTCGATGAATAGTCCGGCGGCGTCAACGTTGTCCACCCCAAACACGTCACTGGCTGTGGCAATGAGCGCATCGATAGCACCCTGCTCGGGGAATGCTCCCGACAAACTCACGCTATTGGTGGCCAGATTTGCGGTCGCCTGAACAGGAGTGAGCACCAACTCGCTAAAGACCACATCGAGATTGCCTTCGCTGAGTCCCAACTGCTTGGCCGAGCGAACGAGCGAACCGATGTTCTGGTCGCCATTGGGAACGGTCCCCACCGTGTTGATTGTGCCCCCAGCGAGGGTCACGGCGCTGTCAACGACTAGATCGTCGGTGACGTTACCCGACCCGAACAGGCTGGTTGCTGCCTCGACAAGCTGGCGACGCGCCCCCTCATCGGGAACCGCACCGCTGAGGATAACGGAACCTTCTTCTGACGCGGTAAACAAGACGCTAGAGGGTGTGAGCTGTACCGCTGGGACCTCGGTGGTCACCGGAGCGGCAACAGACTCAACCCCGCCATCGAAGTTGTAGGCCCAAAAGACCAACGCCAGAAAAATCCCGAAGATGAGCCCAAGGAAAGCCCAGCCGGCCACGACAGAACCGCGATCCCCGTCGTCATCGTCCTTCTTCGCCAAAGCAGCAGCTGCCTCCGCTGCTACCTGATCAGCCACAGCAATCTCCTCGGCAAGAGTCTGTTCGGCCGCCTCATCCTCAATCGGATCCGGGAGATCCTGCTTGTCGGTCATCGTTACTCAATCCTCTTGCTTTTGCTAGCCACGATCGTGATTAGGCACTCCGATAGTCATCCGACTTGAGGCAGCCGAGACAAGGCATCCTGCACCTTCTCCTCGGGGTAGTCATGGTCGACAATGTCTCCGGTGAGGTACTGAGCATAGGCCGCCATGTCCAAATGACCGTGCCCACAAAGGGCAGTCAAAATAACGGTCTCCTCACCCGTTTCCTTGGCCTTGTTTGCCTCACGGACAGCGGCGGCCAAAGCATGGGTCGGCTCCGGAGCAGGTACAATTCCCTCGTTGCGGGCAAAGGTGACCCCGGCAGCGAAACACTCGGTCTGTGGAATGGATATAGCCTCAATAAGACCAAGTTCGTAGATATGGCTAATCAGAGGCGACATGCCGTGGTATCGAAGGCCGCCAGCGTGAATCGGATCTGGTACAAAATCATGACCCAAGGTGTGCATCTTCATCAACGGGGTAAGACCGGCCGTATCGCCAAAGTCATAGGCGTAGGTCCCCCGAGTCAATGTCGGACAGGCCGCTGGCTCAACCGCACGAATGGTCGGGTTCATCCTCCCCGCCATCTTCTCCCGCAGGAATGGGAAGCTCAGGCCAGCAAAGTTTGAGCCACCTCCCGTGCAGCCAACGATGACGTCCGGGGTCTCACCAACCTTGGCCAACTGCAAGAGTGCCTCCTCGCCAATAATCGTTTGGTGCATGAGAACATGGTTGAGCACGCTCCCCAAGGCATAGCGAACGTCTTCGTGAGGTGCGGCCATCTCCACCGCCTCGGAAATGGCAATTCCGAGGCTTCCCGGAGAGTCCGGATTGGCGGCCAGGACGGCTCGACCCGACTCGGTCAGGTCCGAAGGACTGGGATGTACGGTGGCGCCAAAGGTCTCGATCATCGCCTTGCGATAGGGCTTTTGGTCATAGCTGGCCCTCACCTGCCAGACCTCACACTCCATATCGAACAACGAACAAGCAAAAGCCAAGGCTGTGCCCCATTGACCGGCCCCGGTCTCGGTAGTGAGGCGATTGACACCCGCCTTCTTGTTGTAGAACGCCTGGGGCACCGACGTATTCGGCTTGTGAGAACCGGCGGGACTTACCCCCTCGTACTTGTAGTAGATGTGGGCTGGCGTATCGAGCATCTTCTCCAACCGGTGAGCCCGAAAAAGCGGGGAGGGGCGCCACAACTTGTAGACGTCCTGTACCTCTTCAGGGATCTCGATGTACTGATCCATCGACACCTCCTGAAGAATGAGGTCCATGGGAAACAGAGGAGCAAAGTCCTCTGGGCCGGCTGGCTCGTGAGTACCTGGATGCAGGGCGGGAGGAGGTGGCTCGGGAAGGTCGGGAACAATGTTGTACCAACTGGTTGGCATTTCGGATTCATCCAGCAGGATCTTCGTTTGTTTGGCCATGGGGTCCCCTTATTGGTGTGAATTGCCGCCGAGTCATTGTGGCTTGGCAGCAAATTTCCAAGCTAGTAGAAACCCTGGAGTGTGTCCTTAGCCACGAGCATCAATTCCTAACTCAAGCCAAGCTTGATTCGAGCGCACCCGGTGTCACCACTACGCTTGGGCCGTGTCCAGTCTCGATTCGCTCATTGTTAGGTTTGCTCCACAAGACCCCGACTTCATTGCTGACCCATATCCCGTTCTCAACCAGATCCGTGAGGCCACCCCCATATTCTGGAACGAACGCTCCCACCAATGGGTGCTTACCCGCTTCCATGACATTGCCGCAACACTTCGAGATCGGCGCCTCGGGCGAAGCTACAGCCATCTCTTTGACCATGAAGAAATCGGCCGAACCAAGCCTGACCCTCGCTGGAGTTCATTTCATCAGCACGAGCAATGGTCGCTGCTCTGCCTTGAACCACCGGATCACACCCTATTGCGTCGTTTAGTTTCCAAGGTCTTTACCCCGCGTTCGATCGCGGCCCTGCGGCCCAATATCGAGAGCCTTTCCGCCCAGTTGCTGGACGACTGCCAGGATCTCGGCACCTTCGACCTCTTGAGAGACTACGCCCAGCCCTACTCTGTGGCCGTTATCTGTTCCATGTTGGGGGTACCAAGGTCCGACAGCGAGCTACTACTGGGGTGGTCCCATGACATTGTCAAAATGTATGAGCTGGAATCGGATGAGGCCACCAAGATTGCCGCCAACCAGGCAGCGGCTGAATACATCGACTACACCCGCTCGCTAATCGCCCACAAGCGTAAGCATCCAGATGGGCTACTGATTTCAGCCCTGGTCCAGGTCGAGGATGAGGGAGACACCTTGACCGAAGATCAGATCGTGTCCACCACCATGGTGTTGTTGGAGGCAGGACATGAGGCAACGGTCAACACGTTGGGAAACGGCGTGCGAGCTTTGCTGAAACATCCGGACCAGTGGGAACGCCTCATGAGCGGTCAAGTCGATGCGAAGACCGCAGTCGAGGAACTGCTGCGCTGGGATTCGCCTCTGCACTTGTTCGAGCGGTGGGTGTTGGCGGAAGGAGTCGAGATTGCCGGTCAAACAATCCCGATTGGTGACGAGATCGCCATGCTCTTTGGTTCGGCCCAACGAGACCCTCGTCGCTTTAGCAATCCCGACCGGTTCGACATTGGCCGAGGGGACTCCTCCCATATTGGCTTCGGTGGAGGCATCCATTTCTGTGTTGGTGCGCCACTAGCACGGCAAGAAATTGCCGTCTCCCTCGAAGGGCTGGTGCAGCGCTTCCCGTCGTTGAGCCTGGCCCAAGAGCCGCAATATCATCCGACGTTTGTGATTCGGGGTCTTCGGGAACTTCTGCTGACGACCTAGCTTCGCTCGGTTGCGGTCTTGGTAATACGGGGCTGAAGCCATGCCCAAGACGCCCTCACCGACAATGCCTACTTGATACCCCGGTCCAACTAGTTCGCGGAATTGCTGGGGAGAGAACCGAGGACGATGGGGCTGTCCTGTTAAAAGTTGAGCAGAGGAAACCATGAGATGATTCTCCGCCTCGGCCTGGCATGACACAAGCGACACATTGACGTAGTTTTAATGCGTTTCAGTCATGATTCAGCCGCTACGCTCAGCTCATGCACTTGGACGTTGAATCTCTCCGGACGCTCCTCACAGTTCTCGATGCGGGCGGGATGACCAAAGCAGCCACGCGGTTGAACCTCAGCCAGTCTGCGGTCAGCCGAAAGATCCAACGGTTGGAACAAAGAGTCGGGCGCCCACTACTCATCCGCGACGGCCACTCGTTGCGACCAACCCGTGACGGTCGCTCACTCATGGATGACGCTCGCACGATCGTGGAGATTCACGACCGGGCCGTCGCTCGACTCTCAAGCACGGACTTAAGCGGAACAGTCAGGCTCGGAACGAACGGGGAGGTCGATGCCAGACAGGTCGCCACCATGCTTGGAACGTTCAAGTTGCGCCACCCAATGGCATCGGTCGAGTTCATTACCGATCACAGCGGCCAGCTCATCCAGTGGGTCGAGGACGGCAAGATCGATCTTGCCATCTTCCAAGCGGCAAGCGAGGACATCCGACCGGAAGACACTGTCCTGTGGACCGAAGAGCTCTGCTGGGCCACTAGCTATGACCAACCCTTCGAGGAAGGGCTCGTCCCCCTCGTGGACTTTGGCGCACACTGTTTCTACCGGGAGTTCAGCCAGCCAAGTCTGGCGGAGAAACAAATCGAGTCGAGGGTGGCCTTCTCCGGCTCGTCATCTCGTGACGTGCATGCTGCGGTCGCCGCTGGGATCGGAGTCACTATTCTTGCGCGCCGCTACCTCGATGGGCATGTGGTGGAGTGGAGCCGGGGTGCGCGCCTCGCCCCGCTACCGGACGTCCATCAGATTCTGCGCACCGTTCCCGGCGAACATCCAGCGGCCGTCGCCGCTCTGGTGGAGACCATCTGTTCCGATCTCAAGGACCCCTTACCCCTGGGCGAGGCCTACCCTGCAGCCTCGTCTTCCCCGCCCTAGCCTCTGTTCTGGCGGTCTTAGGACCGGATACGGCTGGTTGAGGGCTGAGAGCCGGGAACCAACTTGCCTAGATCCTCAACCTCTATGAAGATGCACTCCCCCGGACACTCGCCCGCCGAGTCGATAACCGCCTGCTCCCGGTGCCATGGCACCGTGGCAACTGAGCGAGATCCACCGGGATCGTTGAGGACCTCACCTTCTTCAACAACGTAGGCGATGCCGTCTTCAAGAATCGTGAAGACATCGGGCGTGTGGTCCATGCAGATCCCGTCACCCGTGCACAGATCTTGGTCGATCCAGACCCGAATCCGGGACGAGGCGTGGGCATCCATACAGCACCATCCTATCGGACATCCCCTTCTCACCTTCCTCACCCCCGGTGACGCCAACCTCCTACTACGCTCTGCAGCGTGAGCAGTTCCCTTGGTCAACTCTTCCGCCTGACAACCTTCGGCGAATCCCACGGAGCGGCCGTCGGGGTCATCGTCGATGGATGCCCGCCCCGCCTAGCCATCACTCACGAGGAAATCCAGCATGATCTGGACCGCCGTCGCCCCGGACAGTCCAAACTCGTGACTCAACGCAAGGAAGCCGACACGGTCGAAATCCTGTCCGGTGTCTTTGAGGGGCACACTACCGGAACGGCCTTAGCCATGATGGTCCGAAATGCCGACCAGAACCCTGGGGCCTATGACCACCTCAAGGGCCTGTACCGACCCAGCCACGCCGACTGGACCTATCGAGCCAAGTACGGAATCCGAGACCACCGCGGTGGCGGCCGCTCCTCGGCTAGAGAAACCATCGCCAGGGTGGCGGCCGGAGCGGTCGCTCGCAAGCTGCTCGCCACCGTGGCCAACATTGAGGTTCTGGCCTGGGTGAACCAGGTCCACGGCATTGACGCCACCATTAATCCTGAAACTGTGACTCTGAACCAGGTTGAATCCGACCCGACCCGCTGTCCCGACCCCGCAGCGGCTGCCGCTATGACGACGGCGATCGAACAAGCTCGAAGCGATGGTGACTCCCTTGGCGGAGTGGTGACCTTCGTTGCCCGCAATGTTCCTGCTGGGCTCGGCGAACCAGTTTTTGACAAGATGGAAGCCGACCTGGCCAAGGCAATGATGTCTTTGCCAGCAGCCAAGGGGTTCGAGATTGGCAGCGGTTTTGCTGGCACTCGAATGACCGGCCTCAGCCACAACGACCCCTTCGTGCCAGGGCCAGACGGTGCACCCCACCACGAGTCCAACAATTCCGGTGGGATTCAGGGTGGAATCACTAGTGGTGCCACCGTGCTTGGACGCGTGGCGTTCAAACCAACAGCCACCATTTCCTCCGAACAAGACACCGTCACCGTTGACAATCAACCAACGAAACTCGCAGCCAAGGGCAGACACGACCCCTGTGTCCTGCCGCGGGCGGTACCGATGGTTGAGGCCATGACCCTGCTGGTTTTGGCCGACCACTGGTTACGTCAACATGCCACCGACGTACTGACAGCCCTCTAGGGATACCAGCGCCGGGAACCTACTCGGAGTCCTGACCAGAGTCGTCAGGCTTGCTTGGACGGTCACGCAAGAATGCTTCGAGTTCGGCCGCCAGATCATCCCCCGATGGCAAGAGCGACTCGTTGGAATCGACTTCCTTTTCGAGCCGAGCAACATAGTCTGCCCCCTCTCGATCTCCTGCAACTGCGGCATCCATGCGCTGAACCCACTCCGTGACTGCGGCGTCCAACTCTTCGTAGTGGGTACGAACGCGAGCCGTCTGCTGAAGCCGACGAAGCAAGGCCCTGGTGGCCTTCGGGTTTGGAGGCGAGGGAACATAGTGAGGAACCGCCACCCGGATGGAAATCACGGGAAGGCCAGCCTCATACAGCCGCTGGTTGAGAACTCCAACAACGCCAGTTGGACCCTGATAGCTGGGCCGATCCAGGGAAAGCCGCTCGGCAAGTTCCGCATCGGCGGCCGATCCCGTAACCGTCAGGGGCCGGGTATGGGGAACCATGGAAACCATGGCCCCAACGGTGATGACCATCTCCGCTCCGCTCCGGCGGGCTACTTCTACTATCTGATCAGCAAAGGTCCGCCATCGCAGATGGGGCTCGACCCCGGTCATGATGACCAAGTCCCGAACACCCTCGGTCCGACAGGCGAACACTTTGGTCGACGGCCAGGTCAGGGTTCGTCCGCCCGAACCATCGGATCGAATGACCGGCCGGGCCTCCTGGAAGTTGAAGTACTGCTCGGGGTCAATCTCGGCGATCTCGGTCGATTCACTGCGGTCTCGGATCCAGGCCAAGGCGTCACTGGCGGCCTCCGCTGCATCGAAAAGACCGGAGAAGGCCAGGAGGAGAAGTGGGCGACGAAGGTTCGGTTGGCTTTGCCAAACAAGATCAGACACCCCCACAGATTCGCGCACCGGCGAGCCGACCGGTAATCTCTGGGCATGATTGTCGATTGGGGCCAAGACGAAGTTGTGCTCACGGAGTCGGTAAGTGTGTTGGCAGGAGCCAAGAAGGGGGCCTACCCCTCCGGCAACTCGATGGTGGTCAGGGGTGCGTCCGAGGCCCTGATTATCGATCCCTCCGTCACCGTGGTTGAGCGTGGTGGCGCACCCCTGGACATCGACCTGGTTCTAAACAGTCACTCACATGAGGACCATGTGGCTGGCAATGGGCTTTTCTCAACGGCCAAGCTACAGATTCATCGGGATGACATCGCCGGCGTTCAGTCTCTGAAAGGCCTACTCGACGGATACGGCTTAGAGGGCGAGGCGCGCCAAACCTTTGGTCAAGAGGTCACAAAGGATTTCAGTTTCGTGGCTCGCCCAGATGCCAGTGGCTTTGTTGACGGCGACATCTTCGACCTTGGTGGAGGGGTGACGGTTGAAGCAGTCCACCTCCCGGGTCACACAAAAGGCCACAGTGGTTTCCGGGCCTCCAGTGGCGTGTTCTTTATGTCCGACATCGACCTCAGTGGATTCGGCCCCTACTACGGAGACGTGTTCAGCAGCCTGGATGACTTCGAGCAAAGCCTGGACAAGGTTCGCCAAGAGGAGGCCAGCCACTACGTCACCTTCCACCACAAGGGCATCATTGAGGGTCGCTCGACCCTGTTAAAGATGATTGATGATTTCCAGGCCGTCATCGGGAGACGTCATCAGGCCATGCTTGAGTTCTTGGTCGAGCCTCGGACCCTCCGCGACATGATTGCGCACCGCTTTGTCTACCGCTCCCACGTCGAAAGCTCCTTCCTGGACGCGGTCGAGCGCCGGACCGCTCAACTTCACCTCAAACGAATGATCGACCGCTCCGAGGCAACCGAGGTTGAGCCAGGACATTTCCAAAGGATCTGACCACCGTCCAACCAAGAGCCGACCAAATGAAGGAGGTAGGCCAGCTTGCGCCAGTTCCAAACCATTCACGTCTATGGCGAACGACTACTGAGTCACATTAGCGATCAGACGACCGAGGCCCTCAACCAGTTTGAGTTGGTGATCCTGAAGGATGAAGCAGAATTCAGCGACGCCATTGGCAACATCGAGGTCCTGTTCGGGTTCAAGATGCCCAAGGATCAGTGGCACCGGGCCCACCGGCTCCGCCTGATCCAATTGCCCGGCGCCGGGGCCGACTCGCTGTTGCCAGCTAAGAAGCTTTCTGATGACGTGACGATCTGCAACGCTGGAGGAATTCACGAACCCCACATGCCTGAGTTCGTTTTGGCCCAGTTGCTTTCAATGTCCTACGGACTTCCTACCCTCACCCGCCAACAAGACCTCCACCAATGGCGAACCTCGTTTCCCAAGAAGTCGCTGGAGGGCCTGACCTTGTGCGTCGTGGGGCTTGGGACAATCGGACAGGGTGTCGCTCGCCTCGCGAACGCTATGGGCATGCGAACTACCGGGGTACGACGGTCCGGGGCCGACACTGCTGGAGTCGAGCTTGTCGTCACCCCTCGAGATCGCCTCAAGGCCCTCACGGGGGCCGATGCCGTCGTTGTCATCACACCGCTAACCGACGAAACCAGGGGCCTCATCGGACCGGAGGAACTGGCAGCTTTGAACCATGGCAGCCTGTTGGTTGATGTGTCCCGGGGCGGGGTGACCGACATCGACGCCGTGGTCGGTGCTCTGGCCAGCGGGCAACTCATGGGGGCGGCGATGGATGTGTTCGAGCCCGAACCTCTGCCGGAGGACTCACCCTTGTGGGATGTCCCGAATCTGGTGATTTCGCCCCACTCGGCTGGACTCAGCACCGACTATGTTGACCGTCTGGTCAAGGTTTTGCTGACGAGTATGGCCTCGCTGGAGGCCGGACAGACTCCGGAACGGGCCATTGATCGAGAAGCGGGCTACTAACAATCCAGCCGGATAGGTTGAGCTTCTCCGGGGACAGTTCCGGGCACCCAATACGGATGGGGTCCAGCGGTGGCACTCAGGCAGCGAATTCTCCAGACATCGGCTCGCACCTGGAACCTCCTCGCCGTGGCCCTGATGATGGCTCTGGCAATCGGAATTGTCTTTGCTCCCCTAGGGTCTACTTCCTCAGAGGACTCCGCTGGAGGCCCCGAAGTCATCACTCGCAGTTCCCTCTTTGCCGATGAGGGGCCTCGAATTTTGCTGGTGGTAGCAGTGCCAGTGGCGATCGTGGCCCTGCCGTTCCTTTTCTCAACACCAAGGCGTGCCCACCGGGCGCGAGCCGTGGCGACTGGCCTGCTGGTCCCCCTCGCCCTATTGGGTGCCGCATCCATCGGTGGAGTGCTCCTTCCCGTTCTGGCGTTCATGGTTCTTTCGCTAGCGGCATTCCAACCACCGGCAGAGTCACGGCCAAAGGGCACAGGTCCCACCAACGCGACCTAGTACCGCATTGGTACGAATGTCTGTTCCCGCATTGGCGGACGGATGTAGGCCATCTCTTCCCGCTCCGGAATTGCAACCGGATCGGGAACAACGTCCTCATAGGGAATGGAAGACAAGATGTGGCTTATGCAGTTCAGACGAGCCTGGCGCTTGTCATCTGATGGCACCACAAACCACGGGCATTGCTTGATATCGGTGTACTGGAAGGTTGTGTCCTTGGCCATTGAGTACTTGGTGTAGAGGCGGTGCTCTTCCAAATCCATATCCGAGAGTTTCCACCGCTTGATCGGCTCCTGGTTACGAGCTCGGAAGCGGCGGCCCTGCTCCTCATAGCTGACCGAGAACCAATACTTCAGAACGATAATTCCCGACCTCACCAACATGCGTTCGAACTGGGGGCAGGAACGTAGGAACTCCTCATGCTGGTCCTCAGTACAAAAACCCATGACCCACTCGACATTGGAACGGTTGTACCAAGACCGGTCAAACATCACGATCTCTCCGCCCGCAGGTAGGTGTGGAACATAACGCTGGAAGTACCACTGGGTCCGCTCACGGTCGGTGGGCTTTGGCAGGGCTGCAGTCCGAACAATTCGAGGGCTGGTCCGCTCGCTGATGCGCTTGATGACCCCACCCTTGCCTGCCGACCCCCGACCCTCGAAGATGATAAGCACCCGCAGACCCGAGCTGGACACCCAGGCTTGGAGTTTGACGAGTTCCTCCTGCAAGCGAACTAGTTCGGCCTCGTAAAAACTCTTCTTTAACCGCCCGCCCTTGGTGTAGTTCTCCGGCCCGGCCGGTTGGTCGGGTACCAAAAAATCGTCGCTCATACTGTCCCCAATCGGGATGAAATGCTCTGTCCTAAGCGTTCAGGGTGCCATAGGTTGATTCAGCCGTCGAACCGCCGACAAGGACAGGGTCGTCCCATCGCCCAAACACCTAGACTGGAGTTGGTCGTGAACGAGAGTTCTGACCCCAAGATTGAACGCCTGATTCGTCGAGAACGCCAAGACCAACAGTTGGTGCCCTTCCAAGTCGAATTGTTGAAACTCCAACGACACATGGAAGAGAACAACAACCGAATGATCGTGTTGTTCGAAGGGCGAGATGCTGCAGGAAAGGGCGGAACCATCCGCCGAGTTACCCGCTACATGAACGAAAAGCACTACCGGGTTGTCGCCCTGGGTAAACCGACCAAGGAGCAGCGCAGCCAATGGTACTTTCAGCGCTATGTGGCCGAGTTTCCCTCGGGAGGAGAAATGGTCCTGTTTGACCGATCCTGGTACAACCGGGGAATGGTCGAACCAGTCTTTGGATTCTGTACTCCCGAAGAGCACAAGAATTTCCTGCGCGGAGTTACTGGGTTTGAGAAGGATCTCGTTCGCCAAGGCACCGTTCTGGTCAAGCTCTACTTCTCCGTCACGAAGAAGGAGCAGTTGCGACGGTTCGAACGACGCCGCGATGATCCACTCCGGCAGTGGAAGCTCAGTGAGATCGACATGCAGGCACAAGAACTGTGGCCCGAATTTACCGAACGCAAGTACGAGATGTTGAGGCGAACCCATACCAATGTCGCTCCCTGGACCATTATCCGGTCCGGCGACAAACACCTTGCCCGACTCAACGCCATGCGGGTCATTCTGAATGCCATCGACTACGACGGGAGGGACACCAAAGTAGATTTTGTGCCCGACCCTGATGTTGTCGTCTCGGGTGCCCATGAGACAGAGATGATGGAAGTCCAACGAATCAAACGAGGAACCTTTAGCCACTAGCAAGAACGGGCTTCCGCTCCCCTGGCACTCTGAAGAAACTTCCTCTCAAGCGAAACGACCAGGTAAGACGCCCCAATCAGTTCTGATGCAGGCGTAGCAACTCTGTTGGGCTAAGGCACACTCCCAGAACCAGATTGATTTCGATTTCGATTTCGGTTGACATCTGACCTTTACCTTCCATGAGCGATGAGATCAACTCACCCAGTAACTGCCGATCAAAACGATCGCCCGTGCAGGCTAGGGATTCATCCGAAACATCTCCGGCGAAAGCCAGCATCCCGGACCGAATCATGGTGTCAGTTCCGACGCAGGCGACCACGGCATCCGCAACACTGCTACTCAAGTCGTCCGTCAAAGCCAACACCCCGTCGTTTCCTTCGTACAAGGTGCCTAATTCAGTTGCCTCCTGGGCGGACAAGCGATCAACGACACAAACCCGATCCGGCGCCGTCAACTCAATGCCAGCCAAGCTGGCGCTGAGCGAAACCGCTTGGGTGGCCAGGGCGTGATCGGCCTCCGAAATGCCCGAGTCCCGAGAGCAGGCCGCTACAAACAAGCCGGCAACCAACACCAAGATCAGGAGGCGCCTCATCCGGCTTGGGCAATCGCTAGTTCGGTGATTGTGACCAGGAAGCATCTAGGGGCCGAACATGTTCGAGGATCGCCAGCTCAGGCGTACATCGCCTCAATTTCCGCCGAGAACTGGGCGTGGATACCGCGCCGCTTCAGCTTAGAGGTTGGGGTCAAGAGATCAGTATCGGGTAGCCACTCATCGCCCAAAATCGTGACTCGCTTCACCGACTCAGCATGGTTAAACGCCGCCATCGACTCCTTAAGCCCACTCTCGATCTCTGCCACCACATCGGGATGTTCACTCAAATCACTCAGGGAGGCATATTCGATTCCCCGACTAGCCGCCCACTGGGGAGCAATGTCCGGATCAAGCACGACGAGAGCCGAAACAAAGGGCCGTTGGTCACCAATGGCGCAGGCTTGGCCGACCAGGGGGATCATTTTCAGGGCGGCCTCAAGGTTGGCAGGCGACAGGTTCTTGCCTCCGGCGGTGATAATGAGTTCCTTCTTACGGTCTACGATCTTGAGATAACCCTCGTCGTCAAACTCCCCGATGTCACCGGTGTGAAACCAACCGTCCTCGGTCAGAACCTCGGCCGTTTTCTCCGGCAGGTTCAAATAGCCACGGAAAACGTTGCCACCACGGCACATCACCTCACCGTCCTCGGCCAACTTCACCTCCATACCAGGGGCGGCAACGCCCACATATCCAGGCTTGACCCGATACGGCTCCCAGGTCAAGGGACCGGTTGTTTCTGAAAGGCCGTAGATCTCAGACAACGGCACGCCAATGGTCCGGAACCAGGACAAGATCTCGGCCGGAATCGGAGCCGCTCCGGTGATGGCCGAATCTAACTGATCCAAACCGACCAGTTCCCGAATGGGGGTAAAGGCAACGGCGTCCAGGAACGCGTACGTTTCCAACTCTTCCTCCGATGCCGTTCCAAACGTCATCTTCTCCGCGATTGGTGCCGCGGCTTCCACGGCCTCCCGAACGGCCTTTTCCTTCTCCGAATCCGCCGACAGTGCAGCCTGTATGCCCCCATAGATCTTTTCCCACACTCGGGGTACACCAAACATAACATTGGGCCGGACCTCGGCTGCGTAGGCCGGGAACAGCTTCGGGTCGGGGCAACATGTCGTCTCATACCCAAGAAACAACATCTGGTAGTGGCTGGTGGCCCGCTCGGCAATGTGGGCCATTGGTAGGTAACTGATAATCCGTTTGCCAGCAAGGTCTTCCATCTTGAAGGCAAGCCGTAGACATTCAACGGTCCAGGAAATGTTGGCGTGATACAACATCACCCCTTTTGAGGGACCCGTTGTGCCCGACGTATAGATCAGGGTGGCAAGGTCGCTTGGTTCGGCCGTGCCCGAGGCCTCCTCAAGGTCGATCGGATCGCTTGCTAGCAGATCCTCAAAACAGAACTGCGCGCCATCGACTTTGTCCACCGAACCCAAGGTTTCCAGGCCTGAGATGTCGCTCCGGGCATCACGAAAGGCGGCGAAAAACCCTTCATGCTCCACAATGGCCATGACAGCGCCCGCGTCATTGCACAAGTAGGCGATCTGTTCGGATGAGGACGAGTTGTAGATGGAAACGGGCGTTGCCCCGAGGAACAAGCAGGCGACATCGAGCACATGGAACGACGGCATATTGCGGATCATCAACATGACCCGATCGCCCCGACCAACACCTCGCTCCGACAACCCGCCGGCAACTCGGGCCACCTGGTCCGCAAACTCGTTGTAGGTAATCTCTCCCCAGCTGTCATCATCGTTCTTCCATCGAAGGGCTACCCGCTCGCCGTTACGCGCCACGTTGGCGAGAAACGCCTTTGGGATGGTGATGTTCTGGGTCACGGCAGAGATTTCGGCAGACGTAGGCATGGCGATACCTTCTCATCGGGCCACGAACCTGGCTGTCGCGGCAATTGACAGTACCGCAGGGTAGTAGAGTCTTTTGCAGTGTCTAGCTTCGAGCCAACAATGGATTCATCTGAACTCATTGATGTCGACGACTCCCCCGTTGAGTCCTCGGCAAGGTCGCGCGATCTTGCCATTCAGCGTCGCCGAAAACTTCTGCTTCGCTGGGTAGCTCTTGGGGCGGGTCTGGCCCTTATCGCCTTCGGCTACTCGCCCTGGCGCGTCGCCGTCGCCACCGTCTCCGCATATCTCATTCTTGGCACCGGCATGTCCATCATCGGTGCCTTCGCTCGCCCCGTCCCCGAACCTCCTCCACCGGGTGAGCTCCGCCGGGTCAAACTAACTTATCGATGCTCAAGTTGTGGTGCCGAGCTTCGGATGCACCTGGCCAATGACCAGGTGCCCGAACCACCGCGGCATTGCGCTGAGGCAATGGAACTCACAACCGACCTCAACGAGATCTAGCTAGTCGGCTCATTTCGAGCCGAGGTTACGAATTGGGCGAATGGCACCACGGCAACTCCAAGGAGACCTAAAAGAACCATGCCAATCCCACCGGGGGCAGGGAGCCACTGGGCATCCTCGGAGAAGTTCGGTACCAGATAGCGCGAACCAATCTGGATGCCGTACATATAGCGGGCCGCCAACCACAGTCCGCTGAGCGAAGCAGCCACCCAGGCTGCTATCCCCAGCTTGCGGAGTTGGGGAGCGACTTCGTCCGAAGCCGTTCCGCCCCAGAGCAGCAACCCGATCGCCAGGGAGGGAAGGGCATACCGACCCTGCCAAAGGAAGGCGGTTCGGTACATGATGGCGCTAATTCCGACAACAATGACGCCAAGGTAGACCAACGTAATTCGTCGGAGTTGAGTGTTTTCTTGGGATCCAACCGCCGCTAGACCCATCATGGTTGCCGCCACTCCAATGATGGTGAACATAACTGGCTTCGGCAACTGGGTGTCAAGCCAACCGAGCACCCCGACCGACTCCCACAACATGCCTCCCCAACGCAGAGGTACGGCCACCAGGCGTTCCAGACCAGGATCGGGGACCGAGACCTCCGAGCTGCCATCAGTTCTACGGACCTCCAAAGAGAACACAAACCACCCAACTGCGGTAATTACCAGCAGCACACTCGGCACCAGCACCCTGCCCAGACGGATCACGGTTTCTAGAAAGCGTCGCTTCGCTTTGTGGGCGGCAACAACATAGAGGACACCAAAAACTAACGCAGCCCCAGCCCATAGAAATCCCAACGGCCTGGCCCATGTGAGCCACCCAATCCCATACACGAAACTCAGACTGGTCCAGCGGTCAAGTTCCAGGGACCGGGAGAAGGCAACGAGTCCAACGGCCACCGCGATGGCGGCAACTATTTCGGCACCACTGGGATTGATTGTCCCGCCCATGAAGAGTGTCATTGGACTAAGCAAGACCAGGATAAAAGGCACCAGAGTTGGCAGCCGCTTCACCGCAACCACGAACGTCGGAGCCAAGAGTGAGGTGACAAGAAGGGCCGAGGCCACCCGACCAACCAACCCGCCATCCTCGGCATCTACCCCAAGCTTGAGAGCCACTCGCATGGCCCAGCCGACGAGGTAGTAGTACGGGGGCGGATACCGGATAGTGGATGACGGCTGGGCGGTGATGGAACGAGCTTGTTCACAACTGGCTGGGACCTGAGGTTGAAATTGGTGACAGCCGGGTGTGGGGATGAGCCCCAGCGGCGTGTCAACCACGGTGACACAGGCTTGAGTCCTGGTGTCACAACCTGGGGGCACATCAAATACCTCCTGACCGGTAGCGAGTCCCCAGGCGTAGGCCATGTGGGCTGGTTCGTCCGGGCTTCCTCCGACCGGGGAGGCAAAGACCCAGGCTAAAAGGGAGACAAAGATCGCCCCAGCCCAAACTCCTGCAGTCCGGATCCAGCCACCGGATCCTGTCTGGGGTTCACGGGCCGGGTTGGCAACATTGCTCACGACTTGAGCATCCGTTGCAACATGATCGAGATGGGGCACAGCGGCGACCTTAGCCGACTGCCCCACGGCCTCCATAACGATCCGCAATGCCTTCCGCCAACAAGCCCGCTGTCATAACTAAGGTAATGCACCACCTGTGATCGGAGTGAGAAACGCACGACGACACCAGACAAGACGGGATGTATGACAAAACTGATCGTGTTCTCGATCTGCAAGGACGAAGAACAGACCATTGGTGAACTCCTGGACCGGATGCCCAGGCAGATTGAGGGCATTTCCGAAATGGAGGTCCTTGTCATCTCTGACGGAAGCAACGACCGTACCGCGGACATCGCTCGCGAGCACGGAGCCATCGTCATCGAAGGAGCGACCCAGAAGCGCCTGGCGTTCCGCTTCCAAGAAGCGATCAATATCGCCCTAGACCGCGGGGCCGACATTGCGGTGAACATTGACGGAGACCTGCAGTTCAGCCCCGAGGACATTCCACTTTTCGTGGCCCCAATTTTGAACCATGAGGCCGACTTCGTCGCCGCCGACCGGTTCACCGACCCGCATACCGGCGAACGCCGCCGCCCTCAAAACATGCCAGCCGGCAAGTATCTAGCCAACCGCCTGGGAGCGCGAATCGTTGGCAGCCTCAGCGGCGAGCCATTCGCCGACGTCACCTGCGGCTTCCGTTCCTACAATCGACGTGCGATGCTGGCGTTGAATATCAACTCCAAGTACACCTACACCCAGGAGTCTTTCCAGCTACTGGCCTACAACCGACTCGACATTGTTTCACTCCCCACCGAAGTGAAATACTTCCCGGAGCGAACGTCGCGCGTTGTGACAAGTTTTTGGCAGTTCTTGGGGAACTCGGCCGTCAACATCCTGCGTTCGTTTCGCGATTTCGCCCCGCTTCGCTTCTTCACCCTTCTGGGCATGCCTCCTTTCCTCTTTGGGTTCGCCTCCTCTGGCCTGGTGGGAATCCACTGGCTTCGCACCGGCAAGACCTCTCCCTATACATCCCTTGGCATCCTTGGTGTCTACCTCTTTTCTCTCGGCCTAATCATCTTCGTTGTTGGCCTCCTGGCCGACATGTTGGGCCGAAGCGCTCGAAACCAGGAGAAGATTCTTCGGGAGCTAAAAGTCTCACGCTACGGCGGCGTGAGAAAGTCAGCCGAAACTGATCCGTTCCATGCTACTCCGCCAGAATCGACGAGATAGGGGGAGTCGTGGGCTTCTATCCAACAATTTGGGCCAAGGTCGAGAAGCCGGCACCCCGCTATCTTTTGCGGCTGGCCATGATGGAGAGCATTTTGGATGGCCTGCCGTCTTCCGCGAACTCCATCCTGGAAGTCGGACCGGGCAGGGGAGATGTCGCAGGCTACCTCCATGGCACCCGACCTCAAGCCAGACTGACCCTTTGCGACAGCTCCGAGCCTGCACGGAACCACCTACGCCAGCGCTTCCAGAACTCTAAACGAATCGAACTGGTCGAAGACCTGACCGCTCTCGCCGCCGACAGTTTTGATGTTGTCATGGCTTTTGAGGTGTTGGAACACATCGAAGACGACGTTGGCTTTGTCCAGGAACTCCTCGCCCCACTTCGACCCGGCGGAACCCTCGTCGTGTCCGTCCCCGCCTATATGAAGAAGTGGCAGCATCAGGACGAATGGGCTGGCCATGTCCGCCGCTATGAGTACACCGAACTTATCGATCTCCTCGCCGGAGTTGGCGTCGAGCAGCCTCTAATCAGCGACTTTGGGTTCCCCTTCATGAACCTCATTCAACCCCTGAAGTTTGTGTACTACCGAGCCGCCAACAAGGAAACGACCGAGCTCTCTGACTCGGTCAAAACGGCCGCAAGCGGGGTAAGCCGGTCGCCCGCCGTTTCGCTGTTGTCTTCGGTTGCTCTACCAGTTCTCGCCCTGTTCTCAAAAGTCCAGTTGCCGTTTCGCAACCGCCGCCTTGGAGACGGCTTTATTCTCGTCGGCACCTACCGTGACTAGGCTGCGCATTGTCGGAAGTTCACCTTGGGACGATCTATACCCGAATGTGAAACACCGGGTGACCCAACTCCAATCGCTTCGCGGAGTTCAGGTCGAGGTCGATGTCAACCGACTAGAACCGAAGGATCATAACGGTCAGGGTGTTTTGGCCTATCTGACCTACGGCCTGCGCACCGTCGCCGGAGTCCTAGGAATCGCTGTCCGTACGGTCCGCTCGCGGCCAGATCTTGTCTACGTGACGTACCCCACCCCGGTGGTTCTTGTTCTCCTTCGTCTCCTTGGCGTGCACCGACGAAGCCGAATCTACGCCGATGTGTTCATATCGATCAGCGAAACCCTTATCCAGGATCGCAACATAGTTCGCTCCGGGTCTTTGGTGGCCAGAACAATCATCGCACTTGAGCGCTTCAGCCTCACCAAGTCCGTTTGTATCGTCGATACGGCGGAAAATGCCCAACACCTTGCGCGGTTTCTTCGCCTTCCCCATGAACAGTTTCAACCATGTCCTCTCGCCCTGGCCCCAGTGGCCAACGGCAGCCAACAGACCACACTCGAACAATCCCCTACCGCTCGAACCCCACGCGAGGGGTGCGCCTACTTCGTTGGGACCTTCGTTCCCCTTCAAGGGGTCCCCAACATGGTCGCTAGCTATCTTGAAGCGGAGAAACTAAACGCTCTGATACCACTCATTGTTCGCGGCACGGGTCAGGATAAAGAACTTGTTCGCCAACTGTTGGCCGGGTGGCAGCCAAGCAAGCTCCAGTGGTTGGACGAGCTTGCCTCCTCTGAGATCATTGAGGCAGAAATTGCCCAGGCCAGCCTTTGCGTCGGGATCTTCGGCTCAACGAACAAGGCGAGACGAGTTGTTCCCTTCAAGATCTACCAGTACTTGCGAGCGGGCAAGCCAATCCTTACCTTGGACACCCCAGCTCTGCGATCCCTGGAAAGGGAGTTCCTATCCCTGACCGAAGGTCCTTCCCCCTTCCTGTTCACCTCCCATGCTGGCTTGACCGAAGCGTTCATCACCCACCTCGGGCCGGGCGAACACCCCAGCTTAAGACTTCGCGGTCTCCAAGCCAAGCGCTGCTTCGATCAGATGCTTTCCGACGAAGTGGCCTTGATCCGTCTCTCCAGGATCATGAAGCTAGGACCGAACCAGGGAGCCCAATGAACCTACAGGAGATTCAGGCACATCCCCTTGTTAGCAAAGCTCGAAAAGGGTTGGCCGTCGTCGGTGTGATCCTTGTCGCTTACTTGATCTACCGCAGCCGAACCGCTCTCATTGAGGCCATAACCC